>DASQPD010000178.1:0-75681 GCA_035644135.1 Pyrinomonadaceae bacterium
TACGTTGGCGCGTCGGCGGCAAATATTCAATGGCTGGTGACGGACCAGTTAGGGACGCCGCGGATGGTCTTCGACAAGACGGGCAGTCTGGCCAACATGAAGCGGCATGACTATCTACCGTTTGGCGAGGAGATCTCGGCGTTTGGCGGTCGCACAACGGGGCAGGGTTACAATGTGTCTGATGGTATTCGCCAGCAGTTCACCTCAAAAGAACGGGACATTGAAACGGGGCTGGATTACTTTGGATATCGTTTCTACGGATCCACGTTAGGACGATGGACTAGCGTTGATCCTCTGATCGACTTCAAGAGGAATATCGTAGAACCCCAAGCATGGAACCAGTACCAATACTGTGTTAACAATCCTCTCACTCGCACAGATCCGGATGGTCAACAGGACTCGATAGCGCTCAATGGCACTACGAGATTCTACAATGACTTAATCAACCAAGGATTCACTCAACAACAGGCAAAGGAGATTGTGCAGGTGTACCGTCAGGTGCAAGCGCCCGGCAACATCGCCGCGATAGCAGGCCTGAGCCTTGTAGGCATGGCTATCGCTGGTCCTGAAGTGGGCGCGTTTGTCTTAGGATTCCTGGGACGCAATCCAGGAATTACTGAAGCGGTTGCGGCTCTTGCCTTGGAGGCTTCTGGTGGACCGCCTGGCGCTGTTACGGGCGCCGTAGGGAGCGCTTCAAAGACCGAGCTCTCACTTTTCCAAAGACTGGCATCCGAGGGGAAAAATGTCGACGTCCTCGCTGCGGCAGCTTCTAAAGGTATCCAAGGAGTAAGAACGGCGGATATCGCTATCAATGGCGTAAAGGTCGAAGCAAAAATCTTGGAGGGAGTGAGTGGCGTTGCCTCGAGTGGTACAGTGAAGAATGCAATCGGACGAGCACTCGGACAATCAGGCAACGTGCTTATTGATGCGAGCGGAGTTAAGTTGACGTTGCAGGAAGCGCAGCGTGGAGCTATTCGCGTTTTCAATGCAGACAGAAGACTGAAGGTCGTTCGCATCATTGGTGAGGACTTCGATATCACCTTACGGAGAGGTCCACAACGGGCACAGTTCTAGGTTCGAGGCGAGCATATCGATCGACAGAGGGCCGGTCATCACCGGCAACTTCTCTATGAGCTTAAATGCGATTGTGTACTGTGATTGTGTCGAAAGTCAGCGGTTGAGCGTGCCGCATCCGCGGCCTCAGCTTCTCTTCATTGACGACACAGGTTATCCCGACATCAGATCGGACGATCCGCTCGACGAGGCGTTACATGACCAATGGGAGGCACAGAACCCCTGTTTGCACGAGCATTTTCATCTGGTCGAACATTGGCTCGGCAATGTTGCCTCTGTTGGAGAGATCAGACAGAAGCTCGGACAGTTATCAGAGAACCCCTCAACGGAATATCCTATTCTAGCGTCGAAAGTAGTCTATAGCGGATCTCATTCCGGAGACTTCCTTGCGGGTGAGGACGTGATCCGCTTGAGAGATGAAGTGGCGCGATTGAGAAAGGTGGTCGAAGCTAGCGGGGACGCGACTCAGTGGGGTGATTTTCTTTCCAAGTTAGACGATCTGGTGGATGGATCCTTGAGCGTTAACAAGCCGATTTCTTTTTGAATATCAAGGCTCGTTGGCTACTAGTTATCTAGGCCGAGGACCCAATTCGCCCTTCAAAAATGCTGACGGTTCTTTGGCAAATCGCTCTCGTGCGGGCGGGTGCGCGGAACGGAATTACCCGTTCTTAACCTCAAAAGAACGGGACAACGAAACCGGACTTGATTACTTCGGGGCACGCTACTTCGCAGCATGCAGGGCCGGTTCACCGGGGCTGATCCTCACGACATCAACTTTGAGCGCCAGGAAACGTCTGATCCCGACGAAGCTGATGCTGTGTTTAGAAATTACAAAAACGAACCTCAGCATTGGAACCATTATTCTTACGCGCTAAACAATCCCGTGAAGTATGTCGATCCGGATGGATTGTATGAATATGAAACTAAACTCCTTGGGAAAAAGCTCAAGGTGAACATCTCGGACAAGATTGACAAAAAGCAACAAGAGGCAATCAAGACGAACCTGGATAAGGCGATAGCCAAGATCAATGCGGGCGCAGACAAGCTGACCTTCGAACAGGTCAAAGCCATCAACAGCATGAACGCTGGAAACAGTACGCGCACATACACCCCGCAGTGATCTGACGCCGGGACAAGAGAATTTTACACGGGGCTTGGAGGAACGGCGGATGGCCCAACCGAAGGATCGGGGACGAGTGCTGTGTCAAGGTCGACCGGCGCCAACTGGGTAGTGCCTAAATTGAGCGTGCAGTTTTGCGCGAACTGTAAGACCTTAGCGCCGGAGAACTTTGATTTAGACGGATTGGGCGTTGGCACAGGTGGGTTAAAGACGTGGCCTCCTGAGAACTGAAGTTGAAACACCCAGGGGACGGCGCTACTGTCGTGGGCAAGGAATTGAGACGCGAGCAGGTGTGAACAGTACAGGCCCGGCGAAAAGCCGCCTTTGCTCAGAGCCTGAATCCACGCCGTATAGTAATCGAAGAATGCGGGCACGGCCGGTGGGCCGGTCTCTACGTCTAGATAAATGACCGATGATTGAGGGAAGCCTGCCTGCTGAGCTAATGCGGTGGCATTCTTGCCGTCAATCCTCCCTTGCTTGGTTGACAGAATGTGAGAGCCTGGGCCGCCGGACTGCTGTTGGCCGACGTAAATGGGCGCAAACCCGAAACCCAGTCCACTCAAAAATGACCGCTTCGTCATCCAGCTGGTATCTGGGTGGGATGGAGCTGGGCCGAGATACAAGCCTGTGAAGACAATGTTAGCTTGCGTACGTGCAAGCTTCATCACTTTATCTCCAGGGTAGGATGACTTGTCAAGACCCAAGAAAATAGCCATGGTTTTCTCCTTTCGATTTCAGTTGTTCTGAGTCTCTAATCGAAATCTAACCTTGAACCTCTGGCAGGCAAGGTGTCAAAGCCTGAGATAGGACTTACTGGACGTAGCAGAGAGAGCAAGAAATTAGCCGCAGATTTACGCAGATAAACGCGGATCAGGACAAAGCATCGAAGTTGTTTAAGTAACCCACGTTTTTTTCTTCATTCCGTAACGCTAGATCAACTGGTCCAGCCAGCAAATGTCACAGAATTGCGCTTAGTCTGGATGCTGTATAGTCTGGTCAACTGCAATTAATAAACTTGGGTTGATCAGAAAAAACAGATGTGCGAATGAGCCAACACAGTCGCAGATGGAACATCTGGAAAGCTGAAACGCGAGCGCGTGACCTAGTCGCCATCTGCTTCATCTTCCTCACCACCTTTACACTCTTCTGGTTTTCTCCAGTCCATCAGGTAACCGATTCGAATTATTCGATGGTCCTGAGCGATTGCTTGCTTCGAAAGCAGACCTTCCGCTTGGATTCGTGCGGCATTCCAGTGTTGGAGCCGAAGCCGCGCGATAATTACCTGACAAATGGAATCATTTACCAGTTGGAAGTCGTGGGAAATCACATCTTCTACTTTTTCCCTGTGGGCAGTTCGATCCTTTCAGTTCCGTATGTTGCAGTAGCAAGCGTTTTCGGTGTATCTCCGCGAAATCCGGACGGGTCTTTTAACTGGCTGGCCGAGATGACACTTGAACTCTTTTTGGCGGCCTTGCTCATGGCCGTACTCTCCAGCCTTTTCTTCATGCTGAGCCGAATGCTGTTGCCTTTCGGCTGGAGTCTGCTAATCGCACTGGGAGAAAGTCTGGGTACCCAGATTTGGAGCACTGCTTCACGCGGTCTTTGGTCGCATACGTGGAGCGTCATGCTGGCCGGAGTTGTGATTTACCTTCTGATGATGGCGGAGCTAAAGATCCGAAAATTACCTCCTGTTCTGCTCGCAACCTTGCTCGCATGGATGTATTTCGTGCGACCAACTAACAGCGTGGTCATCCTTGGTGTTACTGGTTTTGTGTTTCTATTCTACCGGCGCCAGTTCGCTGTGTTTATGCTGACAGGAATGGGTTGGCTGGCGATCTTTCTCTATTATTCGTGGCACAATTTCGGCCAGTTGCTCCCTAACTATTATCGCGCCGATCGTTTAGATTTCGGCACCTTCCCGGTTGGTCTTCAAGGCACCCTTATTAGTCCCTCTCGAGGTCTGTTCGTCTTTGTCCCTGTTCTGATCTTTCCGGCGCTTTTGCTGATTCGGCATTGGAAATATCGACCGCTTCCACGACTGATGTGGCTAGCGTTCTTTGTTACTTCCGGTATGGTCCTAACGATTTCGGGATTTTCGAACTGGTGGGGTGGTGATGGTTTTGGACCGCGCTTCACCACCGACCTTGTTCCATGGTTCGTAATGCTGACAGTGGTAACCATTAAGGCAGCGTTGACGTGGCGGCAACAGCGCCGTGAATGGGATCTCGCGTGGGTTATCCAGTTGGCCTTTGGAGCGTTGCTCCTGGCAGTTAGTGTGTTCATTAATGCCCGCGGGGCTCTCGCTGTCGAAACATGGCGCTGGAACAATATCGGGTTGGGCAACAAGCTTTGGGATTGGAGACAACCTCAGTTTTTGGCCGGTCTGATTACACCACCGCTAGACCAGGACTATTCGCCCCTCGTAATTGGAAGCGAAATCGAATTCGCTAACCCTGAAAGTTCCAACAAGTATCTATGGTATGGATGGAGCTGGCCCGAAGCGGGCTTTCGCTGGACCGACGGAAAGGAGGCGACTTTCATATTCGGGTTGGACAAGCCGGCAGATCTGAAGTTCAAGATGAAAGTCTTGCCATTCATACGCGAAGGAATCCAGGATCAGCAAAGAATTTATTTATATCTCAATGGTGTTCTGATTGATTCACTCGTCCTGAACAGTAATCGAGATACCCAACTGAGTGTCGACTTGCCTTCAAGCTTGCTCCGGCAGCAGAACACACTAAGATTCAGATTACCGGATGCCGCTTCACCAGAGCTCCTGAAGGTAAGTCCCGATCAGCGTCAGCTTGCAATTGCCATATATTGGATTGAAGTTGAAGCCCGACCGGCAGAGGCGCTCATGGCTTCGAATGAAAACGCACGAACCGATTCGTGTTACTACGTGCTGCTGAGCCATCTGCCGCTTGTCAGTACGAGCAGATGACCGTATCTTTAGCTCCAGTCGCCAATCCAGATTTGACGGGTGTCCGGCAGGACGTGTCGAGGATGATGCCTAAGCGTTCGGAATCGTTCGTTGCTCAGCGCTAACACCCAGGCGCCTTAGCAGGCTCGGGGTTGATGCGGCCGGGGAAAATGGCTAACTTTTAGGGTCGGGCAAGGCAACGACGCGCTCAAAGCGCGGCATCACACCCGCGGTTGAGGGTATCTGTAAGCCTCGCACCAATTATCATGGGGTGGTTCGAGGCGATCGGTACCAATTCATTGAAAATAGCGGACACGTGATGGTCGTGGTTAGTAGGTATCCAGGGGTTTCGGCTCCTGAGTTGCTTGCCCGAAAAGACACACGTGACCGCAGCCGAAACCGAGACACCACAGACCACCGACTACGCTCTGGCACAAAGCGCTGCTCAGGGAGACATGGGAGCCTTTGAGCAGCTTTACCAGAGACATAATCGGAGGGTCTATTCGCTTTGCCTGCGAATGACGGGAAATGTCTCGGAGGCTGAAGACCTCGCCCAAGAGGTCTTTATCCAGCTCTTTCGAAAAATCGGTAGTTTTCGGGGTGAGTCGGCCTTTACCACCTGGCTTCATCGGCTAACGGTTAACCAGGTGCTTATGCACTTCCGCAAACGCGGAGTGCGGATGGAACAGACCACCGAAGATGGTGAAACCCCGGTGCAGATCGTTAAAGGCACCGAGAACCCCAACGCCATGCCCGTGGTCGACCGGATCGCCCTCGATAAGGCTATTGCGCAGTTGCCTCCCGGGTATCGGACGGTTTTTACTCTTCACGACATTGAAGGGCACGAACACGAGGAAATTGCCCGGATGCTGGGGTGTTCGGTAGGCACCTCAAAATCACAACTGCACAAAGCGCGGATGAAATTACGTGGGTTGCTCAGGCAACAGAACACGAAGGAATAGCTTCGAAGGTATGCTTTCCGGTTCGCTCGGTCGAACCGATAGCTGCCAGGTAGTCCCCAAACGTTTGAAAGCAAAAATTGAACGCAGTCTCCCCTTGATTGAGCAAAGACCGGAAGATGTCGTGCCGTAATCCCCGGGGGTAATGCGAGTTGAATCCGGTGGCACCACAGAGGTTTTAAGACAATGAACTGCGAAAAGTGTCAGGAACTGGTAAGCGACCTGCTCGATGGCGGTCTGAGCCGTCAGGATGAGCTGGTTCTTAATCAGCATTTAGAAGAATGTCTTCAGTGCGCAGAGGTTCGAAGCGATCTGGAATCGATCGTCGGCTTCTGCCGCGCACAGCGCGGCGAATACCCGCCAATCCCGAATGAACGAGCGATGTGGCTGCGTATTCGCAACGTGATCGAAAGTGAGAACCTGGCGGGCGTCTTAACGGCCCCGCTGGCGATCTTGCCGCAAAAGGGCTCTTTCGGTGGCTGGCTTAGCCGGAGCTGGGAATTGTCGCTGCCGCAGCTTGCTGCTTCCGTAATTGGAATCGTGCTCGTAGTTTCACTCACAACGATTGTCGCTTTGCGACGCGGCGAAAGCGGCGGGGGCTTGAGTCCCGCGACTGTTGTTAACACCACCGCGGCCATCGATAGCACGAATGTCAGCAGCCGGATGTGGCAACAGCGGCAGGCCATCAGCTACTGGAACCAGCGCGTGGAGGTAAACAAAGTACGGTGGAGTCAGGACATGCGCGATACTTTTGAGCGCAATCTCAAGGTCATCGATCAGGCGGTGAACGATTCAATGACGGAATTGAACCGCAACCCGCACGATGAAGTTTCTGAAGAGATGCTGAACGCGGCCCTGAACGAAAAGCTGTCACTGCTGAAAGAGTTTGCTGACTTATGATCGGCAGTTCGATGCGAAGATCTGGATCGTCCTCCCAGAAATCGGGAAATTTTTGCTACTGAAGAGCCCCACTGAAATGAATATTCGATCGATACCCGTGCGCAATAGTGTGGCGCGGGCTCGTCTTCTTTTGCTGTCGCTGCTCCTCCTGGCGGTAGCCGGTTTCGGCGTCGCCGGAGTTTGCGCCCAGCAGCGCATGTCCAAACGATACCCGGCCGGCAAGAACGTCCGCATTGAACTGAAAAATATTTCCGGCACAATTACGGTGGAATCATGGGATCGCGACGAGATTAAGCTCTCCGCCACCATTGAGTCGCCGTCCGCTCACTTGTATCCAAAACAGATGGAGCAGGGCCTGATCATCGATGTCATGAGCGATAATCGCGGCCGGCCGGATATCGGCGACGTAAATTTCAAACTGCAGGTTCCGGTAAACACTTCCGTTGATCTTGAAACCCGCCGCGGCAATATCAGTGTTAGCAACATCCGGGGCGATTCCGTTCGCGCCCACGTTTCATCAGAAGGTGACATCGAGTTGACCGGCATTACCGCTTCACAAGTGATTGCGCAGAACACGATCGGCAATATCTTTTTCGACGGTGAGTTTGCGCGCGGAGGCAATTACGAGTTTCGCTCAGCCAAGGGAGACATCACGATTCGAATTCCCGGTAACTCGGCCTTCAGTCTGGTGGCTGCCTCGCCAACCAGGAAAATCGAGCTGGGCCAGTTTTGGAACAGCAACTTCAAAACGCATGATGGCCGCAAGTTTGTTGGCGATGTTGGTGATGGGCGGTCTTCGGTTTCCGTGACTAACTTCAGCGGCAGTATCACGTTTCTGCGAAAGTAAACTTCCGAACATTCACTGACTTCGGATCGCGGGCGCCTTTTAAATGACGAAAGGCGCCCATTAGTTTTAGTTCCCCAAGTGAAGAGCTTGAGCACATCAAAACGCAAAGGACGCCAAGCGGAAGACGCAAAGTAACGCTAAGGTATATCTTTGCGTACTTTGCGAGGATCTTTGCGAACTTTGCGTTGAACTCCTTCGTGAAGATCCGAAATCAAAATCGCGACTCGTGTTACTATCCCGCCGCACCTTACGTGGGGAAAGGAAACTTCCGGGAGAGATGAACTACAAAGGCTTGGCGTCAAAGGCCTGGTTGGTCCTTGTTATCAGCGTTCTGTTAGCATTGCCGGAAGTCTTTGTTACTCGTGGAAGATCCGCGCAGAAGAGCAAAACGCCACCACCCGTTCCCGAAACACTACTTAAACGCACAACGACACGTCGCGAAAGCCAGCGTCTTGGTTACGGCGGAACCGTAACCATCGTTGGCGCACCAGCCGGTTCAATCACAATTGAAGGCTGGCCGCGTTCCGAGGTTGAGGTCGTCGCGGACATCGAGTTAAAAGGGGCAAATGAAGACGATCTGAACCGCCTTGCAGCGGTTAATAATTTTCTGTTTGACAGTGATTCCAATCACGTCAGTATTCTGACTACGGGTGTACATGACAAAGCTTTCATGCGCCGGTCAACGAAAAACTTTCCCAAGAACCTTTTGAGTTTGCCCTGGAAGATCGACTATCGAATTCGGCTTCCGGCAGTGACTGATCTCGAGATCAATGGTGGAAGAGGGGCGATCAAACTGAGTGGTGTTGAAGGCGCGATCCGGCTTAGCTCAGTAGAGGGCGAAACCAACCTGGTTTTGACTGGGGGCGTGGTCTCAGCAACCGTCGCCGCGGGCAACGTAGTGGTAAACGTACCCGCGCGCAGTTGGCGTGGTACTGGTGCTGACATCCGGGTTGCTGCCGGCACGTTGACCCTCGAGTTGCCGCCAGGCTTTAACGGCGACATTGATGCCGACATTCTTAAAGCGGGAAGGATTGAGGACAACTACGGCAGTCTTGAGTCTCGTGAGAGGCCTGGCCTGACTCAAACGGTAATGCGTGCTCGCGCCGGCGTGGGTGGGCCGTTTTTCAAGTTTACGGTGGGCGTAGGGACTGTTTCGATCAGGAAAATCGAACCAGGCAAAAAATAGAATCCACGAAATTACACTAAACTTCGTGTGAGTTCGTGGATCCCTTCTGTTGCTCTTGTGTCCATGCATCCCTGGCTGTATTCTGTGCCGCTCAATTTCAGTCACGCTCTTTAATTCCGTCCGTACTGGTTAAATCATGGCAGTAAAATCTGATCGCTGGATTCGGCAGATGGCCGAAGAAAATAACCTAATCTCTCCGTTTGAGCCAAAGCTGGTGCGTCAACTCGATGGGCGTCGCATTATCTCGGCAGGCTCATCAAGCTATGGCTACGACATGCGGTTGGCCGACGATGGCTTTCGCGTTTTTTCGCCAATTCATGGACGCGAGATTGACCCCAAGAACTTCGATGAAGCGTCGCTGGTGGAACCTCCGCTTAGAACCGCCGACGATGGATCGAATTATTACCTTCTGGCGCCGCATTCCTATGCGCTTGGCGTAACGGTCGAGACTTTTCAAATGCCGCGCAACGTAACCGGCATCGCGATGGGAAAGTCAACCTACGCGCGTGCCGGTTTGCTGGTGAACACGACACCGCTCGAAGCTGGTTGGGTTGGCCGGCTGGTGGTTGAGCTCGCAAACCTGGCCGATTTGCCACTGCGGATTTACGTGAACGAAGGCATTGGCCAGGTTGTGTTTCTGCAATCCGACGAAGATTGTGATGTTTCTTATCAAGACCGCGGTGGAAAGTATCAAGGACAGACAGGATTAACGTATTCGAGGCTATAGCAGAAAGAGATCATTTCTCAAATACGATCCACGAAGTAACACAAAATTTTTCGTGTAAGTTTGTGGATCCGGTTCCTGGCGCAAAACACTCATGGCGCGACCTTGGAACTCAATTGATTTTGATTACGATGGGCTGGGGCAGGCGCTCAACTATTAGAGTGAGGCCTTGACTTGTTTTAACAGGCTCTTTGTCAGGCGCCTGGAAAAAGAGAAATCCCTGGCGGCGCTCGTTCGCCGTTAGCGGAGTTTTCAGATCAATCTCGTACGAGGCAAGCCCTTTCTCAAATTGCTTCCGCGAGTTTGGATTGTAAGCGTATATCCCATTCGACTTCAGTATTCGTGAGCATGCTTGTTTTGCGGACACCGGTGTCCACTCGCGGTCCTCACTGTCGCGCAAACGCAACCGCGCCCGTTTGATTTCTACTGGTTGCCCGCCGTCGTAAACCAGTTCCAGTCTAACCGGTAAGAGGCCCGCCACCGGAAGGTTTGCCTCAAACAGTTCCTGGCTCTCTTCGTCCGCTAACAGTGGAGCGACTCGAAATGTAATGCCGTTGCCGGAGGCGCTCCTGGCTGATTCCGGTAAGGGTGGCAACTCAACAACCGGCTTTACCTTAAACAGGGTTCCGCCGCATCCGTGAAGGGTGAAAAGAGTGGAAACTAAGGCGACGAAGAGTAATCCGCTGTGGGGGAGCCATTTAGGCAGCCTGATCATGACGGGCGCAATCTCTCACGCTAGTGCGGCAACTGTCAACTAGTGAGGCTGGAATGGCATTCAATCGAGAAAAGCAATCATTTTCCATTTTCCATTTTGTTTTTCTTTCGTGTGATTTAGTGGATTGTATTGACTCACAAGGAAGAAATACGATCCACGAAATTACACAAAAGAAAAAAAGAAAAATAAGCGAATGAAAAATGGAAAATGGAAAATGAAAAATGATGAATGGAAAATGATCCCTTTCTGGGTTCAAGGCCACTCAACCTTCACAGACTGGGTCTGTGCTACTATTGCCAAAATGATTAAGCCATTTCGGGGCATTCACCCGCGCATTCATCCGACGGCGTTCGTTGAAGAGAGTGCGCAGGTCGTCGGAGATGTGCACCTTGGGGAGGAGTCGTCAATCTGGTTCAACGCTGTCGTGCGCGGCGACGTGCATTACATTCGCATTGGCGACCGCACAAATGTCCAGGACAATTCCGTAATCCACGTGCGGAACGGTACCCATCCGACGATCCTGGAAGACGAGGTCACCGTGGGCCACAGTGTTACGCTGCACGGATGCTACGTGGAAAAAGGATCTCTGATCGGCATTGGTTCAGTGGTACTCGACGATGTACGAGTAGGTGCGCTGTCGATTGTGGCGGCCGGTGCAGTTGTATCGCCCGGCACCGTGATTCCACCTCGCTCGCTGGTGATGGGTCTGCCAGGCAAGGTTAAAAGGGAACTGACTGATGCCGAAGTCCGAGACTTGAGCGTGTTCTGGAAAAACTATGTCGAGTACACAAAGACTTACAAAGCAGAGGCGTTCTGAACACGTTCGCCTAATGTGTAGAGACTGCATCACGATCCACAAAACAACACTAAATGGTCCGCCCTGGCTTCTGTCGATCGTAATTGGAATGAAAATCAAACAACCTCCGCAAAGGAGGTATTAAATGCGAAGAGTAACAATAAATGCGTTGATGGCCCTGGTCATTTGTTTCACCACCTCAATCTCGACCGATGCTCAAGTCGCACCGCAGGATCTAGTGATGAATACTGGTTCCAGGTCGACTCAGAATGCTCAAGCTTCCGACTATAGCCTGGAGAAAAGTGACAACGAATTTGGTTTCTGGGGCGGAATTTCGTTCAAAGCGACTACCATTTTTGGCGGTTTGCACGAGGATGAAGCCGCCGACCGCAAGTTTGTCATAGCCGCATTTCGCTATGGCCGAACCCTCGCGGCCAATGACAGTGTAGCGCTGCAATATACTCTTGACGCAATCCCGCTGGCGGTTGCGACAGGAGATATCGTCTCGAGCACGACTGTGGGAACGGCGAGCGTTTTCAGACGTGAAACAGCTTACGGAGCAGGTGTTACGCCGCTTGGTCTCCAGCTTGATTTTGCCAACGGCTCTCGCGTACACCCCTTTCTGCACGTGAACGGTGGTGGCTTGATTTTCAATAAGTCCGTTCCTCTCCCCGACGCCGGCCACTTCGCGTTTGTTGGAGAAGCGGGAACCGGAGTGCGCATCTTCACTTCCGGACGCCGAGCGATGACCCTCGGCGTGAGATTTCACCATATCTCAAATGGTGGTCGGTCTGGCTCGAATCGCGGCCTCAATCAGTTTGTTGTTTACGCCGGATTTTCCATCTTCAAGTAATGGGCTCAGAAAAAACTCAACCAGCGCGCGGCATGCGCGACTTCCTGCCCGCAGACGTTCGCAAGCGCGAATACGTCATCGGTGTGGTCAAAGAAGTGTACGAACGCTTTGGGTTCGAGCCGCTGGAGACGCCCGCCGTCGAGAACATTGAAACGCTACTGGGAAAGTACGGTGAGGAAGGGAATCAGCTCATTTTCAAGATCCTGAAGCGTGGTGTGCATGAGAGCACTGGAGAAGCTGACCTGGCGCTGCGTTACGATTTGACGGTGCCGCTGGCCCGCGTTGTGGCAGAGTATCGCGACAAACTGCCAAAGTTCTTTAAGCGCTATCAGATTCAACCGGTCTGGCGTGCCGATCGCCCCGCGCGCGGTAGGTTTCGCGAATTCTATCAGTGCGATGTCGATGTACTCGGATCGCGTTCGATGGTGGTCGAAGCCGAAATAATTGCAGCCGCCGGCGAGGCGCTGATGAAACTGGGCTTTGATGACTTTACGATTCGGCTGAATCATCGCCAGGCTTTGACTGGCATCCTGACAGCGGCCGGTGTGCCGTTGGAGATCCACGATGCCGCCCTGGTTGGGCTTGATAAGCTGGATAAGATTGGCCGAGACAAGGTACAAACGGAACTGACTGAGCGCGGGATTGCCAACGCGCCGGCGAACACCCTGCTTGATTTCTTTGCTGACCTGGCTTCATTGGACGATGCAGCGCAAATTGCTATCGAAGAAAGCCACGAGGCGCAGCAGTTGGCTCTGAATTCGGCAATACTTGGGCGCCTCGTGGAATTCGTCGGCAGTGATGAAATCGGCGCCAGAGGAATCGACGAACTGCAGTCGATTTTGCAGCTCTGTGCAGCGAATGGGTCGGCGAGTCGCATCCGGATCGATCCCGGCCTCGCCCGCGGGCTCAGTTACTATACCGGCGCAATCATTGAGATCCATGTAAAGGACCTGGCGGGCAGTTTAGGTGGGGGCGGGCGTTACGACGGGTTGGTCGGAATGTTTCTGGGTCGGGATGTGCCGGCTTGTGGATTCTCGCTCGGCCTGGAACGAATTATAGTGGTTATGGCGGAACGCGGGATGTTTCCGCCGGCGCTGCTCTCGGCGCCCGCGGATCTGATGGTGACGATCTGGAATGAAGATACGATCGAGGATTCTGTCGTTCTTGCCTCCGAGTTGCGGCGTGAATCTCTGCGAGTAGATCTCTATCCTGAAGCGGACAAGTTGGGCAAGCAATTCAAACATGCTTCGGCGCGCGGTATTCCCTTTGTGGTTATTCTGGGTGATGAAGAACGCGCTCGCGGCGAGGTTGCGCTCAAGGACATGCGCTCAGGTGATCAGAAAAGCGTGAAGCGAGAAAATATTGCTTCGGAGGTCCGACAGTTATTGGCTGAGAGTTGAATCAGCACTTTGCGACTACTTTCGGAGTTTGGGTATGAACTCAATCACAAAAGCGCTGACAAGGCAGCGCACTCCAAAGAGTACACGATCATGAACGATGAGCTCGCTGCACATTATCTTGAAGACTCGCTGGCAACATTCCGGACGTACAAAAAGCTTGCCGACAAAGCGCTGGCGCAGCTCAAGGATGAAGAGTTTTTTGTGACCCTGGATCAGGAAGCTAACAGCGTGGCGGTAATCATGAAACATATCGCCGGCAACATGCTTTCCCGATGGACCGACTTCCTGACTACCGATGGCGAAAAGCCGGATCGGAATCGGAATCTGGAGTTTGTGATTTCGCCAGATGCGAGCAAAGATAACCTGCTCGCATATTGGGAGCAGGGCTGGCAATGTTTGTTCGGGGCGCTCGAGCCATTGCAACCTGAGGATATGGAGCGCGCCGTCTTCATTCGCGCTGAACAACATACGGTAGTCCAGGCGATCAACCGGCAGATGACGCATTATGCATATCACATTGGTCAGATTGTCTTTCTGGCAAAGCACTTTCGCTCTGACGCGTGGAATTCTTTGAGCATCCCGAGAAATCGATCGGCGGAGTTCAATGCTTTTCTTTCCCAAACACCAGGCAAAGCTAACAAGGAAGAACAGTTTGAAAGAGTGGCCGATTTTGCCAGAAAGAAAGTTTAGAAATTCGAAGGTAGGATTTCGCGAAGAGATTTACTATCATTCTGATCCAAAACGAATCCACGAACTTACAGGAAATTAAGTCCGATTGGGTGGCTGCGTATTTGGCTAAGGGGAACCGGCCACAAATAAAGGACCGTCGAGTTGTTCACGAGAGTAGATCACGTCAATGTTACCGTGCCGCGCAGCGTTGAGGCGGCGGCGAAGCACTTTTATGGTCTGGTGCTCGGACTCGAGGAGGTGCCAAAGCCGGAAGCGTCGCGCGGACGAGGTGGGGCGTGGTATCAGCTCGGTCAGGTACAATTACATCTCTCAATGGAAGACTCGGTGGAGAATCACACCAGCCGCAGGCATTTTTGTCTGATAGTTGAAGATCTCGCGAACACGAAAAAGCACCTGATTGAGAACGGAGTCGAGATATTTCCGGATGACATTCCTACTCCCGGCTGGCCTCGATTCTACGTGCGCGACCCTGGCGGCAATCGCATCGAAATCGCGCAACCCCAGAAAAATTAGAATTTAGAATTTAGAAATTAGAGTTTATCCAGTACCGCGAAACAGACACTATTCATTGAACCAATATTAGTGAGAACCAATATTACTGACGCGGGCCTTGCACAAAAAATCCTGACTACCGACACGCGGAGCGCGATCAGTACAGTACCGCGAGCGAAGCGACCGGATGTTGCGCTTCAACTAACTAATTGACTGGCTGCTAATTATGAAAATCACATGGGGAAGTCGAGGGTAACATCCGGTCGCTTCGCTCGCGGTACTGTACAGACCATCGCATCTTTTTGTGCAAAGCCCTGACGCCGAACAAAATTCTAAATTCTAAATTCTGTTTATGCTCGATAACCTGGGAAATCTTCAGCGTACTCACTCGTGCGGGGCGCTGCGCAAAGAAGACGTTGGCAAATCTGTGACGCTGATGGGCTGGGTGGCGCGCCGCCGTGATTTTGGTGTGCTTACTTTTATGGACTTGCGCGACCGCGAGGGCATCACGCAGGTGGTCTTTAATGCGGACGATGCTCCCACGGCTCACGCCAAAGCGAAAGAAGTCCGCGGTGAATACGTTATTGCCGTGGTGGGCGAAGTAACCTTGCGTGACGAGTCTCAGCGCAATCCCAGGATTAACACCGGCGAAGTTGAAGTCCATGCGCGAGAGCTGTACGTCCTCAACGATGCGCGGACCCTCCCGTTTCAACTTGATTCACTGAGCTCAGAAGGACTGGCCAGCGAGGATCTGCGTCTCAAGTATCGCTACCTTGATTTGCGGCGGCCCCAGCTCCAGTCGAACCTGCATTTGAGACATCGGGTGCTGGCCGAGATCCGGCAGTACATGGATCAACAGGGTTTCACCGAGATTGAAACACCAATTCTGATCAAATCGACGCCCGAAGGGGCTCGCGACTACATCGTGCCTGCTCGGGTACAACCTGGGAAGTTCTTCGCCCTGCCGCAATCGCCGCAACTCTTCAAACAACTGTGTATGATCGCGGGCTTTGACAAATACTTCCAGATCGCCCACTGCTTTCGTGACGAAGATTTGCGCGCAGATCGCCAACCGGAATTCACGCAACTCGACGTGGAAATGAGTTTTGCCACACCTGAGCAGATCTACACGCTGATTGAAGGTCTGTTCGCGCGGGTGTTCAAGCTGATCGGGGTCGAACTGCAACTGCCGTTTCCGCGATTTACCTACACGAAGGTAATGCGCGACTACGGCTCGGACAAGCCCGATCTGCGAATCAAAGGAATGGAACTCAAGGATCTTTCAACTGCGCTTGAGGGCGCCAGTTTTGCCCCTTACGCGTCGGTGCTTGACGGCGGAGGAGCCGTGAAGGGAATAGTAGTGGAGGGAGGCGCGGGTTTCTCTCGCAAGACGCTGGATGAGTTACAAGAGTTCGTCAAACGCTATGGAGCGACGGCTTTGGCCTGGATCAAGCTTGGTGACGGCATTACCTCTTCACTCCTGAAGGCACTCGGGGAAGAGACCGTCACGAAATTGACCAGCGTTGCAGGTGCCAAACAAGGGGATGCCGTTCTGATTGTTGCCGGCAAGAAAAAGACTGTGGCCGCCAGCCTGGGTGCGTTACGCAACGAAGTTGCCAAACGCGAGAAGTTGATCCCTGCTGACGTCTACGCGCCGCTATGGGTAACCGAGTTTCCAATGTTTGAGTACCACGAAGAAGACGGTCGCTACTACTCGATGCACCATCCCTTCACCTCACCGCTGGACGAAGATTTGCCGTTGCTGCAACGCGCAGTGGAAGGGGGCGAAACCGAGTTGCTGAGAGAGATTCGCACCAAGGCCTACGATCCGGTTATCAACGGAGTTGAGCTGGCCAGTGGTTCAATTCGTATTCATCGCCGCGACATTCAGCGTTTGGTGTTCAAGGCTTTAGGAATGACCAACGAAGAGGCGCGGTCGCGTTTTGGTTTCTTTCTGGACGCGCTTGAATACGGAACGCCGCCGCACGGCGGAATAGCTCCGGGGATCGATCGACTCATGATGGTCCTGGCCGGCACGGATAACATGCGGGACGTGATCGCGTTTCCGAAAACCGCCTCGGCATCCGATCTGATGATCGATGCCCCGGGAGAAGTAGATCCAAAGCAATTAGAGGAGTTGCATCTTCAAATAAAGATTTAGAATTTAGAAATTAGAATTTAGAATTTCGTCTGACTGCTGAAAGACTCTCTAGTGGTGATTGGTTGAAGGTTTGCGCATGCTCGGCTAATTTTCTTATCGCACTTATTAGGAGGCGTTTTCACGAGACGGCATCGCTTACATTCTAAATCTTCAGGCACTTCGATTGATCGTAGGGAAATTGTTCAACACCAATTAGACAAAATTCGCAATTCGCAATTCTAAATTCTAAATTCTAAATTCTAAATCTTCTTCCTATGATTCGGCTTTTGCGCGCACAAGTCGAAGAGATCTTCTCGCATGCGCTCGAGACCAACCCGGCCGAATGTTGCGGGCTGATCGGCGGCACGAGCGAAGGTCTGGCCACCTCTATCTACCGTTTGCGCAACGTCGCCAGAGAACGACAGATAACGTACGAGGCGGCGCCCGAAGAGTTGTTCGGGGCCCAGCGCATAATGCGCCAGCGCAACGAGCAACTCATAGCCATTTATCATTCCCATCCTCGCTCAGCTGAACCTCACCCCTCAGAAACAGATGTCCGCCAGGCATTCTATCCATCTGCTACCTACCTGATTGTTGGTCTTGCAGCGACACCGCCAACTATGCGCGCGTTCCTGATTTCTGAGCGCGATACGAGTTGGCAGCCGGTTGAGTATGCGATTGCAGACGAGTAAGATTGAAACTGCATTGTTGAATCCAACGTAAAACTCGCCAGATGGAGCAGAAGAAGACTAAATACGACACAAATCCGCTGGACCCCGCAGTTGTCAAAAAAACCGAAGAGGTTTGGGGCGAAAGTGGGGGCGGAGGCGACACGCAAAAGGTGAAGGGCGCAACCGGCGAAGTCGGGCCCGCGGCGGACAGTCCAAGAGGGAATATCTACTCGGAAGCCCCTACCCGCAGTTTCGACGACGTTCGAGCCGATACGCCTTATCCTTCGGTCTTCATTCCTCCCACGTATGCTCCTCCGTCAGTTTATCAGCCACCGCCAAACGCGCGCGCGGGTCAGGCGTCGGAGCGTCCCACATCCAGGACCGTCGCCGGCATTGGCTTTCCGGAAAAATGGGCCATGATTCTTCCGTATGCGCCTTATGTGGGAATCGTCGCCTCAATCCTTGAGCTCCTGCTGGTCCCGCGAAAAGAGACGCGCGTCAGGTTTTATGCTGCTCAGGGTTTAGCCTTACAACTGGCCATCGTCATCATTGAGAGGCTCTTTTGGATTGTCGGACTCTTAACTGGCAGCTCGTTTGGTGGCTCTCTGTTCCGTTTTGCCAGCTTTATTTTCCTTATCATTTCCATGGTGCGAATCTCGAAAGGCGAACCGCACAGAATCGCGCCGCTCACGGAACCGGCTCACTGGTTTAACGACCATATTGAGCCCCGCACAAAAAGCTAGCTGCTTTGGCACCTTCATTGCTTGTTGATTCCAAATGTCAGGGCGACCCTTATAATCGCCAGAGATCTCGCAGGGAAATCGTCCCGTAACGTGTATTGTTGTTGCGATTTGGTGCAGAGTCAGGCTCACCGCAACGGTTTTGTAAGAATTCGCTCGCAGGCTGGGTCACAGTCAACGTGACCCATATCAGAGCTCGATTGTCGGAGGTAAAAATGATGCGAAATTATTGGCGCAACAGGCAGCAAGTGACCGCCTGGCTGGTGCTGATCGCGCTGCTGGCCATGCCGGTATCGATGTTGGCGCAGACTCAGATCTCATATCACAGCAACAGATACAAGCCTTCGGACGATGTGAAATTAGGCCGGCAGGCAGCTGCGGAAGCTGAGCAACAGTTTCCTTTGTTGCAGGATCCGCAGGTTAGAGATTATGTCGAACGTGTGGGCCAACGTCTGGTTGCGGCAATCCCTCCAGAGTTTCAACATCCCGAATTTCGCTACTACTTCAAGGTGGTAAATGCGAGCGACATAAACGCCTTTGCGTTACCTGGTGGTCCCATGTATATCAACCGGGGAATGATTGAGGCTGCCCACCGAGAAGGCGAGATGGCCGGAGTCATGGCGCATGAACTCAGTCACGTCGCACTACGACACGGCACGGCCCAGGCAACTAAGGCTCAAAAATACTCAATCCTTTCGGGAATCGCCGGTATCGCCGGCAGCATCCTGGGAGGACCAGCTGTGGGTCAACTGGCGCAGATGCCATTCGGCGTTTATTTCTTGAAGTTTAGCCGCGAGTACGAGACTGAAGCCGATCTTCTGGGCGCCAGAATAATGGCGAATGCAGGGTATGATCCGATGGATCTCGCAAACATGTTTCGAACCATTGAACGCCAGGGGGGCGGTGGTGGCGGCTTCTTAAGCGATCACCCGAGCCCGGCAGATCGCTACAATCGCATTGCGCGCGAGGCCCAGTTACTGCGCGTTCGCAATTCCTTTCGAGACAGCGGAGAGTTCAGCCAAATACAGGCGCGCTTACGCAGCTATCCTTCCGCGCAAAGCACCGCTGAGATCTTGCGCAGTGGTCAACGTTATCCGACCCAGGAGGGACGAAACTATCCAAGCAACAATTATCCCAGCAATCCCACTGGCCGTGTTGACTATCCGTCAAGTCGCTATCGCAGCTACAACGTTGGTGCTGTGCAAGTGAGCATACCGGATAATTGGGTCGAGTTAAGGCAGGACAATTCTGTCTGGTATGCGCCGGAAGGCGGTTACGGACAGGCTGGTTTCACTCACGGAGTAAATATTGGTTTTGCCCAAACTCAGAGTACGAGTTTATCCAGCGCCACGAATGAGCTTATTAACAGCCTCATGCAGGGCAATAGAAACTTGCGCAGTGGAGGAACACAACGGACGACCCTGGACGGACATTCTGCCCTCCTGACCACGCTGAGCAACGTCAATGAGGCTACGGGAAGGCCCGAAATTATCAGGCTAATGACAACGCAGTTGAGAAATGGTCAACTGCTCTACCTTGTATTCGTTGAACCCAGTGCGGACGCAAGGGTGTTTGATAACGCCTTCAACAACATCCTGCGGTCCATAAGACTCAATGACTAAGGGCACTCCGTGCAAACTATCGCAAGGGCCCGCCGGGTGCGGGCCTTTTGTTTCTCGGAGAAACCTTGGATTGCCCTTTATCGTACCAAAGGCTAAAGCAGACTTTCCTGAGCTGGAGATTACCAATGCGAACTCTTGTACTGGCATGCGTGTTTCTCGTATTCACAGGCGCCGCAGTCCAGGCGCAAAGCGCAACCGATGCCGCAGCGATCAAGCAGACGGCCCTGGACTATATTGAAGGGTGGTATGAAGGGAATACCGAGCGAATGGAGCGGGCACTGCATCCCGAATTGGCAAAGCGGATTGTTCGCATAAAGTTGTGGCCAGTGACTGGATAGATTTTTTGCACATGGCGAAGTTCAACGGGCGCTGGGTAATCGTGAATGTGCTTTGGGAACTAAAGCCAAAAGAAAAGTAGTTCACCCTTCAAGCCTCGGTTTCCGGAAGCGTTTTCGCCTCCTGCCAAATTGCTTCCAGCTCTTCGAGTGTCGTGTCCTCAATCGGCCGTTCCTGTTTACGCAGCTTCTGTTCGATATAACCGAAGCGCCGACGGAACTTGCGATTAGTTAACTTCAGAGCCGCTTCGGGCTCGACCTGTAAATGCCGGGCGATGTTTGTAATGGCGAAAACCAGATCGCCAAGCTCCTGCCGTACGCGCTGGTGGTCAGCCTCTTCGTTGGTGGACTGATGAGTTTTGATGGCGCTTCGCAGTTCCGATAACTCCTCCTGTAACTTGTCAAAGATGTCCTCGAGGTTTTTCCAGTCAAACCCGACCCGTGCGGCCTTTGTCGAAAGCTGATGTGCTTCCATCAGAGCCGGAGCTTTGGACGAGACACCATCAAGGATCGAAGCGTTTGCGCCGGGTTTTTTGTCACGCTTCTCTCCAGCTTTGATCGCTTCCCAGTTCCGCAGGACGTCGGCAGTAGTTTCCGCCTGGGTTTCGGCAAATACGTGCGGATGGCGCCGCACCATCTTTGCATGGATAGCGTCGATAACATTGTCAATCGTGAAGTCACCAAGCTCTTTGGCTATTTGTGCATAGAAAACAATCTGGAAAAGTAAGTCTCCGAGTTCATCACGGAGGTCTGTGGGGAGTCCAGTGCGGGCCTCCTCCGAAGCCTCGAATGCTTCGTAAGCTTCTTCCAGGAGCATGGGCGCCAAAGTGCCATAAGTTTGTTCGCGATCCCAGGGACAACCCTCCGGCGACCTCAGACGGGTTATCAGGGCGACTAAATCATCGAATGTGGCAGGCATGGAATTAGTCTAAAGTCCCGAGGACAGAAATGCGAATTTGCAAATGTGAATTGCAGATTTATTCGTGTGCTTTCGTGGATTAATTCTTGTGCAATATAAGAAATAGTCCACCAAAGCACACGAACCAAGACTTAGAATTCCCAATTCTTCCCCGTCTTGCAGAGGCTCAATTGGGATGCTACCATCGCAAAACAAAAGCAAACTGAGAGAATGCGCACTTTTTGACCGGAGGCTGATGAGGAACCCTCATGAGTGAAGAGCAAAACAGTTTCAAGGTAACCGATAGGCGTTTGTTCAATCCTGATGGAACGCCGCGCGAATTGACGCCGGAAGAGCAACAGCAAATAGCCACCGCCTCAGCGCCGGCGGCTCCCACGACACCTTCACCAACAGAATCTCCTGCGAACACGGCCAGCATCTTGTCGCCCGGCTTGGATCAAAAAGAACAAGAGCCTAAGGCTGCTGCCACTTCGGTAAACCAGGAGGAAGCAGACGAAGAGTTTGTGATGCCCGACGATCGGGATCCGGCGAGCTTCATCAATTTCCTGATGTCCATCGCTTCCAACGCAGCCTCAGCGTTGGGGATGATCGAACATCCGGTCACTCAACAGCGAGATGTCGACCTGGAGTTGGCAAAGCATTGGATTGATGTGCTCGGCATGCTGCACCAGAAGACAAGGGGGAATCTCAATTCCCAGGAGCAACAAATTCTGGAAGGCCTGCTCGCGGACTTGCGGATGCAATATGTCTCGCTCACCAGTTCGCCCCAGGCAAAGGCGGCGCGCCCCTTCTCAGGACGTGATATCACCGGGGGAAAGTAAGGAAACACTGCCAGAGTCGAATCTCGAGTCGTGCGGTCGATGGTCTATAACTCCTGACTCGAGACTTCGCACTTGTTATGAGATTAACCTTTCTAGGCACAGGCACCTCTACCGGCGTTCCCTCAATCGGCTGTAACTGCGAAACCTGCACTTCAGACGACCCGCGCGATAAACGTTTGCGAGTTTCGGTGATCATCGAACACGCGGGACAAACTGTCCTGATAGATACTTCGTCTGACTTTCGCCAACAGGCTCTGCGCTTTGGCCTGAAGCGGCTTGACGCAGTGCTGATTACACACTGCCACGCCGATCACATTTTTGGGCTTGACGATATTCGACCATTGAATTTTCGTTTCGGCGCTTTGGGTGTCTATGCTAACGAAAGGGCCTGGAACGACATTCGGCGAATTTTCAAATACATCTTCGAGCCGTCGCATTTTGGCGGTGGTCTGCCGCAGGTGCTCGCTCATACTGTCGAACCGGGCGCGCAGTTCTGTCTTGGCAGGGGGCTGGAGATTACGCCCCTCGAGGTAATTCATGGGCGTCTTCCGGTGATGGCGTATCGGCTCAACGACTTTGCCTATGCCACCGATTTGAGCGAGATTCCGCCGCAAACCATGGAGGCTCTCAGCGGCTTGGATGTACTGGTGCTCGACTGTTTACGCTTTCGCGAACACCCAACGCATCTATGGGTGGACAAGGCTTTGACATACATCGAGAAACTGAAACCGCGACGCACTTTTCTTACCCACATTGCCCATGACGTAAAGCACGAGCGGGATTCAATGCGACTCCCTTCCGGTGTGCAATGGGCATATGACGGTCTGGAGCTGGAAGGCTGACGCGGGGATGGGGAGAAGGGGAGAAGCGGGGATGGGGACACGTGGACGCGGGGACAAACACGCGATGAGGAGACGTTCTGGCATCATCACATCCCCGCGTCCCCCCTTCTCCGTGTCGCCGCTTCCCCCCTTCCCCCTTCCCCCGCTTCTCCCGCAGCCTAACCTGGTAACCTCTTAAAACATGCGCTTATTTCACGGAACCGACAACGCTGAGATTCAAAGACCGACTGTCTTGACTCTGGGTGTCTTTGACGGCCTTCACCTCGGCCATCAACTGATCATGAAAACAGTAGTAGAACGTGCTCGAGCGACGGGCGCTGTGCCGACCGTAATTACCTTCGATCCACATCCGCGTGCTGTTCTGCACCCTCAGTCATCGCCGCCGCTACTCCAGACTCTTGACCAAAAGGTCGAGGCTTTTGGTATGCTGGGCATTCAACAAACAATCGTGATCCGTTTCACAGAAGAGTTCTCACTCTTGCGTGCCGAGGATTTCCTTCGAGACACCGTTAAAGAACGACTACAGGCAAAGGAAGTCTACCTCGGACGCGGCTTTGCGTTTGGCCATAATCGTGAGGGAAACATTGATCTCTTGCGGCGAGTGAGCAAGGAACTGGCCTTTGTGGCCGGCGAAGTCCCCGAAGTCCGCTTTCGCGGCCAGCGCGTGAGTTCCAGCCGGATTCGACAGCTTTTGGCGGAGGGTAAGGTTAACCTCGCGCGGCGCATGCTGGGCCGGCCCTACGGGGTCGAAGGCCGCGTCGAACATGGGGTTGAGCGAGGACATCAATTGGGCTTTCCCACGGCCAACCTGCACCCACAGAACCGCGTCATACCCCGGAATGGTGTTTACGTTACTGGAATTCTTGTCGATGGCGCCTGGCGGCGCAGCCTCACGAATGTGGGGGTGCGACCAACGTTTGGGACAGAAACGGAACCTTCGGTTGAGACGTTCGTACTCAATTGGTCTGGGGATCTCTACGGCGACGTTGTGCGCGTTCGTTTTCTTTACCGGTTGCGCGACGAAAAGCGGTTTGGTTCAATGGAAGAGTTGAAGACGCAAATTCACCGGGATGTTCGGCGGGCCGAAAGTTATTTTGAGCGGGGTGGAACGCGTCACATGTTGTCGTTGACCTGACGGGCGGGGCTTTCAGTCTTTGGATTCTACGACAGGCACAGGCGAAAGTCTGTGCCACTCTTGTGTAAGATATCGAGTGATGAGTACAGCAAAATCGTTAATCAAGTATTCCGAAGTGAACGCTAACAGTCGTGGCAATAACGGCAGCGAAACGATCGTGTCGGTTCCTACACTTCCGAGAGCGGCCGCAAGAAACGGCAACTCGGCGCACACCCCTGCTGTGCTCTCGGACGAGCTGGTTGAGCGAATCCTTAAAGGGCACGGCCTTCGCAGCTGGCTGAGAGCCGCTAGAGTCACCCAGGTGCTTGGCTTGCTTTCACTCTATCTTTTTCTGGACAGCTACGACATTCGCGCAAACTTCAACCGTCGCCTGGCGATTACCCGGCGGGATACGGCTCGCGGCAGTGGGCGACTTGCAGTGCTGCGAGAGCGGACCCGCAATATCGCCGGCAGCATGCTCGACAAGGTAATCCGCGTTCTGCGCTTGCTGGTGTTCCGCGGGGCTGAAGGGTCGAGCGGAAAAGCTGCGCGGTTAGAGAAACAGGCTGTTTGGTTGCGCGACAGTCTGATTGGTCTGGGACCAACCTTCATCAAGATTGGCCAGGCGCTTGGCACACGCGCCGATCTGCTTCCCCTTGCCTACGTTAAAGAACTTTCGACTCTTCAGGACCAGGTGCCGGCATTCCCGACTGCTGACGCCTTTTCGCGCATAGAATCAGAACTGGGCCATCCCTTACATGAGTGTTATTCGGAAATTGACCACGAGCCAGTTGCGTCAGCATCTCTCGGTCAGGTTTACCGGGCACGACTGACTTCCGGAGAAGAGGTGGCGGTAAAAGTTCAGCGGCCGAATCTTCAACAGATTGTCAGCTTTGATATCGGCATTCTTTATCGACTGGTGAAGCTCACAAACCGCTTCTTTCCCCGCGCAAACGAAAACGCGGATTGGGAAGGAATGTTGCGCGAGTTTCACTCGACGATATTTGAAGAGATGGATTACGTGAAAGAGGGTCGCAATGCCGATCGCTTTCGCTACAACTTTCGCACCTGGCGGGCGGTTCGCGTCCCAAAAGTCTACTGGTCACATACCAATCACCGGGTCCTCACGCTTGGATTCATTCGGGGAACAAAGGTTGTAGACCTCGAAGCTCTGCGTGCGCGGCGCGTTTCGGCGGTAAAAGTTAACCGGTTATTGGTGCGCACTTATCTGAAACAACTGCTGGAAGATGGGTTCTTTCACGCTGATCCGCACCCGGGCAATTTACTGGTGATGGACTCTGGGCACCTGGCATTTCTTGACTTCGGAATGGTCGGCCGCATCACTCCCAAGTTGCAGTCGCAGATGATCGATGCCTTCTTTCACGTTGTTGGGCGAGACGTGCAGGGACTTGGGCAGGACATCATCAACCTGAATTTTCTCAAGCCGGGTGTGGATGTGGAAACGGTTCGTCCTGTAGTAGAGGCTCTCTTCAAACACTACCTGAACCTCAGGTTGGGCGAAGTGAACTTCAAAGAGCTCACCTACGATCTGGCGGAAGTGATTTACGAGTATCCGTTCCGGTTGCCCGCGAATTTCACTTACATGATGCGGGCACTGATGACTCTCGAGGGCATCGGCATCGTCACGGATCCGGAGTTCAGCTTCTTTGAGACTGCCAAGCCTTATGCGAAGGAGTTCATGCTGCGCCGGGAGGGGCGGCGTTTTCGGCAGCTGCTCTTCGATAAGCTAACAGGCAAGGAGAGTGCAGACGGGCGAATAGAATGGGCCAAGGTCTGGAAGCTCACCAAGATGGCCGCCCAGATGTACTTCGACGGAGCAAAAAGGTAAGTTTGTCTGGTCGTCGGCGAATATACTCGTCAAGGTTTCGTGTGATTTCGTGGATTGGTATTTATGTTCGAGCAGAAAAAGGATCCACGAAATCACACGAATAAAAGCTGCAGCCATTACTTCGAACGCGTGGGCTCGCCGTTGGGTTGCAGGTTCAGCCGTTCCTTGAACAGATTCAGGAGTAACAACGTTCCGATACCGCCGCCACCCTCAGCACCGCCGCCGGTAGCCATCACATCGGGAGTGATGCGCACGCCCTTCTCTCCGATGACCTTCAACGTTTCAACCAGAGCCACACCCTGTGCGCCGAGCGCGTTTACCTGCTCGTGATAAGCCACGCCCTGGGCTTCGCCCATTAAGCGGACTTTCTCAGCCTCGGCCTTACCGGTCTGTAGAATGTAATGGGCCTCGCCGTCCGCCTCGGCTTTGCGCTGCTCGGCCCGCTTGCCGGCAATCTCGACGCCGACTGTTGCGGCCATTAAATCTTTCTGATTGTCAGCCTGCGATTTGGTTTTCTCGAGCTGGATGCGTTTCTCTTCCGCCTCGCGCTGCGCGTTGAACATGTTCTGCTTCTGTTCCGCAAGGATCTTTTCCGTCTGCGTCTTCATCAGCTCCTCAGGAAGATGAATGTGACAGATCAGAACGTTAACGACGTCGACGTGATATTTCAGCAGGTGAGCCCGCACCCGAGCTTCAGCGCGTTCCTGTTCTTCGTGGCGATTCTGCAAGTAAGCCATCGCCGAAGACTCGGAAGCCTGGTTGCGAAAGATCGAATCGATGAGCGGATGCATCACATTTTGAATCAGGCGATCAATGCCGCCGATCTTTGCCACCATGAATGGCGCATCCTCAGGCTTTACACGAAACACGACGCGCACTTCCAGTTGCATCGTGAAGCCGTCTTTGGAGATCACTTCAAAGGGATTGAAGGTATTAACTACTTCGCCGGAGGTCCATTCAACCGTTTGGTTAGTGGTGGGGATCACGATCGGAGTGATGGCCAGCGTATTAACGTAATAACGTCCTGGACCAACAACCGTTTCCTGGATGCCCCGGTATCCTTCAGGAACAACGTAGGCTTCGTGGGCACCTTCATCAAGCCGCCGGTCGGCGGGATCACCGGTCATTAATTCGGTCTTTATCTCCTCAGCGGTCCGACCGTCGTCGATCTTGTCCAGGCGAGCAGCGGTTTGTTTTGCCTGTTCCTTCTCTTCGCGCTCCATGCGTTCGCGCACTTTCGCGGCCATTTGGCGGCGAATCTCATCCGAGGGGTCCTTGCCTGTGTTCGAAACAATCACCGCAACTTCGCCAGGCTTAATCTCTTTCGCGGTTTCAGGAATCACCTTAAAGAGCAGCGGGTTAATGTAGTAGGTACCTGGCAGCAGAATGTCCTTTTGGGGCCCACGCTGACCGGTACTGTCGATGAACTCATGGCCATCCTGAAAATTGTCATGGCCGGGAATCGACTCCGCAACGTAATCACCGGGATTCAGCGGCGCGCCGTCCAACGCTTCGACCAGACCAATCTGGTTTTCGTTGATCACAGTAGCATCGTAGGGTTTGATGCTGAACAGTCCCGGTTTTACGTCCGAGCCACCTTCGAGCGGGACTGATTGCGTCAAGATACGGTATGTGCCAGGTGTAAGAATATCTACCTGTGGCCCTCTCTGTCCGCCCGAGGCGACGAAGAGTTCGGCGTTCTGAAAACTCAAGTGCCCGTCAATTGCTTTGGCAAGCAGTCGGCCGTGGTCCAGCGGGGCGCCATCGGCGGCGATTACAACTCCAACCTTGCCTTGTGGGATCACGGTCGTCTTGCCTATGGACACACGAAACAGGTAAGGATGGATGGGCCACAAACCCGGAGGCAAGGTCCGAAGTTGAATGCCCTTAACTCCACCCTGCTTAATGAACGCAATCGGATCCTGAAAATTATTGTGGGCGTTCTGCGCGCGGTCCGGCGCAAAAATTCGTCCGGGCAGCATTGGTTCACCATCCACTGCCTCAACAATACCCAGCTCATCCGCGCCAATCTCAATTAGCGGCACCTTTCTGACAACGCGCTCAAACGGATACTTGATTATGTGAAGACCAGGTTTTAGTACGTCCGCCTGAATTCCCACCTCGCCTTCGGTTGCGACCACTCTGCCGGGAGGCATCTTGGCGCCTAGATACCTTCGCTCCTTAATGGCAATTTCGCGCGCGCCGACATTGACGAGAATCTTGCTCAGAATTATGAGCACGACTATCAGGAGAAATACGGCAACAAAGATTGTGGGAATCAGCGAGGCTATATCGTTGTTATTCATAGAAAAGATCCTTCTCCATTCGTCGAAATGGATCAAGTGAGTTCATTGATTGACCGGTGCCTGTACATTCAATTCGCGACGGGCACTGGCTAGAGTGCGTTTAAGCACAAATCCCGCTCCCGACCCTCTAACCTGCTTCGAGAGCAGCCAAAACTCGCCATCAAACAAGGCTGTCAGCTCCTGCGCGGAAACTTCCGGCAATCGCCGTGCGCGCCAGAATTGCATCGCGGCCTCAACGGCAGAGTTGTACAACGAGGCATCATTTGACAGAGCGACTATGTGTAAAGTCTTTGCAGTGCCACTGCGGTCGGGTGCCTTCTTCCAGGACTCGAGCATTCGCTCCGCAAGTTGCTTGTTCACGGGCAATTCAGCTCGCGTTACGTAGGAGATCAAGGAAAGCAATTTTGGATCTGTATCCGCCGCGGTAGTTAAGAGAGTTAGTGCTTCAGCGTAAAGTTTCTGGTCGCCACGCGTATGAGCGTCTTGCAGGGTTTTCTTGTCGCCGCCTTCTGCCCGCTGGATTATTTCAACTTTTTGCCTTTCTTCGTCGGAACCGTCGGGGGGTTGCAGAGGGGTTAGTTGCTCACTACTAAACAATCCGCGCGGTTCTCGGTGTACCGGTAGCAAAGGCGGCTCGGCTTGACTAGTGGGTTTTTGCCAGAAATAAACAGCAACAACCAGGATACTTAAGACTATTGCGGAAGTTATTAGAATGGTGACCATTTAGGCCTCGGCGCCTGGCCAACTACCAATTATCTCCGGGCGCCGTCTGCAATGTATTATACGCCTGCTACCTCAGTAAGGTTCAAGAACTCCTGGGAACGCGGACATCTTGTCCGCCTCGGCGCGGTGCAAGCAATGTTAATGAAAGTCTTGGGAACGCGGACATCTTGTCGGTAACGCGGCTTGCCGCCCCCCTATCCCCAAGCAGTATCATCCTCAAACATTTCAAATTCGATCTTAAGGAGTGCCTCACACTCATGACTCAACCTCATGCACTCGACAAATTTGGCTGGCACAGCCGTGGTTACCTACCGCACTTTGATGGTGGTTCGATTCCTCAATCCATTACGATCCGCCTGTTCGATTCGCTGCCTGACATTCTGCTCGACAGATGGTCGTACGAGCTTTCGTTCAACAGACCCGAACAGCGTGAAGCTGAACTTCGACGCCGGATCGAGGCCCATCTGGACATGGGAATTGGGAGTTGCTGGTTAGCAGATGCTCAAATTGCCAAGCTTGTTCAGAATGCGCTTCTGCATTTTGACAATCAAAGATACAAGTTGTCGTGTTGGACAATCATGCCGAATCACGTTCACTTGATTGCGACACCATTACCGCCATTTAGCCTCACCCGAATCATGCATTCTTTAAAATCGTTCACAGCAAATGAGGCGAATAAGGTGTTATGCCGGCGCGGTACGTTTTGGATGCCTGACTATTTTGATAGGTACATCAGGAACCAAAAGCACTTTGATGCCGCGGTTGCTTACATCAAAAACAATCCGGTAAAGGCTGGATTGTGCAAACACGCTGCCGACTGGGAGTTTGGGAGCGCCTGGTTTCGAGCGCAGAGTGAGACCTAGTGCCGCGCTCGTTGCGGACAGGATGTCCGCGTTCCCGGGAGGGGGCGGACAGGATGTACGTGGTCCCAGGTCATCTTAAGCTAAGCGAGTTAAAGAACAGCGGATAGGTGGCCAGCGATTGGCCGCGGTATTGGGGGCGGAAGCCGAAGAGAATGATTCGGCCGTTGCCCAAAGTAACTTCGACTAATGCAGCCTTGCCTTTGATTCGATCGGCACCAAGCAACCAACCGGAAAGAAGAGGGTTTGCGTTAGTCGGGTAGCGAGCGATTACCTTAACGGCTGAAGCAGAAACCGTTGCGCCCTCTTTGTGCTCGACTACTTCAAAGACTGGTGAATCCTCAGCCCAGGCAATCGACTCTTTCGGCATTCCGGCGGCAATAGGGTTCGACGTATCAAGCTCGATGCGCAGAATCGATCCTGGTACGTAGAAATCTGTTCGCGGCAATCCGGCGACGACGTTTTTCAACGGCAGTTTGAACTGTTCAATGGCGAAGCCTGAAGCGCGATTAAGGAACACGAGCGTGCCGCCATCCACCACAAAACTAGTTAACGCCTTCACACCTTGCTGACCGAGTCCACCAGCGTATTCGGGCGGCATCGTGCCACGACTATATCCATTCAACAGGGAGGCCGGACTTTGGTCTGGAATTACAATCGCGCGATACTTTGTTTCCAGAATCGTTGACAGGCGCGCCGCATCAGAAATAGAAGAGTAACCAAAATGATTTTGCTCCAAGACCCAGCGCGTCCAGCCTTCATCAATAGACGGCATTCGCGATTGATAAAGACCAATCCCGCTTTCGGGGCCAAAACCTGTGCAGCTGTTCATACCCCCGTCTTTTGGTAATTGGTACCTGAAAGGCGTGTTGACTGATTTGAATTCCACTCCCATCAACAGAGAAAGCGTGTGCGCGGTCACGTCATAGGGAGAGATTGGGTTCCCTGACGAATCTCGCAAATCCGGGTAATGCTGTTTCTCTAAAAGGGCTTTGGCCAACCCGGCATAGGGTTGGTTGACCTTGATAACAGCGGTACCTTCAGGATAGCGCACACCGCCTGCAGTAAAAGGCAAAGGAAAATCCACTTCAATGCCAGCTCTGTAAAATACTTCTAGTAGATCGGCGCTATGTTGCGACTTTGGGATAACGAACGCAAAAAGCTCCGTCTTTTGTCGCGGCCGCACTGCTTCTTTTCCAATCTCATAAAACCTTCTCAACCACTGCTCGCGGTTTTCTGCGGCATGCTTCAGCAGCAGAAAAGCTCCCGTCGTCATGTACTTCGTGATGTCACGTAAACCCCATTCGCCGCCACGCCACACCGGGCCAAAGTTCGCCGACTGTTTCTGCGGGTCGTAGCCTTCACGCGAACGCAACTCGTCGAACTTAACCTTGATTGGTGTAGCGATTTTGCAGGACGCGGTTTCTGATAGCACGCGCACCCCACCGTGATAGTGCGAATATGCACGCGACGGCGACCACGCGTCATAGGTTGAATTCGTCGTGATTCCCTGGAAGCCTTGTGCCCGCATCTCCTTCGCCATCCAGTTGCCCAGTTCCGTGTAGCCCGCAACGATCTGCTTCGGCACATTCGGTTCGACCGGTTGCATGTAAGGCGGCAGGAACAAACGCGAACCGTACGCGCCCTGCTGGTGAATGTCATGGACGATCTGCGGATGCCAAACGTTGTGAATCTTATCTACTGTGATCTTTGTCTCGACCTGCGTGAATGCATACCAGTCTCGATTGTTATCGTGACCGGTGTATTTGTGGTAAAGCTCCGGCGGCTCAGTTCCCTCGTAAGGTGTTCCCAGTGTCTTGTCGTACCAGTTCTTCACGATGTCTACACCGTCGGGATTGAGCGAAGGCACCAGCAGAACGATTGTGTGCTTCAGAATGTTTTGAATCTCGGGCTCGTTTGACGAGGCCAGTCGATATGCAATCAACATGCTCGAAAGATACGAGCCAACTTCGGTTGAGTGGATACCGCAGGTGATGAGGACGATTGTCTTGCCGCGGGCGATAAGCTGTGCAGCTTTCCGGTCGGGGTTTGGTCCCAGCTTGCGAGGATCGGCCAGCTGCTCCTGTATTCGCTTGTACTCATCCAGCCTCGCGAGGTTCTCCGGGGCACTAATCGTGGCCATTACAAACGGCTTATCCATTGTCGACTTGCCGAGCGCTTCAAACTTCACCCGGTCGCTTGCCTGAGCCAGCTTGCCGAAGTAGGTCAGCACCTGGTTCCAGCTTGCGAGTTTGCGATCGTCACCGGGTGTGAAACCGAGAACGTCCTGCGGCGTTGGAATTCCGGCGCTTCGTTGTGCCGCTCGATTGATCGATCGCGGAGCGCTGTCCGAAATCGTTAAGTTTAGGAAGAGAATTGAAGCGAGCAGAAGGAGAAAGGAAATTATCCGTAGGCGCATGCTGGCTCTTGGAATCATGAATAGACAGTGATTGAAAGTCGGATGAAGTTTAGACGAAAAGGTAGCGAACTGTCAGGGCTGCGCGTGTGATGGCGGCGTTCTTTAAAAGCCTAACCACGAAATAACACGAAACGGGCTTTGCACAAAAAGTTCCTGACTAACGCCCGGTTGGAGCGCGATCAGTACAGTACCGCGAGCGAAGCGACCGGATGTTGCGCTTCAACTAACTGATTGACTGGCTGCCCAACTATGAGAATCACATCAGGATAGTCGAGTGTAACATCCGGTCGCTTCGCTCGCGGTACCGTACAGACCATCCCATCTTTTTGTGCAAGGCCGCGAAACGGGCAACCTTCAGCTGCCCGTTGATCTCCAAACTGCAAAATCACGCGCTTTCTTCGGCAAATCTTCTTGCTCAAGCGCGTCTGGGCCGTGTAAAGTAACGGCGTTTCATCCCCGCGCACTCCCCGCTTTATTAACTCTGAGTCGGAGGTTCAACCTGGATGTCCAGTGAAACCATCCCTGTAAACGAGTACCCGGATAGAGTAGGTTTTAAACCAGACAACCCATATCTGGAGAATTTCCAACCCTACATCCCGGCGGGAGTTACGCTCCGCGAGCTCACTCCAATTCCGCTCATCATGGGGACCGTGCTGGGTATCATCTTTGGCGCCTCATCGCTCTATCTGGTGTTGAAGGTTGGTCTGACGGTTAGTGCCTCTATCCCCGTGGCAGTGATCTCGATCACTCTCTTCCGCGTCCTCTCAAAACTTGGTCTTCGCGATGCGACAATTCTCGAAAACAACATCGTTCAGACGGCTGGTTCGGCGGGTGAATCCATTGCCTTTGGCATTGGTGTGACCATGCCCGCGATCTTGATTCTGGGATTCGATCTGGAGTTATCTCGGGTCATGCTGGTAGCTACGCTCGGCGGATTACTCGGCATATTGATGATGATTCCTCTGCGCCGGGCTCTGATTGTTGCTCAACATGGCTACTTGAAGTATCCCGAAGGTACTGCCTGTGCTGAGGTGTTGAAGGCTGGCGCATCCGACGAGTCGCGTGCCGCAGCCAGGGCAGGTGCGCGCGACACGGCGTTAATTGATGAAGCCACTACCGGCGGCAAGACGATCATTTCAGGTTTCGGCATTGGGTTTATTTATTACGGGATCGAACAGATATGGAAGACTTGGAAAGAGTATCCAACGAAGGTTTTCGGTAAACCATTCGAGGGCGGTTCGATTTCAATCGAAAACAACCCGGCGCTGCTCGGCGTTGGCTATATCATTGGTCCGCGGATCGCCTCGATCATGGTTGCCGGCGGAGTGCTCGCTTATCTGGTGCTGATTCCCGCAATTAAGTACTTCGGCGGCGGCTGGATGACCCCGCTTGCTCCGGAGACCACGCACCTGATCAAGGACATGACGGTCACGCAGATTCAGAAGGGCTACATTCTTTACATCGGGGCCGGCGCTGTGGCTGCCGGAGGGATCATCAGTCTTTTCCGTTCACTGCCGGTCATCTGGAGCGGATTGAAAGGGGGCCTGGCAGATTTAAGAAGGAGCGGCGGCCCGACCAATAATGCGCCGCGCACCGATCAGGATCTGTCGATGAAGTTTGTGCTGGGCGGAATCATAGCGCTGCTGGTCGTAATCATGGTTGTGCCTCAGTTGAACCTGCGCTGGAACTTGTTAGGTGCAATTCTGATAATCGCTTTTGGATTCCTTTTCGTAACAGTGTCCTCTCGGTTAACCGGTGAAGTTGGCTCTTCATCAAATCCTATTTCAGGTATGACGGTAGCCACCCTGTTGCTTACCTGCCTGGTGTTTTTGATCATCGGTTGGACCGCACCGCCTTACTTTGTCACTGCGCTTTCAATCGGAGGCATAGTTTGTATCGCCGCTTCAAATGGCGGCACCACCTCGCAGGATCTAAAAACCGGTTTTCTTGTAGGTTCGACACCCAAATATCAGCAAATCGCCATCCTGGTAGGGGCCCTGACTTCTGCTATCGCGCTCGGACCAATACTGCTGGCGATGAATCAATCCGGCAGCATTTATGTCCCCGTCGCTCAAAGCAAGGACTTTAGCTTTCCAGCCGGATTCCACTTTAACCCTGATCAGTACGTAATGAGCGGAGATCAGCCAAAGCGCGAGAGCTTGCAGGGTGGTCAGGCAAGTTCCGACAGTAATTCATATTATGTGGTCCACAAGACCACTACAGAATATGGTCCCGCCGGCCGCTATTTTGTTAATGACCAGGGCGTGCCGGTGTACCTGGCCGATCCCGGCATTAACGGCATCTACGACAGATTACCGGGCACTTCCAACACCGTTGCCAAATTCACTGCGCCCAAGGCGACGCTGATGTCCTACATCATCAAAGGGATTCTGAGCCGGGAACTACCTTGGGGACTTGTCCTTCTGGGGGTGATGATTACCATTGTTTTGGAGCTTAGTGGAGTTCCTTCATTAGCCTTTGCGGTGGGGGTGTATTTACCAATCTCCACTTCTGCTCCTATTTTTGTGGGCGGAGCTGTGCGCTGGTTGGTCGATAAATACCTTCGCAAAAAGCCGGAGAATATCCAGTTGAGTGAAGAGAAAATGGCTGCGGAAACAGACAAGAGTCCGGGTGTGCTCCTCGCCTCGGGCTACATTGCCGGAGGAACGCTGGCTGGTGTGATCTACGCGTTTTTGAATCTCAGGGAAGGGATAGTGAACAAACTCAAGGTTTATGAAGAGTGGGCAACACATCATAATCCCTTCTTCGAAGGGCCGAATTCTGATCTGCTGGGCCTGATTCCATTTCTGCTTCTGACGGTAATGCTTTACCTGGTGGGAAGGGAATTGCTGTTGAAGCCCAAGGCTTATGTCCGCAGCAACGAGTGAGTCTCTGTTCCAGGTAAGATAATCTGACCCCAAGTTAAAAATGGTACTATTAGGCGCGCTGCTAATTTCGGGAGCGCGCCTACTTATAACGAAGACACAAGGCATGCTGTACAAAACTTCAACTCGTCACACTCGGATTCTCTTTCTGCTTGCGGTCGTGCTGATCTTAGCCAATGTTCCCGTCGGTGCATGGCAGAACGCTGCACGCTCTCCTTCCGACACGGTGCGTGAATTCTACAAAGCCATGCGCGAGAAAAGATTTCGCGAGGCGTTTGATCTTTCAATTTACAAACCCGCGATCGACGGCTTGAAACCGGAAGAGTTTAATGATCTCCGTCCCGACTTTGAGGCGATGGCCGCGGCCATACCCGACAAGGTGGACCTGACGGGCGAACAGATCAGCGGTGACGCAGCTACAGTTTTTGTCAAAGTAAAGGATTCTGAAAGCGGTGGACAGGCCGAGCCCGTTTCACTGATTCGCGTTAACGGGATCTGGATCATCGGAGATCGGGAAAACCAGGCTGTCGTCATCAAAGCGGGAAAAGATTTTTTCTTTAACGCGCGCATCGACACTCATCATCAGGAAGCGCAGAACATGCTGCAACGCATCGCCCTGGCGCAGGTGGTGTACAGCCAGCAACACAACGGACAGTTTGGAGACATGGCGTCCCTGATCGGTGCCGGTCTCGTGCCCAAAGACCTGGAAGGTACCCAGTCCACGGGTTATCGGTTTACTGTTGTCCTGTCCTCTGACCGGAAATCCTGGACGGCCGCGGCTGAACCGGCTCAATATGGACGCACTGGGAAATTGTCGTTCTTTATGGACAGAAACGGCGTCAAAAGCGGAGACGAGGGCGGTAAGCCCCTGACCGTTTCCGCTGAAAAGCCCTGACTCTGGCACTGCCGATCCAAAAGTGTTGCGCATCCGCTATCACGTTAACTAGAATGGTTGTGCGATATCCCCCGTTCGCTTCCCGATCATTTGCCCTTCCTCAACACAACCTCGAGCCCGCTGGCTTAAGGGTTAGGTCAAGAAGATGCCGGAACTCGCTCGCAGAATTGCCTCCAGCTTACGCCATTTTCTTGGCGACCGGCGCCATGCCCGCCGGGTCGCGGCCAAATTGCCGGTCAATGTCGGACTGGCAACCTCGCGCTCCGGTCCAAATGGTTCTCGGCGTCAGGCATACCTCCAAGGTCATACGATGGATGTCAGCGCTACGGGCTTGGCCCTGGTCCTGCCGGCAATCCGTATTGGAGAGCATTACCTGACCGGTGAAGACCGCAGACTCTGGCTCAAAGTTGATTTGCCTGGCCAACTAATTGAAATGCAGGTGGCGCCCGTGCGTTATGAGAGTTTAGACGCCCACGAGAGTGAGCGGGGATACCTGGTTGGCGTCAGAATCACCGAGATCAGTGAAGAGCATCGAGCTGCCTATGATGAGCACTTGAAGCGATTGCTGAAGCGAAGCCCGACCCAATGAATATATTTACAGCGATCCGCAATCGGCATTTTTCGTCATCCTTCGAATCTTAACCAGCCAAACACCCCAGGTACATGAAAGCTGGGTTCTTCCGTCATCGTGGGTTGCCACGCAACGTAGCCTCGCCCTTCACCCACTCCGACACAACGGAAAAAGTTTGCGCGCCAGGTATCACCTCGCGACGGTGTTGGTATCTCAGTGCCCCACGGGATGCGCATGGAAATCAGAACCATTTCGCCATCAACTTTGGCCGTGACAGACATGCCTGAATGGAAACCCCAGTCCGCCTCCCGCCCTCGCTCAGTGAATCGAATACCGACGTCCAGCCATTCTCCGGTTGGCGCACCCTCAAACTCAAAATACCTCGCTGGCGACTGCGATCCAGGCGCCAGGAAGACTTCGCATACATCGCGATTCCAGAGACCCAGCGTCTTTCGCGAAATCTGAGGGTCAGCCAATACAACGAGCGGCTCCTCCTGGGGATATTTGAATCGAAGATGCAGGCCTTCTTCGGACCACAACACCCGGGCTTCTGCCTGACGGTGTGCGGGCGCATCTTCGCCGTTCCAATATCTTTTGATCTGAACTGCTTCAGCCACCACCCATTTTTCACTGCAAAAGTCCTGCGTAGTCGGAGGTCGACTTGTCCAACGGGCTACCGCTGTCTTCTCGTTGGAAGCGTTCCCCAGTATGGTCATATCTGTTTTTGCCTCTCAGCCAGGGCGAGTAGACACCCAGCTATCAGCCGTTCCGGCTCACTTTCCTGAAACAGCAGCGCCCCTGTTTGCTTGGAGAAATTTTCGAGCAAGTAATCTGCCTGATCTGCGACACCTCCCGTCTCAGTCAAACAGCCAATTATCTTCCCTTCGTCATGCGCAATCGTAAATTCGTTCAGCGACCCCATCGCCCCGGCAATAAAAAGCACAATATCGCAGGAGCGAACCAGCACTACGTTGCGGCCCTTCAAACCAAAGCCGGTATAGATCAGCAGGTCACAAGCGTCAATCGGTAACTCGAAACGCTCAATGTGTTCCTGCATATTTGCTGCGGGTGAGATTCCAACGTGCAATGCGCCAGCCTGGTGCGCCGCTTTGCCGACAAGGTAAACAACTCCGGTAGTTGCTCCGGTCAATAAGGTCAGGTCGCGGGCGGCGATCGCGCGACCCAAAGTTTCGGCTTTTGTGTTCAGCAAGCTGTTGGTAGAACCCAACAGTTCTTTGCCAGCCGACCCCATAACCCCGACCATTGTTTTCATAAACTCTAAATCCCGGTGCTCTCCGTCTCGGCCTGAACAGTTGTACCGAGACGAATCGGATCTTCAGTGTGTTCTTCCTGCCCGCGATCCCACCAACGCCTGGTTACAAACCACATGATTCCTGGCACGAGAAACAGCAGACCGATTCCTATAGTAACGAGGCGCGGCGAGATGCCAAATCGATCGAGCATCTCGCCGGTGAGGTAGTTTGAAGCGGCCATAGTAAGCGTTAACAGGGCCAACTCGGCGGCAAATACTCGCCCGCGAAACGAATCTTCCACGTCGCGCTGTAACAACACTGTGGAAAAAACCCAGAGAATGCTCCCTCCAGTGTGGGCAATTCCCAGAACTATGAGGGCGACAATAAAGCTCTTTGTCGTACCGAAAGCGATATAAAAGATCCCGCCAATCAGAAATGCCACACCAATCGTCGCCTGCATGCGTCTGGCGCCCTCGCCGGAGATGCGGCGAGCGACTATAGGCCCGATCGCGGTGCCAATCCCTCGCGCGGCGAAGAGAACACCAATGCCGGTGGCGGCACTCTTACCGACAGGAAAAATTCGCTCTCCGAAGACGGCCAGCAAAGTAAGAATCCCGCCTCCCAGACCCCAGGCAGGTTTGACCAGCAACAATGCCAGTACTCGCGGGCGGTGCTTCACGTACCTGGCCCCTTCAATGGTTTCTGTAATTCCGAGTGCTCGTCCGATCGAAAGTTTGCGTTTCTCTCGAGCCGGCCGGCGCGGAAAGCGCACGCTGGCAATCAGTGCGGCAGAGAGTGCGAATGTCAAAGCATCGAGAACGAAGGCCGCGTCTGTGCCAAACCAACCAGTGATTAGTCCGCCAATGGCCGCTCCGAGAGTCAACATCACAGACCAGGTAACCGAAGAGATGGCATTAGCCGACACCAGCTCCCGGTCTGAAACTATTGAAGGGATAACCGCAGTCTTAGCCGGCTCGAAAAAGGTGGAAAGAGCCAGCTGAAGGACGGTGAGGACGTAGACAATCCAGAGCTGGTCAGCTCGTCGCACAAGGAGAAATCCCAGGACTACAACGGCGCGGGCTAGATCGGAGATGATCATAATCGATCGCCGGCTGAATCGATCCGCGACCACTCCGGAAAGAGGACCAAATATGAAGCTGGGAACAAACCGCGCTACGAGTAGAAGACCCACGTTTCGTCCCGACCCGGTGAGATTCAGAATGATCGTGTAGAGGGCAATAGTGTCAAACCAGTCACCCATCTGACTGACAACCTGTCCCAACCAGAGTTGTCTGAAGTTGCGATTAGTGCGCAGCAGTTCGAGATAACCCGCAGGGCGATAGGGCTCAATGTTGTCTCTTTGGCTTTGGGTCAACAGTGGCGATCCCCCGATGCGCCGGCATTTGCCTCGAAGTCATTACTAACCGAACGAGATTGCAATGCGCGTTCTCGCCTTGTCAAACTGGATTAACGGCAAGCTGACCGACGGTTCAAAGTGACCTGTCAGATTGATGCTGGAGCGGCTCGTCTCATTCTTCGCTCCCGGTGATTTCTGCAAAATGCTTCGGAACATCAATGATCCGAGAGTGGCCGGTCCTGCATTTCTGCGCGGCACGTCAATTGACAATGAGCACAGTGCGGCTCAGAAGCTTTGGGCTTCACGGGCTCTCCGCACGGAGTCCGAGCCGCCAAAAATCTTAAGAAAGCTGGTTAGAGACGAGACAGTAAAGCAGTGAATAAACCAAGGCATCTCACCCAGCATGGACGGGTAAATTAGCTTGCCCGACCGCTTGCCCCCAGTTGAGTAGCCGGAGGTAATGCTGAGTTGCTCCCAGCGTTACCTCCGGCTTGTTCTACGGAGTGATTTTCGAGCGCCAGAGCTTAGTTGAACATTTCCGAATAGCAGAGAGAGTTCCATGAAGCTACCCGACCCCCCCAGGAACACGGGCTTTGCCGCGCTTTCATTAGTGCTCAGCGCCGCCTGTCTTGCCGCAGCGTTGAGCCTCGGCGCTAATATTTATCTTGCATTCCTCCAGTGGCTGCTGATCACCGGGCTGGTGATTTTCGTGGTCGCCTCGCATCGCAATGCGAGAAAGATGAACAGACTGGAGGCAGAGAATCTGAGCCGGTTGCATTTGGCCACAGCCGAAGCGCTGGCCACCGCGATTGACGCCAAGGACCAAACCACCCACTGCCACGTTCGAAGAGTGCAAATCTATGCCGCCGGGATGGGTGAAGTTTTTGCGCTGTCGGAGGATGAGATTTCCGCTCTCAAGGCCGGAGCTTTGTTGCACGACATCGGCAAGCTGGCTGTTCCGCCGCACATCCTCAATAAACCCGGCAGGCTGACGCCAGCCGAATTCGACAAAATGAAGATCCACACTGTAGTGGGCGCTCAGATTCTTAGTCGCGTAGATTTTCCGTACGCCGTTATTCCCATTGTTCGTCACCATCATGAGCAGTGGGATGGTTTGGGTTATCCGGATGGTTTAAAGGGTGAGCAGATCCCCATCACCGCTCGCATCATTTCAGTGGTCGATTGCTTTGATTCGGTTCGTGAGGACCGCCCGTTCAGACGCGGCATGACTCGTGACGAGGCCATCGCTCTGTTGTTGAGAGGCTCAGAAACTCATTTCGATCCGAAAGTTGTGAACTTGTTCATTGAGCATCTGCCGCGTTTTGAGCAGCTTATTGCGGCACTGGGTTTAGAGCAGCAATTATCTTTACCTCCTGAAGCTGAACCTATCCAACTCAACTCAGTTGATATGGCGCAGACCAGAGAACGCGGCTGCTACATGGCGTACGACCAGATCAAGAATGCGCATCGCGAAGTTTACGCCCTCTACGAGATCGCCCGGATGTTCGGCTCATCGCTGGATGTAGAACACACGCTCGAAGTTCTGGTCGATAAGGTAGGCCACGTTGTTCCCTTCGATACATGCGCGGTGTATCTCTACGACGAGGCCAAGGGTTACGCAATTGCTCACCATGTAACAGGAAAAAACGCCGAAGCCCTTGCGGCGCGCTGCATCTCGCCAGGAGAAGGAGTAACCGGCTTTGCCCTTGCCAACAGGAGTGCCGTGAACCAACTTAATCCTGCTCTTGACTTTGCACATCTCAAGTTGGATTTCGAGAATGAATATCGCTCAATGGCTTCGCTGCCGCTTTTCAAAGACGAAATTCTGCTCGGAGCTCTGTCAGTGTATTCGACTGAACTGGTCCAGTACACGGACGATCACATGCGCTTGCTCGAGACTATTACCAGACTTGCGTCCGACGCCCTGACAAATGCGATGCACCATGCAGAGGCTGAGTCAAATGCCCTGACCGATCCTTTGACTGGCTTACCGAACGCGCGCTACCTTGCCTTGCGGTTTGAGGAGGAAGCAGCTCGTGCCCGGCGAACTGGTCGGCCGTTTCAGGTACTGATGCTGGACCTGGATGAATTCAAGTTCGTCAACGACAGTTTTGGTCACAAAGTCGGCGACAGGATGTTGCGCGAGATGGCTCGGATTATCAACACCCAACTGCGCGAGTACGATTTCCTGGCTCGCTATGCGGGCGACGAGTTCGTGGCTATTGTTCAGGAATTGGTTGGTAGTCAGGCGGATGATTTACGCCATCGGATCGAGGATTCAGTTGCGAAATTTTCGCTGCACGTCGGAGGACAAAATCGTGCTCGGGTCGGCATCAGTACCGGCACGAGTACTTTCGGCGTCGATGGGGAATCGTTGGACCAACTGCTGATTGCCGCCGACCAGGCAATGTACCGGGTCAAGTCGTCCCACAAACTTGAGCGAAATCTGGCACTCATAACTCGTAGTAAACCCCAGAGGGAAGAGGGAAAACTGGCTAGCATATCTTTGAATTGAGGCGACCGCAGTTAACCAACCAGGCCATCTAAGAGAAAGCCAGATCAGACACAAAGAGATTCTTTAGATCTTGACTACAAACTCTGAGTTTCTTGTTTTCTTGAGCATTTTTGCGATTAAACAAACCGATCCACGCGCATCACACTAAACCAAAGACACAAAGTCACACGAACTGTACCTCGTCGTATTTCGTGTGATTTCGTAGTTTCGGCCTCGCAAGGAATTACAACCCGCCCCACTGTAGCTGCCCCTACAATCTTGACATTCGCAGCGCCAATCGCTTTCAATCGCTAGAGCGACCCTCGTTGAGCCGGCATTCATTCGTGGCTGCGAGAGCAAGCTAGCCTGCTGGACCGTGTGCGGCCAGTGCGGTTCCAGGATTGAAAGCATGTCTGTTCCCGCCGAAACCTCCGGACAAAACTCAACTCTTCTGATCGTTGCTGACGACGACAGGGCGCACCAGCGTCTGAAGTCCATCTTTCAAGAGAGCGGTTATCGCACAATGGCGGCAACCGATGTCACCTCTGCTTTAGGAGTGCTGCACCGGGAGGACTGTGATCTGGTAGTGCTGGATCTCGAGATACCGGGTGTTGACACTCTGGCTTTGTGCCGGTTGCTGCGGGCGCAACCGGCCACCAGCAAATTACCGGTCATTGCGCTCTCCGGCAATGATGACGAACGCCAAAAAGTCGCGACGTTCGCTGCCGGAGCCGACGACTACATCACGAAACCTTCGACACCGGGTGAGCTGATTTCGCGGGTCGGTTCCCATCTGCGAGCGGCGCAGCGGCAATGGGCCTTAATCGGCAGCAATCGGGAACTGCGTTTTTTGTCCGATCTTGGCCGCGGTCTGCTGCGCGCGCTTGAGCCGGAACAGCTTGTCCGGCGCGTTGCCGGGGCTGCATATGAGGGTACTTCGGCGGCTCTGTGCGCTACTTATGTAAAGCTCCCAGAGAATAACGTCGCAGTTTGTGTTTTCGATCGGGAAGGCAGCGCCGATGACTCCTCGCTTTTGGATCTTGAAAAAGCAGCAGAATTGTTGGATACGACAACAACGGTAGCGACTTTGATGATCAGCGAAAAGGAACGTTTCCTTCTGCGTGACGATTCTCACATAGTCGAGTATGTGGCGCCGCTGCGTTTTGGTGGTCGTACCAACGGTGCCCTCATCGTGGCCTTCGATCGCCGCGAGGATTGTGGGGAAACGGAACGCCGGCTTATAGACGCAGCAGCACAACAGACTGCGCTCGCCGCACATATCTCCTCACTGTACCAAACAGCCCGCGAATCTTCAGTCAGTCTGGCGAGAGAAGTAGAGCGACGGACGGCCGAGGCCGAAGCGCAACGACGGTTTACCCAGGCAATCATCGATAGCTTGCCACTCTCGCTCTATGCCGTCGACCGCACCTACCGCGTTGTAGCCTGGAATCGTAACCGGGAGCTGGGCGAGTTGGGTATCCCGCGGGGATCGGTATTGGGTAGAAACGTCTTTGAAGTGCTGACGCGGCAAAAACGTGAGGTGTTGGAACGGGAGTTTGCCCGCGTGTTTGAGACCGGCGAGATCGAGCGAATAGAACAGGAAAACACCAGCCCGACAGGCGAAACGAGATATTGGTTGATAAGCAAAATCCCGATGTGGGCAAAAGGTCGCAAAGAGGTTTCACATGTGATCACTGTTGGCGAAGAGACAACCGATCGGGTCGAGGCAAACCGGGCGGTAGCACGCGCGGAGAAACTGGCGGCCATCGGACGACTCGCGGCCGGTGTCGTTCACGAAATAAACAACCCGCTGGCCACTATTTCGGCTTGTGCGGAAGCGCTCGAATCTCGAGTTAAAGATGGGGCGTTCAGTGGCTCGACCGCCCTCGAAGACCTGATCGAGTACCTGGGTTTGATTCGAAGTGAAGCCTTTCGATGCAAAACTATCACCAATGGTCTGCTTGATTTTAGTCGCATCAGACCCACGCAGCACGCGGTCATTAACCTGGCAGACGTTATTTCCTCGGCAGCCCGGTTATTGTCACACCAGACCCGTGGGGCCGAAATCAAGTTCCGCATCGAAGTTCCGGATGCACTGCCGCCAGTCTCGGGTGACGGCGTCCAGTTGCAGCAAGCGGTGATCGCTCTGGGCACGAACGCACTTGATGCCATGCCTGAGGGTGGTGTTCTGGCCATTTCAGCGCGTGATGCTGGAGCGCAGGTGCTGGTGGAAATCAGCGATACCGGGATAGGCATACAACCCGAGAACATAACGAAGATTTTCGAGCCATTCTTTACGACTAAAGAGGTTGGACGGGGGACCGGACTTGGCCTCGCGGTCTGTTATGGTATCTTAACGGAGCACGGCGGAAGCCTGGACGTGCAATCTACAGTGGGGGTTGGTACGACGTTCACGATTACTCTTCCCGCTGTCAATCCATACGGAGAATTACAGAATTGAGCGAGCCACCAACGGCGCGAGTTCTCATTGCTGAGGATGAGGCAAATCTGCGGCTGGTCCTGCAGAAGGAACTCGAGCGCCTGGGGTACAGAGTTCACGCGGCGGCGGATGGTGAAGCTGCGCTCAGGAAACTGGAAGAAAGCAACGTCGATGTATTGCTTTGCGATATCAACATGCCGCGAATTGACGGGATGGAACTTCTTCGTCGCGTGCATCAAAGACCGAATCCGCCCGAAGTGATTATGCTTACTGGTCAGGCGACTGTAGAAACAGCCGTCGAGGCAATGAAACTGGGTGCTTATGACTACCTCACTAAACCCTATCGCATCAACGAGCTCGACGTACGCGTAAAACAGGCGGCTGAAAAACGCCGTCTCCGCGTCGACAATGTGCGCTTGCGTGAGCAACTGGCCCGGCAGTCGGAGTTGCCTGAGATAGTCTCGACCTCCGAGGCCATGAAGGAAGCATTAAGGCTGATCGAGCGCGTGGCGCCTTCCGATGCTTCTGTTCTGATCACTGGCGAGTCTGGTACGGGCAAGGAACTCGTAGCCCACGCGATCCATCGACTCTCGAATCGCGCCGACTCATCATTCATCGACATCAACTGCGCGGCATTTCAGGAATCGCTGTTGGAATCTGAGCTTTTTGGATATGAAGCCGGCGCATTCTCGGGCGCCAAAGCGAGGAAACTCGGACTGATTGAACTGGCCGATGGCGGTACTTTGTTTCTGGATGAAGTAACTGAGTTGCCGGCCCAGCTCCAGGCCAAGCTGCTGCGAGCAATAGAAACACGGACATTCTTTCGGGTTGGCGGAGTACGCAAAGTCGAAGTTAACGTTCGCATCGTTGCCGCCACTAATCGCAATATCGATACGGTAGTTGCTGACGGAGTTTTTCGGTCGGATTTGCTCTATCGGGTGAACGGCTTTCAGATCAATCTGGCGCCGCTGCGCGAGCGGCCTGAAGATGTCGAGCCTCTGTCGCGACATCTACTCAAGCAGGTTCGCGGGTCGACTTCCCCCGAGCTTTCTCCGGAAGCGCTCGAGGCCCTCCGAGGTTATAGTTGGCCCGGCAACGTTAGACAGCTGAAGAATTGTTTGGAACGAGCAGTCCTTCTTTCGAACAATGGGCGAATCACGCTGGCTGAATTGCCCCCGGAAGTTGTCAGGCCGAGTGCTCCGCAACCCGTTTTGTCGAGTGCAACGCAGGCGGGTCCCGTCGAAGAGTTCACTGGTTCTTCTACGCTTTCGACGCCGACCTCGCTACGCGAAGTCGAACGGCAGCAAATACTGGCGGCCCTTGAACAAACCGGGTGGCACCGGGGAAAGACTGCCGAGGTACTGGGTATTTCTCCCTCGACGCTGTATCGCCGGTTGCGAGATTACAATTTGGAGCGACGACGCTAAACCCCCAGGCTGCTCGACCGCAAATTGCCCGCAACCTTTCACTGGACAGTGGCATCCATGTCACTGTCAAATAAACCTCTCCCGAGTGGTCGTGTCCTAGTTCAAAGCATGTAGCGCAACAATTGCCTGCCGGCGAGGGTTTCAGCAGGCGCTATTCTCCCGCTTGCAAAAGCATGCGACTCTTGCTACATCTCGTCATAGAAATGCCCTCCTGGAGATCAATCATGAGAAAGCTTTTTTATTCCTTGTCCATCCCTTTCTTGTTAATGAGCCTGGTGGTTCCCGCAGTCGCAGACACCATCCGTCTGAAGGATGGCAGCGTGATTCACGGCCAGGTGGTGGGGTTTAAGGATCAACAATTCACCGTCTTGATTGGCGCAGGCGCCAAAGGACGCCGCAGCCGCACCACGATCTACGTGGAAGACGTTGAATCTATCGAATTTGACGCGACGACCGGTGACACCGTTGCAGGAAACGATACCGTACCCGTGTCTTCCCAGCCCCCGCGCACAAACCCCCAGCCCGATACGACACCGCGAACAGACTCGCAACCAGTGAGCAGTGCACCCACCTTCTTTACAATCAAGGTGGCCGTCCGGGCCGACAGCACAAACAACGGCTGGACAAACAGCGGACTGGTGGTGCGGAAGGGACAGAGGTTGCGCATTAGCGCCTCAGGCCGGGTATCGCTTGGAAGGGGCCGGTTTTCCACCCCGTCCGGCGTGGGCACGATTTCGGATTCTGACAAGCTCATGCGAAATGAGGCCACGGGCGGCCTAATCGCGGTTATCGGTGACGACAACGATGACTTCCTCTTTCTGGGCCCGCGGCGCGACTTTGTTGCCCAGCGGGATGGCGTGCTTTTCTTGGGGGTTAACGAGGGCGAGCTAACGGACAATACCGGAACCTACGACGTCGTGATTGAAGCCGAAGCCGGCAGCAGCGCACCCCGATAAAACGGTAAACGTCAGCACACCGTGGCGCATCAGACAACCATAGCAGCAGCTTAAATGCGATTGTCTGGAAACAACCCGACAAATTACGCCATATGATATTTGTGCCGTCGCCAATCCTGGCTGGGGGCCGTCTTAATCGTCACCGCTTGTTCTTAGGAGCCGAATCATGAAAGCCTTCAATTACTACACCCTGCTGGCGCTGGCCCTGATAATTGGGCTTCTGTTCGGCACTACGATAAATCTCTCTCACGCGCAATCACGTCGCCAACCCCCGACTACAGATCAAAAGAAGAACAAACGTCCGGGAGAGGCAGGTCAGCAAGGAGAGAAGCCGGACGAGCGAGTGCCGGCGGATATAATAAATCAGCCAAAAGAAGCGGAGAAGATCACTACCTCAACGAATCTCGTAAATGTTGATGCTGTCGTTTACAACAAGAAGACCGGCCAGATCGTCACCGGCCTGAAGAAGCCAAACTTTGCAATCTTTTCCGACGGCGTGCAACAAACAATTACAAACTTCGCTACTCCGGAAGCCCCCATCACCGTGGTCATGGTAGTCGAATACAGCAAATGGTCGGAGGTGTTCGCGTATTACGGCAGTGGGGGGTTCGATCCGGGAACTTACGAAGTGATTCGGCCCACGGCTATATTTCTTTCCCGATTCATCAAGCCTCCGGACGATTTCGTTTCCGTAGTCGCGTTTGACATTCGCCCAACGCCATTGACCGACTTTACAAATGATCCCGGGCGTATTAACCAGGTAATCAACCTCCTGCTTAGAAACACCCCGGCGTTCCGTGAGACAAATTTATTCGATGCTCTGAAGTTTGTTCTGGTGGGGGGTCGCGGCGACTCGGTAGTACTGGAAGATTCGAAATCGGAAAAATCCGATTACAACGGGCTAGTGTCGGTACAAGGTAGGAGACGGGCGGTAATCCTTGTGGCATCGGGCATTGATACCTTCAGCAAGATCAACTACAGCGATGCTCGCAAGGTGCTGCAAAATGCGGGCATTCCTGTTTATATCATCGGAACAGGGAATCTCTTCTTCAAAAAGTTTGGCGACCGGCTTGAGGCTACTGACAGCCTGACCGGGATGCCTGGACGGATGACTTTTCTTCAGGCCCAGAACACTCTGCAAACCTTTGCGAAGGAGACCGGGGGCGCGTATTTCCCGGTTACCTTTGAGGGTGAATTGCCGAAGGTGTTGGGCTCAATCAACGCGCTGCTCCGCAGTCAGTACAGCCTCGGATTCAATCCGGGCGAGTTGCACGATGGCAAACAACACAAACTGAAAGTGAGTGTCGACGTCAACGGCGACGGCACGTATGACGATAAGGAATATGTGATTCAGGCCCGGACCGTATACACAGCTCCGAAGCAGTAGGCAGAAGGCAGCGGGCAGAAGGCAGAAAGGCAGCGGGCAGAAAGCCTGTTGTCTTCTCCCTTGTGGCTTTAGCCTTAAGCGCCATACATCCGGAGACGAAACTCGTCGTTGAAAGCAACGATCTCCGAACGCTTGCCGGAGAAAAGTCTCGACTCTCTCAAAAGCATCGGCAACCCTCCCGCCGGTAGCTCAAGACCGTAGGCTGGACTGGTAAACATACTCACCAATTGCGGATTCAATCGCTGTGGCACACCGTAGCGAATGGCGCGCTGGGCAATCGGGGAAAAACCCGAGGTGCGTCGCGGATTTACGAACTCGAGTGCCCGGTCGAAGATGTGTAGTCGCGTCGGCTGGTCCCGCAAAGCTAGATCGCGATGCACCAGCATGTTGGCTACGGCCTCGCTGATTGCCAGTCGATGATAGTTAGCCCGTGCCGGCACGGGACTGTCAGAAGTCTCCACCGCGGACAGGTTTCGAGGACGAGTGTCCCATAAGTCACAATAGCGGGTGATGAATGCGAGCGTTCCTTCAAAAAGGCTCAACAGATTGCCGGTGATTTTGATTCGCTCGACCACGGGCGCCTGGATGGAATCACCTGCAAAGCGGGTGACCACGACGGCTGAGCGCGGCAGCAGTTCCGCGACGCCCCGATCGTAGCCGAAGAGCAACAAGCCGGCCACCGTAGGTACCATTTCCCCAGCGGTATCGGCAGCTAGCAAAAGATCCCGATGAAGAACATCTTTGGTCGGGTAACCAGTTGCGTTGGCTTCTTCGAACGCATCGCCCTCAAACCAACGCAGAAAACTCCAGAGGTGTGCTTCGTCGATCTCTTTTATGCTTGCACCGGCGACAGGTACATTCTCATAACGCATCGGCCGTGCCTCATCAAGCAAGGCTGAGAGCTCTTCGCGCGAGGCTTCGCGCTTTTCCGAGCCGATGCGCAGATAGTATCTGCCATCGCGCGTGCGATAGGGCCGCCGTTTTCCATCAACATCCAGGGCGACAACACGCCGTCCGCTGTCAAACGCGACGCGATCAATAAACGGTACCAGCGGAGGCTGTATCTCCTCGCGACAGATCCGCACCAGCTCTTCCTGAACAGCTTCGGGGTCGTCAACGCCTTCGACACGCATCTGATCGTTTACGCCGAAAATGATCACACCACCGCCGGTGTTAGCCAGGGCGACAACCTCCTGGGCAATCTTCTCCGTGTTAGAAAGCTTTACTTTGAGTTCGAGATAGGTGTCCTCGCCGCCCCGAATAAGGCGAAGCAATTCCATCCGGGATGTTTGCGGACCGGGAGTAGAGAGGATGTACTCCTGAAATGAACGTTCAGTGGTTGGTTCGTGCCGCTGATTGCTGCGGAATTTTCTGCGAGCCATTTGTGTATTGACGGGGCTCTAAAACCCGCCCGGAAGCCGACGCGGCGGCATCACTGGAATAAAACCGACTCAGCCCTCGAGATCCTTGCTTACCGCTTCGAGTACCTCACGCTCATGCCTTTCAAGCGAATGCCCCTGCATCTTCACGACCGGAAAATAGACCAACAGTGAAAACGCAGCGAACAAAGCGAGTGTAACATATTCAAGCAGCAAACTGTGGGAGAGATAACCAACCGCGGTCGCTACCAGGGGCGGCAGGGCCATCACAAACATCATCGGCAGCAGCAACAAACCTGCCACCCCTGAAACATTCAAGCGTTTACCGAATTTCATTCGCTTGGGAAAACGGATCGAAAACCAGTTCCCCGCCATCGACATAAGGGCGGCAAAAATGATGAAGCTGAGAAACACAAACAGTAGCGTCTCAGGTTTCAAATCGCGAAAGACCAGCTGATTAATGATCAGCAGAGCCGTCGAGAACACGAGGCAAACGAGAACGATGACCAGATTTTTGCCGATGAGCACCTTGCGCCGGTCAACCGGAGAGAGAATCAAAGTGCGCAACCCTCCGCCGTCGAACGCAAACGCATTGCAGGCAATCCCCGCCAGAATCAAAAAGACGTACAGGACCCCTCCAGTCGCCAGCAACCCTTCGCCGTAACGAAGAAAATCGGTCACTTGAACCGCCGTATCGGGTGACAGGCCTCCTGCCCGGCCCATGCGCCTGGTATTCATAAAACGCACCGCGAGCAGTATCAGCGGCATCAGCGCTATCATTCGTAGTTGTGCATTGCGTAGCGCATAGTGCGCTTCCTTCTCGATTACGGCGGATAGGTCTGACGAAGCGAGCGGAATCTTCCATGCGGTGTAGTTCGCGCTTACAGGCCGTTCTTTCATAGGTTTTCGTCGCTGCCGCTCACCCTTCCCAAGCACCGCACGTTGCGCTACCCAGTAGGTAGCGTAGATGAGAAACAACGCATACCCTGTCAACACGAACAAAGCGATCGCGTATTGACCGCTCCCGCCCGCCCCAAGACCCTCTGACATGGCCGTCGCTACTGCACCGGGAGGCGTCCAGCGCAAGCTTTTGAACCATTCGGCATGTCGCACGATGATCGGCCAAAGCTGGCCCATAAACGCTCCACTGAGTCCGGCTAACGCACCAATCAGTGCCAGGAGAGTTTCACCTCGAGTTCTCCGCCTCTTCATCAACGCGCCGATAGATGTGGCAAGCCATTTCGCGAGAGCCAGGCCAACCACGATCGCCACCAGCGCGGCGAGCAGCGCTTTGAGCATAGAACTTGTTGCGAGTCCGGCGCCAATGGCCATCGCCAAGATTGAGGGTACGGCAAATACAGAGGAAAGGCTGGTCAACTCGCTGAGAAGATCGACCGCAAACAATTTCCGCAGACTGATTGGATACATCAGCAAACGCCCAGGGTCGAATTGACTGCCTCCTCCGATGCTGAGTGGCAGCGTCGCCCAAAGCATGTACAGGAACGCAAAAATGATAAACAGGATGAAGCCGGCAGGGGGAACGTCCGTCGCTCGCCTCGAAGCAGCGCTCACTTGCTGAAGATGTCCGACGCCGCCTGCGGCGCTGATGGCATAAGCCGCGATTCCCAGGCCCAGGGCGACTACGAGGGAAAACACCAGCGCCGCCAAGGTACCGAAAATCGAAGCGGCCTGATTAAGCGTGGCTTTTCGCGAACGCATCGCATTGCGAAACAGCTTCCATTTGAGCCAGATTAATGTGCGTAGCTGGAACATATCATCGCCTCAGATTAATGCGAAGTGGACGGATTGGAAAAGTTTTCGTGTACGTTCGTGTAAGTTCGTGGATGGTTTTGCTGCCTAAGAAATAGCTATCCACGAAATCACACGAAAAGACAGCGAGCCGCGAATGACAATGCTTGAATAAATAACCCAAACATGAAACTCTAATTGAGTTAAATTCCAATTTCTAAATCCTAATTTCCTCTTGTTTCGATCTAAAACAAACGCAAATATATACATCGGCTTGGGATCAAACCTCGGGGACCGGGCGGGCAATCTCCTCCTGGGTATGCGCGGCATGCTCAATGCGGGTCTCGAAGTAATCCGCTTTTCCGCGATTTACGAAACCGATCCGATCACCGAGACTCCGCAACCTCATTTTCTCAACATGGTGGCCGAAGTAAAGGGTACATCGGCCCCGGCGGCCGATCAGTTGATGGCTCGTTTGTTGAAAGTTGAATATGCATTGGGCCGCGCCCAAAAGGCCAGGATGGGCCCGCGCACTATCGATCTGGATCTGCTTCTTTACAAGAACGAGACCAGCACCTCTGATTTCCTTACGCTGCCGCATCCGCGGCTACATGAACGACGATTCGTACTAGTGCCCCTTGCCGAGATTGCTCCGAACGTGCGGCATCCAACGCTCAAGAAAACTATATCCGAGCTGCTGGCGCAATCGAACGATCGAGCGGCGGTGATTCGCTGGCAACCGTGATGGTGATCTATTGCCGGGGCTTTCGCCGGCTGAACTCGCTCTCCAGGTGCTGCCGCCAAACCAAATGGGTAATACGCCCAATTAAATAACTAAACCGGGCAATTACTTTGCTGTTTGTTAGGTTTCGTTGATCTTTTCTTCAGAGTACGAAATTAGACGCTACCCCTCCCGCAGCCTTTCTCCGTTTCACCAGTTTCCCGTTATAATGACCACACTTGTTAACACCCTGTCACAATCCAAGCTGTTGCCAACTTTTCGGTACCCTGTTTGACCACAATAGACGTGTCGAGTGAGCTGAACTATGCCGTATTTAAAACCTGAACGCCCGGAAAAGGTCTCGGCGCCTTCCCTGAAAGCAAGCAAACAGAGAGGCGAGCGACTGGTCTGTCTGACCGCCTACGACTATCCCACCGCGCGGATTCTTGATGAGGCGGGTATCGACGTAATTCTCGTCGGCGATAGTCTGGGGAACGTAGTTCTCGGCTACGGGAATACCGTTCCCGTGACTTTGGACGAGATCCTGATCCATCTCAAAGCGGTACGGCGGGCAGTGCAGCGCGCGCTGCTGGTGGCTGATATGCCTTATGGCTCTTTTCACACCGGCGCGGATGATGCTGTCAGGAATGCCCTGCGACTCGTAAAGGAAGGCGGAGCCGAGGCGGTAAAACTCGAAGGCGGGCGCAAACGTTTGCCGCTTATAAAGCGACTGGTCGATGAAGAGGTCGCTGTAATGGGCCACATCGGGCTAACGCCGCAATCGATTAACAAGCTGGGCGCTTACCGGGTGCAGGGAAAGACTGCTGAAACAGGTCGTCAATTGCTCGATGACGCACTGGCCCTGGAAGACGCGGGAGCTTTCGCAATCGTGCTCGAGGTAGTACCGCGTGAGATTGCAAAACTAATCACGGAAACTGTCAGCATTCCCACTATTGGCATTGGCGCCGGAGTTCATTGTGACATTCAGGTGTTGGTGTTGTATGACATGCTTGGTTTGGCATTTAGCAAATTAGCGCGCTTTGTTCGACCGTATGCCAACCTGCACGAAACTATTAATGAAGCGGTTACCCAATATGCGGACGACGTGCGGAACGGAACCTACCCATCCGAAGCAGAATCGTATTCGTTGCCCGCGGAAGCAGCCGAAGAAATGAACATCCCTATTCCCGCTAAGAAAGCCAAGGTCGAGAAGTCCTGAGTCTTCACTGATCAATCTATGGAGATCATAAATCGCCGCAAGCGCATGAGTTCCGTCGCGCGCAAAATTCGTCGCGAACAGGATCGGACTATAGGGTTGGTTCCCACAATGGGAGCGCTTCACGAAGGGCACTTAAGTCTCGTGCGGGAAGCGAGACGAATGTGCGACGTTGTAGTTGTTTCAGTTTTCGTTAATCCTACCCAGTTTGGTCCAGGTGAGGATTTTGCACACTACCCGCGCGACCTTACTAAAGACACAGCTCTCTTGACCGACTACAACGTGGATTACATTTTCGCCCCGCCCGCAGAAGAGATTTACCCCCGGGGATTTGCGACCTACGTGACCGTGGAGGGATTGTCAGATCAGATGGAAGGCGCCGCGCGACCTGGCCATTTTCGCGGCGTGTCCACGGTGGTTTCAATTCTGCTCAACGTCGTGAGGCCTGATTTTGCTTTCTTTGGCCAGAAAGACGCGCAACAAGCCCTGATTATTAAACGTCTGGTGCGAGATCTCGCTTTCGATACGGAAATAATAATACTGCCCACCGTTCGTGAAGATTCCGGTTTGGCAATGTCATCCCGCAATCTCTATCTCAGTCCTGAAGAACAACAGGCAGCTCCGGTTATCCATCGCGCACTGGCCAAAGCGAAGGAATCTTTTAAAGAAGGGGAACGCAGTGTGCACCGGCTCGCTGAAAAAGTTAGAACGACCATTGAAGCTGAGCCGCGCGCGCGGGTTGATTATGTGAATATCAGCGATGCTGAGACGCTGGAGAAAATGGAAAAACTCGACGACCGTCCGATTCTTATCGCGGTGGCGGCCTACTTCGGCAAAACCCGGCTAATAGACAACACTGTTCTGAATAGCCCGAGGAAAAAAGACGGAGGCGTGAACGCGAGTTCAACCCGCACCTGACTCAGGCAAGCAGCAGAGCTCCAGCTCCACGGTCTTTTGTGCTGTGGCGTTGCCGGTAAACCTAAGGCATCGGTTTCTAACTTCCAGCAAAGGCGATAGTGAAAGAGAAAGCGCATATTAAGTTTAGGCTGAATGGCGAATCGGCTGAAGTAGCCTTTGCGCCGCATAAGACGTTGCTCGAAGTGCTGCGTGAAGATCTGAATTTGACGGGGACCAAACACGGCTGCGAGCTTGGCGAGTGTGGCACGTGCACTGTTTTGGTTGACGGACGCGCAATCCTATCGTGTTTGTTCCTCGGAGTCGACGCTGAAGATCGGGAGGTCAAAACCGTCGAAGGTATGGCCGAAGGCAACCAGCTCCATCCGTTGCAGGATACCTTTGCAGATCTCGGGGCAGCGCAGTGCGGCTACTGTTCTCCCGGTTTTCTGCTCGTCGCCGAAGAGCTGTTGAAGAAAAATCCCAAACCGAACCGCGACGAGATTAAGGATGCGCTTTCAGGAAATCTTTGTCGCTGCACTGGTTACATCAAAATCTACGAGGCCGTTGAACTGGCGGCGGCGCGAATGCGTGGTGAAGAGATGGAGTTGCCGCGCGAAAGTATTTTTGGACGAGACTAAAGGTCGGCAAGAGGACGATTAATCCGATCCGTACGATTCCTTCGTGATGAAATCTGACGACAGCGAAAAACCTCTCAAGGTAGTCGGTAAACCATTCCGCAAGGTCGATGCGCGCGCTAAGTGCACCGGCCAGACTAAGTTTGCGGACGATATTGCGTTGCCGCGCATGCTCTACTGCAGGATTCTGCGCAGCCATGAGCCACACGCGTTCATCAAACGCATCGACACTTCGAAGGCGCTCGCCTTACCCGGAGTCCTGGCCATTATCACCGGCAAAGAAATGCCTATTCCCTACGGAATCCTTCCCGTAAGCCAGGACGAACATGCGCTGTGCATCAGGAAGGTGCGCTTCATCGGTGATCCTGTAGCTGCTGTGGCGGCAATTGATGAGGATGTGGCCTTCGACGCGATGAATCTTATTGAAGTTCAATACGAAAGGCTGCAGACGATTTCTTCAATCGAAGAAGCGGTGACGATCGACGAGCCACGCATTCACGAGTACGGCGATGGCGGGAACATTCACAAGAAAGTCTCGCTCGAGTTTGGCGACGTTGAGGAAGGTTTTGCGCTGGCAGATTTGATACGTGAAGATACTTTTTTCTATGAAGGCAATACGCATCTTCCCATGGAACAGCACGCCGCGGTTGCCTACTTTGATACCGATGACAAACTGACGTTATGGAGTTCAACCCAGACCCCGCACTACGTACATCGCGCCCTGGCTAAAGTGCTGGAGCTGCCCGCCAGCCATATTCGCGTGATCGCGACGCCGAATGGAGGTGGTTTTGGCGGCAAGAGCGATCCTTTCAACCACGAAATCGTCGTCTGCAAGCTGTCGATGATCACAGGCCGGCCCGTGAAGGTCACACTGACCAGGGAAGAGGTGTTTTATTGCCATCGAGGCCGGCACCCGGTCCTGATGCATGTCAAGACCGGCGTGAAGAAAGACGGCTCAATCACCGGCATGCATTTTCAGTCGTTTCTGGATGGTGGCGGATATGGAAGCTATGGCGTGGCCAGCACTTTTTATACCGGCGCCTTGCAAACGGTTACGTATGACATTCCTCGCTACAAGTTTCAGGGCGTGCGGTGTTTTACCAACAAGCCACCGTGCGGTCCTAAACGAGGTCATGGGACACCTCAGCCCCGCTACGCGCTCGAGGTCCACCTGGACAAGATTGCCGAACAGTTAAAGCTCGATCCTGCTGAGATGCGCCGGCAGCATCTGGTCAAACCCAACACCGTCACGGCCAACTATCTGCGCATTGGCAGTATGGGTCTGGGCGAGTGCCTGGATAAGGTCGTTGCCGGATCGGGTTGGAAAAACAAGTTTTCCGGTTGGGCTCAACCGAACCGAAAGCTTCCGTCTGGCAAAGGGATTGGCATAGCGTGCAGCTCCTACATTTGCGGTGCAGGATTGCCAATCTACTGGAACAGCATGCCCCAATCCGGTGTCCAACTACGTCTGGACCGCCAGGGTGGCGTCTGTGTGATGTGTGGTTCAATCGATATAGGTCAGGGTTCAGACTCGATTCTGGCCTACATCGTGGCAGAAATTCTCGGCATAGATCCCTTCGATATTCGGGTCGTGACAGCCGATACAGACCTGACCCCGGTAGACCTCGGCAGTTATTCAAGCCGCGTCACCTTGATGACAGGAAACGCCGCAATTCAGGCAGCCGAGCGGGCACGAGAGTTCTTGGTCATGGCGGTGGCGGAGAAGCTCGGAGTTCCGATTGAGAATATCTCGCTGGCAGACCGGCGAGCCTTTGACGTGGAAAATCCTGAGGTTGGGGTCTCCTTTGCCGAAGCGGTGGTGCTGGCGGAATCCAAATTCGGAACCATTGGAACAGTGGGATCTTACTCGCCGCCTCCATCACCGGGAAAATACAAGGGCGCCGGTGTGGGTCCGTCTCCAGCATACAGTTATTCCGCAGCCGTAGCGGAAGTTGATGTCGATCCTTCAACGGGCATTGTAGTAGTCGAGCGCATTTGGATTGCTCATGATATTGGGCAGTCGATAAATCCCGTTCTGGTGATAGGGCAGGTCGAAGGAAGTGTCTACATGGGTCTGGGCGAAATCCTGATGGAAGAGATGGCATACCGCGGTAATCGAAACGTGGTGCACAAGTTTCCCTCGATGCTCGAATACAAGAGTCCGACAACGATGGAGATGTGCGACGTCATTACGTATCTAATCGAAGATCCCGATCCCAATGGACCATTTGGCGCGAAGGAGGTCGGACAGGGACCGTTGCTTCCCGTCCCTCCCGCTGTTGCTAACGCCGTGTACGACGCGGTTGGGGTGCGCATCGACGAAGTGCCCATTACGCCGGAAAAGGTCTTGAAAGCCCTGCGTGAAAAGCAAAGGGGACGAGCGGGACGATACGGTCCGAATTCTGTGCCGCAAATCGACTGGCCGGCGCCACTACGCGTGCAAACTCCGGCCGAAGGTGGTGACGGGCGCGAGATGCCGCACGTTGCAGTACATTCTTGAACTTGACGACGAGAGCGAACGTAATTCTTTTTGTAAGCCACCTGGCTTTCGCTTACCTCACCTACTTGAAAGAAAGGAAGGCAGATAATGAATAGAGACACGACCGACAAAACAGATGGTTCGAGATCCTTCGAGGAACGTGTATTTGCGCGATTTGACTCGATGGACGATCGCTTTGACAGAATCGAAGCAAGGATCGAGAAGCTGGAAATTAAGCAATACGACACCAAACCTATCTGGGAACAGGCGTTAGCAGCAATCGCGGAGACAAACGCGGTCATGGCGGCGGGCTTTGATACGCTTCGCGCTGAGGACGCGACCACCAATGCCCGAATGGATGCTGGCTTTGATGCGCTTCGCGCTGAGATCGCGACCACCAATGCCCGAATGGATGCCGGCTTTGAAGCGCTTGGCGGTGAGATTGCAACCACCAATGCCAGAATGGATGCTGGCTTTGACCAGATTCGAAAAGACTTCGATTTTGCCTGGCGTGGTATCGAACGAAAGATCGATGTTCTCAATCACAATATCCTGGATCTGAAAGCCGAACAACGTTATGTCGATAGCCGTCTTGAAAAGCTAGAGTCCCAACCAAAACCTTCATGATGCGCTTGCCCAAATTTAGTTACCGGGTTCCGCGGACTCTCGCGGAGACGGTGAAGATGATGGCTGATGTCGGGCCTGAGGGGCAGTTTGTTGCCGGCGGCACTGATCTTTATCCGAACATGAAGCGCCGGCAGCAAACACCCCGCACTGTGATCTCGGTGATGCGGCTCCCTGAGTTGAATCAACTATCGGGCGATCCGGGTTCAGGTCTTCGCATCGGCGCTTCGGTTACGTTGACTGAGATTTGTGAGCACCCCTTGCTCAGGGAGGCTTATCCGGTCATTGCGAGCGCGGCCCAGACCATTTCCACTCCCATCCTCAGAAACATGGGAACGATCGGCGGCAACCTGCTCCTGGATACTCGCTGTAATTATTACGACCAAAACTATGAATGGCGGAAAGGCATCAACTTCTGCCTCAAGAAAGATGGTGATATTTGCTGGGTTGCTCCCGGGAGCTCAAAGTGCTGGGCCGTTCAGTCATCAGACCTCGTTCCGGTGATGATCGCCATTGGGGCAAAACTGCGTTTCGCTTCCACTTTGGGAGAAAGGCTGATCGATGCGGCGGGTTTGTACAACGACGACGGCATAGATTATCTGCACAAACGGCCTGACGAGTTGCTCGTCGACATTCAACTGCCACCGACGAACGGCTGGCGGGCATCCTATCGCAAGCTGCGCCGGCGTGGCGCGTTTGACTTTCCCGTGCTGGGAGTCGCAGCGTTTGTGAAAACCGCAGAATCCGGAAAGGTTCAAGAGGCGCGGGTTGTCCTTGGCGGAATCGCTCCCTCACCGGTCGAGATTCACGAAGCAGCGCAAGAGCTAATCGGAAATCCGCTTGATGAAGAGCACATTCAAGCCGCTGCGGAAGCTGCCTACATAAAAGCCCGACCACTCGACAACACGGACTTTGTTTACAGTTGGCGAAAACAGATGGCTAAACAATATACGTTGCGGGCACTCACCGACTTGATTCGGTAATCGACGATCTTGCTCATCAAAGAGTTGGGCCATCCGACTAAGATCGTCATCTCAGAGTTTCCATCAGATGTCTCAAACCACCAAAAGCCCGCAACCTGAGGGCAAACAACAGATCTGTGCCATTTTGCTAGCGGCAGGACGGTCACGGCGCATGGGCGCGTTTAAGCCGCTCCTGCCGTTTGGCAATCTGACCGTCGTTGAGAGTTGCGTCGATTACCTGCAACGTGGCGGCATTGAAAGGATAATCGTCGTTGTGGGCCATCGCGGAAAGGAAGTTCAGCACGAACTCCGGCACAGGACAGTCTTTTTCGCGGTGAATGACGACCCCTCGAGCCCGATGGCCGTCTCGATAGCGCGAGGTGTCGAAAGAGTACCGCCCACCGCGGATGCCGTGCTGATCGCTCTGAGCGACCAGCCCGCCGTTCCGGCTGACGCTGTCTCCGCCGTGACCACTCAATGGAGAAAAGGATCGAAAATCATTAAACCAGAGTTTGCCAGTCAGGGCGGTCATCCGGTTCTAATAGACCTAATCTACCGGAGTGAGCTATTGAATCTTCCTCCGGAAGGCGGCTTGAAATCCTTCTTTAGCAGCCATTTCAAAGATGTTTGCAGACTGCCAATTAATTCGAGGTTAATTGTGCGGGATATTGATACATGGGATGATTACCTCGCTTTACACCAGGATTGCTTTGGCTTTGTACCCCGACTGGAACCCGGTCAACGGCCCAACGAAAAAGGCCCGGCGGTCATCTAACGCATGGTCCATTCTTCCTTTGGCCAAACATTAGCAGGCTTGGGAACGCAAAAGGAGAAAAGATGTTTCTGAAGAAAAGCTCGGTTGGGCAATTTGCGGCGGTCGTTCTGCTGACAATCTCATCCGTGTTTGCGCAACAGCGGGCGACAGGTCCGGTTGAGTTCTCGTTGCGGTCGGTCGACGGACAGACGATTACCTCGGATAGCCTGAAAGGAGAAGTCGTAGTGCTGGCCTTTGGCGCCTCGTGGCTGCCACTGTCGAAAACTCAATTGCAGGGTGTGCGTAAACTCGCCGATGAGTATGCCGATCGTGGCGTCGTCGTGTACTGGGTGAGCACTGAATCGGAAGACCAAAAGTCGAAAAACTACGCAAGCGACGAACAGCTGCGCGCTTTTTCGCAGAAGTACGGGTTGAAAGTCACCGTGCTTCGTGATCCTGATGGCGTCGTCTCGAAGAAATTCGGAGTGGACCAGTTGCCCTCGATCGTGATTTTGGATAAACAAGGGAATCCAGTGGGTCCCCCAATTGGAGGCCTGGATCCGAACGGTAATATAGCCGCGCAACTGGCGCCAATTCTCGACCGAGTACTTTAAAGCAGATCTCACGGTCCATATATCAGCGAAGGCCGCCGGTTTGGCGGCCTTCTTTTTAAGAGCGTCTGTTTCGTGTGATGCGCGTAGATCCGTCAAACCAAATGCTGCTTCGCTTGCCGTTCCTAATAGAATCGACTAATTTCAAAGCAACCTGGAATCAGCCGCAAACTAAGACGGATGACGCGGGTCAGAACTGGGGAACTCTAAACACTTAATGGCCTTTGAACTAATCAATCCTGAATCATTGGGCGCGCCTGGCGGCTACTCTCATGGTGTTCTAACCGACCAGGGCGGAAGATTGTTGTTCATCTCCGGCCAGGTAGGCTGGAATAAACAGCAGACGATTGTGAGTGCGGACTTTGTCGATCAGTTCGATCAAGCGCTGGCAAATGTAATTGCGGTAGTATCAGAGGCTCGCGGACGGACGGACCAGATTGCACGTTTGATCATATACGTAACCGATAGGCTCGAGTACATGGAACATACTCGAGAGATCGGAGAGCTGTATCGCAAGCGCATGGGCAAGCACTTTCCGGCGATGGTGCTGGTTGAAGTAAAAGGGCTGTTGGACCCAGCGGCTAAGATCGAGATTGAAGGTCTGGCGGTTCTATAGTCAGGGCCCGGTCCTTCATTTTCTTGTTTCTTGACCTATTTTTGAATAAGTAGTCGATCCACGAAATCATTCGTGATCATGTAGATTTGGTGGCGGCCAAATCAATATGCCAAACCCGAAGACCTTTAACTACAACCTTAGCGAGACCGGTGTGGCGACAATTACGTTGAGTCGCCCGGATCGACTCAACGCCCTTACCTTCGAAGTTTATCGCGAACTTACCGACGCCTTTGCGCAACTTCGTAACGAGCCAGACGTGCGGGTGGTCGTTATTACCGGATCGGGACGAGGATTTTGTTCCGGCGGTGACGTGCACGACATCATTGGTGAGCTCTTCAAACAAGACATGGAAGGCCTGTTAAAGTTCACGGCTCTTACCTGTGAATTGGTCAAGAATATCAGGCTTTTGTCGGCGCCGGTTATTGCCAGTCTCAATGGAATAACCGCCGGCGCCGGTGCCTGTATAGCATTGGCATCCGACCTGCGAATCGCTTCCGAAGAAGCAAAAATCGCGTTTCTTTTTGTGAAGGTCGGACTTTCGGGCGCGGACATGGGCGCCGCTTATCTGCTGCCGCGCGTCGTCGGACTGACTAGAGCAACAGAGCTCCTTTTCACCGGCGATTTCATTTCAGCGCGCGAGGCTGAACGAATCGGTTTGTACAATCGAGTCGTGCCAGGCAACGAATTAACAGCGGTGACCGAGGAAATTGCTGAACGATTGGCGAAAGGACCCGCCTTCGCCATTGCAAAAACAAAAGAGATGCTGAACCGGGAGCTCAATATGAGCCTCGAAGCCGCGCTCGAGTGCGAGGCCCAGGCCCAGGCGATCTGCATGCGGCATCCCGACTATCGTGAAGCTTATGAGGCATTCGTCGGCAAACGGGAACCTAAGTTTGAATAATGGGCCGCCTGCGGATCAAAAACAAACGATCACGAAATCACTCGAAACGAATACTAAAAGCTCTACGAGATGGATCCTTTTATTGAATCACTGCCATTCTTTACCACCGAACACCTCAATCTATCGCAGAGCGTTGAGACGTTCGTTGGGCGCGAAATCGAACCGCTGGCATTTGAGGAAGGTGATGTAGATCAGCGCACGCGTGATTATGTTGGCTTGCTGGCCCATGCAGGCCTGCTGCGATATGCCGTTGCCGACCCGGGAACACCACTCGATGTTCGTTCCCTTTGCTTGATCCGGGAAGCACTCGCCTACTCCTCAGCATTGGCCGACGTCGCATTCGTAATGCAAGGGCTCGGCACTTACGCAATCAGCCAGGCAGCGCCCGAGCACGTGCGAGACTTCTGGCTGACGCGCGCCGCCGAGGGTAAGGCCATTGCCGCGTTTGCTATGACGGAACCGGAGGCGGGTTCGGATGTTGCTGCGATCAAAACCAGCGCGCGTCGCGATGGCGAAACATATGTCATCGACGGCATTAAACGTTTCATCTCAAACGCCGGTATTGCAGACTTTTACACTGTATTTGCTCGCACAGCCACACGTGAGGACGGGCGAGCACAACTCTCCGCATTTGTGGTGGGCGCACGGATGCCGGGGTTCAGTGTGACTGAGCGCATCCCGATGATCGCGCCCCACCCGATAGGAGAAATCAAATTCACCGCTTGTCGAGTTCCGGCTGAAGATATGGTCGGGAATGAAGGCGACGGATTTCGCCTTGCTATGGAGACGTTGGATGTTTTTCGCTCCAGTGTGGGTGCGGCAGCTTGCGGAATGGCAGGCCGCGCGTTGAACGAAGCCCTTGGCTTTGCCTCCAGCCGTAGACAGTTTGGACGTCTGCTCGCCGAGCACCAGTTAATCCAGGAAAAGCTTGCAGACATGGCCACCGAGCTCGATGCCGCGCGCCTGCTCGTTTATCGTGCCGCCTATCTCAAAGACACTGGCACGCAGCGCGTTACTCGCGAAGCAAGCGAAGCAAAACTATTCGCCACCGAAGCAGCTGGTCGCATCATTGACAACGCGGTTCAGATCCACGGCGGCGCCGGTCTGGTAACCGGTAGCGTTGTTGAGCGGCTCTATCGAGACATTCGCGCCCTGCGGATTTATGAAGGAACATCTGAGATTCAAAAACTGGTTATTGCCAGCCAGCTCTTGCGGGAATGAAGCCTGATGAAAACAAAAATCATTGGCGGCGGCCCAGCGGGACTGTATTTTGCAATTCTTATGAAACGGGCCAATCCGCACCATAACCTCACTGTTTACGAGCGCAACGGACCCGACGATACTTTTGGCTGGGGTGTAGTGTTTTCAGGGCAAACGCTGGCGCACCTCAAAGAGGCGGACCAGGAAACTCATCAACGCATCACCGCGAGTTTTGAGACCTGGGACAACGTGGATGTGGTCCATCAAGATAAAAAGATTTCGATTCACGGCAACAGCTTCTCAGGTATCGCGCGCATAGCTCTGCTGCATATCCTCCAACAACGTACGCGGGAGTTGGGTGTGGAGCTTCATTTTCGCCAGGACATCTTAGACCCCGTGGCGCTGGCTAAAGACTGTGACCTGCTTGTCGGAGCGGACGGAGTCAATAGCCTTGTAAGGCAGACCTGGAAAGATGAGTTTCGGCCCGATCTGAGCATTCGTGAAAACAAATACATCTGGTACGGCACCAGCCAGCTGTTTCACGGTCTCACCCTGACGTTTCGCGAAAACGCCTCCGGATTTTTTGCCGCTCACTCTTATAAATTCAACCGCACTACGAGCACCTTCATAGTCGAGTGTGATCGGCAAACCTGGGCTGAGGCAGGTTTTGCCCGCATGTCTGATGAAGAAACCCGAGCCTATCTCGAAAGAGTTTTTGCCGCTGATCTTGATGGTCACTCTTTGCTTTCAAACAATTCCAAGTGGATTAATTTCTTGCTCGTGAAGAATACTCACTGGAGCCACCGGAATATTGTCCTGCTCGGTGACGCGCTCCACACAGCCCATTTCTCAATTGGTTCGGGCACCAAGCTGGCCCTTGAAGATGCCATTGCTTTGCAGAGCTGCTTCAAAGACTCTTTGGACGTCAACAATGCTCTCGCCAGTTTCGAATCAATCCGCAAACCTGTTATCGAGGACTATCAGGCGGCGGCTCACGACAGCATGGTTTGGTTTGAGAACGCGAGGAAATACATGCGCCTCACGCCGCTGGAACTGGCCTACACACTAATGACGCGAAGTGGACGAGTCGACCTGGAGAAATTGCGCCGGCGAGATCCGGCTTTCATCGCGCAGTACGAAGCGGAACAAGAAATTTAGAATTTGGAATTTAGAAGTTAGAATTTCGTTTGACACAACTAACCAGTTTCATCCGGAGCAGCTAAGTTGCCGAAGACGAAATTCCAAATTCTATAATTTCTAAATTCTAATTCCTAATTCCTAATTTCTCTTCCGGGGAGCCAACAGCCGCCTTCTCCCCTCGTCCACCAGCGAGATTCCCGGTTCATTCAGATCAACCCGGTCCCAGAGCTTACAGGTAACTGGCCGATGGGCCTGATCCAATGCCTCACAATAGTTAGTATAGGTACAGCGACGGACTTCATCACCCAGACCTTGCCGCACCTTTACAAACCAATCCGGATCCGCCAGAGCCTGTCGAGCCAGCCCGGCGATGTCTGCGTGGCCTTGCCGGAGAATCTCTTCCGCTTGGCCGAACGTCGTGATGCCACCGGTAGCAACTATTGGTGTTGTAAAGCCTGCAGCATTGACTGAGTGTTTGATCGCCGCAACCAAAGGTACATTTCGGCCGAATGGACCAACCTCGTCGGAAAGAACCGTGGGCATGCATTCATAACCGCTCTGGCCGGTGTAGGGATAGACTGCCTGACCCACTTTAGGTTGTTGCGCGTCTTCGAACTTGCCGCCCTTGGAAATCGAAAGAAAGTCGAAACCCATGCGGGCGAATTCGACCCCAAAGTAGATCGCGTCCTCGAGATGACTGCCACCTTCGATCACTTCATCACCAAGAAAACGAACACCCACCACATAATCGCTTCCGACGCGTTCGCGCACGGCTCGATAGACTTCCAGCGGCAAACGCACCCGCTGTTCGCGACTGCCCCCGTAGCCATCCTCGCGGTTATTCAGAGCACTGAGGAAGCCGGCCATCGTGTAAGCATGAGCGTAGTGGAGTTCCACCCCATCAAAACCCGCTTCGCGTGATCGACCTGCTGCATCAGCAAAGATACCTGGAAGCACTTGCGGTAATTCCCGCACGTGCGGCAGGTCAACATCTGTGACACGCTCGCGATAGCCGAATCTCAGTGCCTCCAACTCATGTGGATCAAGTACCTGTTCCAAAACCTCATCCGCCGCGCCTTTTAGGAATTCACGCACCCGGTCCTCAGCGGCATAAAGCCAGCTCACATCGCCGGAGAGTTCAGCCAGTATTTCACGGTGGCGTTGTTTTACCTGCAGAAACCGATCGAAAAATTTGTCTTTCTCGGGCCGGCGTTTTACCGCAAGGAAATCGATAATCTGAATGAACAGCCGTGTGTGTCCGCCACTTGCCTCGTGAACTGTTTCCACAAGCTGGCGCAAACCGGACAGGAACCGATCATGACCTATTCGCAGCAGCGGCCCGCTTGGGATGTCGCGGACGCCGGTGGCTTCAACCACCAGAACGCCGGGTCTGCCTTCAGCGAAGCGTCTGTACCAGTCGAGATTGGCCTGCGTAACGAAACCATCATCCGTCGCCCGCCAGGGTACCATTGCAGGAACCCAGGTGCGGCTCTCGATTTTTAAAGCACCAATCTCGATGGGCTGGAAGAGCAGTGACGCGGCTGCTTCCTCGGCAGTGGGCCATTGAGTGGCAGGTATTGCGTGGCGAATTGGTCTCGGAAACTTCCACATGTGTTGCAATCCACTTTATCACGGTAAAATCCGAGACCTAAACGCGCGCATTTGTCTTGCTGAGGCAAATCGCCTGGTACGGCAGCGCGCCCATCTGGAATTTCGTGTGACTTCGTGGATCGGTTCTGTTTTACTTGAGGGGAGAATAGTTGACAATAATCAGTTAAACACAATCGATGTGTTAAATTATCCTGAGACGGATGAAGGCAGACTCGGAGGAAACATTCTTGACGGACGAGCTTCTCAAGTGGCGTAGTGAGTTCCCAATTCTGGACCACACCGTCTATCTGATCTCGCACAGTCTTGGGGCTATGCCCAGCGCGACATACGAGCGCCTTCACGAATACGCGGAAACCTGGGCCACGCGGGGGGTGCGGGCCTGGGCCGAAGGTTGGTGGGACATGCCTGTCACAGTCGGCGGTGAGGTTGGCAGAATCATTGGCGCCGATCCAGGCTCCGTGGTAATGCATCAAAACGTCTCGATTTGCCAGTCACTTGTGCTTTCCTGCCTGGAACCAACTGCAAGACGAAATAAGATTGTCTACTCCGAACTGAATTTTCCTTCGGTAATGTATGTTTACGAGGCGCATGCGCGCGACGGCAAGCTGCGCATCACGACAGTAAAGTCCGATGACGGCATCACCGTCCCCCTCGAACGAATGCTCGAGGCCATTGACGAAGAGACTTTACTCGTGCCGTTTTCGCACGTGCTATTCAAGAGCGCTTTTCTCCAGGACGCAAAGGCCATCACTGAACGGGCGCACGAGGTTGGTGCTAAGGTTGTGCTCGACACCTATCAGTCTGCCGGTACAGTTCCATTCAGTGTGAAGGATCTGAACGTCGACTTTGCCACCGGTGGTTCGGTTAAGTGGCTGTGTGGTGGGCCGGGCGCGGGCTATTTGTACGTGCGGCCAGATCTCCAACTGAAGCTCGAACCAAAGACGACGGGTTGGATGGCCCACGAAGACCCATTCGCCTTTGATACCAACTTGCGTTACGCGCCGGGGATTGCGAGGTTCCTGCACGGCTCGCCCGCAATACCTGCACTGTATGCCGCCGAATCGGGCTACAAGATTATCAATGATATAGGCGTGGAAAGGATTCGCGAGAAGAGCGTGCGGCAAACAACGCGGCTGATCGAGCTGGCGAAAGAGGCCGGGTTCCAGGTCACAAGTCCCAGTGATCCGGCTCGGCGCGGGGGGACGATCACGATCGGTCACGAAAAAGCCGCCGCAATAACCAGGGAATTAGTTCGCCGCGAGTTCATCGTCGACTACCGGCCCGGCGCAGGCGTGCGCATTTCGCCTCATTTCTACACCTCGGACGAAGAGCTCGAGCTTACTGTGCGGGAGATGAAGAATATTCGTGACACGCGGGCTTTTGCTCCGGAGGTTGCAGGAGCGGCATTTTGATAAGAGTCTTGAGTCCAGGAGTCTGGAGTCTCGGAGTCCGCTGTCTGATTATAGCGCTTTGAACTTTTTCCATAAGTCAGTGAAACAGAATAAGTCGGAAAATTCATGTCAGACATTTATCAAAACAATCCGCCTCTTTCCTACAATAAATATCTCCGCGTGCCGGATCTTATTGAACTGCAACACTGTCTCTCAGATCCGGTGCACCATGATGAACTTCTTTTCATCACAGTTCACCAGGCATATGAGCTCTGGTTCAAACAAATACTGCATGAAGTTGATGCCGCGATATTGATGATGAATGAAGATCGTTTGGCGGGCGCGGCGCGTGTGCTTCAGCGAGTCGTCGAGATTGAAAAACTCCTGGTAGAGCAGATTCACATTCTGGAAAGCATGACGCCAATCAGTTTTCTCGGCTTTCGAGACCAGCTCAATCCTGCCAGTGGTTTTCAGTCGATGCAGTTTCGGGAAATTGAATTCACTTCGGGACAAAAAGACGAAAGCATCCTGGCTGAGTTTCGAAACGATGACTTTGCCTATCCCCGCCTCAGTCGAAGATTTGCCGCCCCTTCATTGGCAGACGCGTTCTTTGCAGCCCTTCAACGTCGCGGCTTTGACGCGCCTGAAAGCGCCGGAGCTGCCAATCCCGATGAGCTAAAGCGCCGTTATGACAAACGCACTCGTGCAGTGCTCGAGCTGCTTACACACTTTGAACAGCGATATGAAGAGTTTCAACTGGCCGAAGCTCTGCTTGAACACGATGAATATTTTTCGCTCTGGCGGTCGCATCACATCAAAATGGTCGAACGGATGGTGGGTGCCAAACGAGGTACTGGTGGCTCAGAAGGCATCGGTTACCTGCGCACGACGCTCGATAAGAAATTCTTTCCCGAACTGTGGGAGGCGCGAACCCATCTCGACGTGAAACATGGAGAAGCAGGCTGCCCTTTCTCCGGAAAGTAAGGCCTCGACGACGGAGCCACTACTACGTTATCGAACACGGATTCCAACCGTAGACAGTAGGCAAAAAGCAAGTCGGCCGCAGGCAGAAAGCAGTGAGCAGATGGACGAGCGAAGACGTGCTTCCCGAGTAAAGGTGGATCTTCCCGCTCGCTGGGAAGGCGTGCTGACCCAGCAACAAGGTCAGATCACCGACTTGAGTATCAACGGCTGCTTTGTTTTGTCAGGCGGCCAGGTCGAACCGAAGGAATTAGTCAGACTGGAAATAGTTTTGCCGAATCAGAGTCCAATGTATCTCTGGGCAGAAGTTGTTGATGCGGCTTACGAGATCGGTTTTGCGGTTCGCTTTACCGCCACTGAGGATGAAGATGAAAAGCGTCTGGCCGAATTCATCGAGGCCGAACTTCGGCGGAGCTAATCTACCAGCCACTATAAGCTGACTGTCCTCAGTATTCCTTTCAATCAAATTTAATAGACAAGAATGTCTGTTCTAGTGGGGATTGTCGTCGTGAGCATCAGTTTCCCGGAACATTTCAATATGGCGGACTATTTTCTCTATCACAACCTGGAGGAAGGCCGCGAGAACAAGGTTTGTCTTTACTTCAATGACGCCCGATGGACCTATGGGGAAGTTGCCCGCATGTCGAACCGGACGGGCAACATTCTGCGTGACCTCGGCGTGGAGATCGAGAATCGCGTTTTGATCGTCCTGCCAGATTGCCCGGAATTTGTCTGGACCTGGTTTGGCGCGGCCCGCATCGGCGCTGTCATAACCATGGTCAATCCACTTCTGCCCGCGACCGATTATGAGTACTACCTGGAATACACCCGAGCGCGAGTAGCGGTAGTCCATCGTTCGCAATGGCACACTTTCGCCACGGCTATCAACAGCGCCAGATGGTTGCGAGCGGTGATCATCGTGGGCGATGAGGGCGAGGAACAAGTGCCCTTGGCGAACTCGCAGGTAAAATGGGTCGACTTCCGGAGCGCCGTTTCATCTGCGTCCGATGAGTGCCCTCGCGCCGACACACATCGGGACGATATCGCCATCTGGTTGTTCACCTCCGGCTCAACCGGTCATCCTAAAGGCGCTGTGCACTTGCAGCACGACTTGCCATTTAATACCGAGGTATTTGCGAAACGGACGATAAGAGTCAGCGAAAACGATATCACCGTCTCAGTTCCCAAACTCTTCTTCGGTTACGCAACTGGAACCAACCTGCTGTTCCCCTACGCGGTCGGTGGTGCAACCGCTCTTTTTTCCGAACGGTCCACCCCGGATAAACTCTTCGAAGTAGTGAGACGTTATCAACCAACAATATTAACTACCGTCCCGACAATGATAAATGGCATGCTGAACGCGACAACCGCGGCCGATTGCGATCTTAGCAGTTTGAGGTTTTGCTATTCAGCGGGCGAGGCTCTACCCGTCGAGCTTTACGAACGCTGGATGAAAACGTTTGGTGTCGAGATTTATGACGGCATTGGTTCAGCCGAGATGTTCCATATTTACATCAGCAATCGTCCCGGCGATGTTAAGCCGGGAAGCCTCGGTCGAATAGTCCCGGGTTATGAGGCCAAGGTCGTAGACGCTGAAGGCCACGAAGTTAAGACTGGCGAAATGGGAACGTTGAAAATCAAAGGTGATTCTGCGGCACTCTGCTACTGGAACGTGCATGACAAATCAAAAGAGACCTTTGCGGGCGATTGGTGTATTACCGGGGACCAGTTTCATCTCGACGAAGCAGGCTACTACTGGTATCACGGCCGCACAGACGACATGCTCAAGGTCTCAGGGGTGTATGTGGCCCCGAGTGAAATCGAGAATTGCCTGCTGCAACATCGTGCTGTGGTTGAATGCGCGGTCATTGGGCACGACTCCGGAGATGGGCTGGTAAAGCCCAAGGCTTTCATTGTGGCGAAGAAAGATCATCTGCCCAGCGAAGAGCTGGTTGCCGAAATCAAGGACTTTGTAAAGTCCAGGATTGCGCTTTACAAGTATCCGCGGTGGATAGAGTTTGTGCCTTCCCTACCCAAGAATGACCGCGGCAAGATCGACCGCAAAAGACTTAAAGAGATGAATAGCTAGTTCGTCCAAAGTCTGGAACTCACGTCCACGATTCGGATCATTTTAAGGCTGAGGCGACGAGTTTTTTGGTTCGTGTCATTTCGTGGATCGATTTGTTTGCTCGAAAAAAAACTGTTCAAGAAAACAAGAAATTCTCACTTTGCTTCACAGAGTCCGATACGATTCTAGAAGCACGCCGATTAGCCAGACGAGAAGAAACGCAAGCAGACCGGCTAAAGCACTAATCACAAATGCGATGGGAAACTCCATTCGCTCGCGCAGATTTTTTGGTCCTGTCATAGGGAGTACCTCCAGAAGTTCAAAGGCCTAACAGGGTTCGCCAGTATCGACAAAGCAGCAACCGGGAGCCGGGATCCACGCACACCAAAGAAAGCATTCACGGGTTTTTGTGAATAATTTCAAGCCGAGTTTGCGCCGATTCAAGAGATCAAACCTTTTTGAAAGCGGATATAGATCTCAAATCAAACAAGACCTGGGATTTGCCGCACGTTGCCTGTGTTTCGCAGGCTGGACTACAATGAGCCCGACTTGCCAGTTGAATGTCGCTTGTTAGATCACGCGTTAGATCACGAATTATCGTGATAGTGCGCCCGGCGAGTCCTCAGAAAGCTCTCAAAAACCCCTCAATGATGTTTCTCAAGGGTTATGGACGAGCACACATCTCATTCTTATGAGTTTGGCCGTTTCAGCCTGGACCCGGCTGAGCGTCTGCTGTTCCGCGACCGCGAGCTTGTCCCGCTCACTCCTAAAGCTTTCGATATCCTCCTGGCCCTGGTCGAAAACAACGGTCGGGTCGTCGAAAAAGACGATCTGATGAAGCGAGTCTGGCCAAATACCTTTGTTGAGGAAGGCAACCTCACCCAAAACGTATCATTGCTGAGGAAAGCCCTCGGTGAGAGCGCCAGTGGAGCCCAGTTTATCGAGACAGTACCGCGACGAGGCTATCGTTTCGTTTTCCCGGTTACAGAGACCAATGGTGAGAAACCTCGTACGCAATTACGCCAGGGCGACGGAAAGGCGAATGTACCAGATCAGATCAACCCTGAGACTCGCGCACCTGCCCCCAACACAACTAGCGACACTACGAAACCAAGCAGGCTGTTCGCTCGCCTCAAGAGCCGCGTACCCGCCTTTGGTTTCACCCTCGCCGCCGTGTTGCTGGCGGTCGCCGGAATAACTTATTTCAGCGGGAGGGGTAAAGCGCGAGAAGGGGGAGCTATTCAGTCGATAGCCGTGCTGCCGTTCGTCGATGACTCGCCCGATGCGGACGCCGAGTACCTTGATGATGAAATCGCAGAAAGCCTGGTCAACAGCCTTTCGCGTCTCCCCAAGCTGCGCGTGATTCCACGCAGCGTAATGATTAATTACAAAGGGCAGAACGTTGACCCACGGAAGGTTGCGCAAGACTTGAATGTCCGCGCAGTGGTCACCGGTCGAGTACATCGCCATGGTGACACGATCAGCATTCAGGCAGATCTAATCGATGTAGACAATGTGGCCCAGATCTGGGGCCAGCACTATGACCGCCGTCTGGCCGATATTCTGTTGGTACAGGAAGAGATATCTCGGGACATATTCGAGAATCTGCGATTGAAGTTGAACGTCGAAGAGCAGAAACAGCTCGAGGCCTATCGACTGTATCTAAAAGGACGCAATTCGTGGAACAAGCGAACGGAAGAAGGGCTGCAGCAGGGCATCGACTTTTTTCAGCAGGCCATTAATACCGACGCCAACTATGCCCCAGCGTATGCCGGATTGGCTGACTGCTACAACATGCTGGTGGTTTACGGCGTTCGCCAGCCGAAAGATGGGTTTCCCAAAGCCCAGGAAGCAGCAGTCAAAGCTCTGGAAATTGATGAAACACTTGCGGAAGCGCACACCTCGCTCGCATTCACCAAGTTTCGCTGGGACCGTGATCGGGTCGAAACAGAACGAGAGTTTCAACTCGCGATCAAGTACAAGCCGGCGTACGCTCCGGCGCATCAATGGTACAGCTCTTTTCTGGTTGCGCTCGAGCGTTTTGATGAAGCGATCGCGGAAGCAAAACGCACGCAGGAACTTGAGCCGCTGTCATTTATCGCCAGCTCGCATCTGGGATGGATTCTGTATCTTTCCGGACAAAATGATCGGGCAATCGAGCAGTGCACCCGGATCCTTGAACTCGACCCCAACTTCTTTCCGGCACGCCGGTATCTGGGGCTGGCATACGAGCAGAAGGGCCTCTACCAGAAAGCTATAGCCGAGTTTCAAAAGGGCGTTCAGCTTTCCGGTAGTCCACTAATGCTGGCGCTGCTTGGACATGCTTACGCGGCCGCAGGTAAATCAGTCGAGGCTCGCCAAGTGCTTGGGGAGTTGCGCGATTTACAGAACCGGCGCTATGTTTCGCCGTACACGGTGGCGGCCATCTATACCGGGCTGGGCGAAAAAGATCAGGCGTTTAAGTGGCTTGAGAAGGCGTTTGAAGAGCGCGATGTGTGGTTAATGAATCTGAAAGTTGATCCGGTGTTCAGCAGGCTTCGAACCGACAAACGTTTTGGAGATCTGTTGACGCGCGCCGGGCTGCGCCCCTGAGATATTTGACATTGGTCATTTGACATTTGTCGTTTTTCACTTATTTTGAGGTGGTCGCTAACAAATGACAAATGTCCAACTATGTCCAAGACAAATGTCAAATGATTTCTTGCCTCAGGCGGATCACTCACCTTACTTCTCCCATCAGGCGTCTGACCTTCGGCGTCAGGACAGCCAGCAGCGCTGCTGAAACCAAAAGCCCGGCAGCAATTCCTCCATAAAGCTTCATCAGCGTGCCGGCATCGGGAATATAGAAGCCTGACAGATATCCGGCCAACTTACTGCCAAAAGAGGCCGCGAGAAACCACACACCCATCATAATGCCTACCAACTTTGCCGGAGAGAGTTTTGTCACTGTGCTCAGCCCAACGGGACTCAGACACATCTCACCGACGACCTCGAGAAAGTAAAGACCGACCAGCCAGAGTGGAGTGATCTTGCCGGAGGCAGTCAGAGCTACACCCGGCACCAGCAACAGGTAGGCGAGACCGATGAACAGCAACCCAAATGTAAATTTCACCGGACTGGAAGGCTGGCGCTTGCCCATGCGTACCCAGAGCATCGAGAAAATGGGTGCGAGGATGATGACGAAGAGAGGGGTACAGGATTGCAGCCAGCTTGATGGAAAGCGAAACCCGAAAACTTCTGTGCGCACCAGGTCTTTCGCCAACAGGTTGAGGCTCGCTCCCTTCTGTTCATAAGCAGCCCAGAAAAGTATCGTGAAGAGAAAGAAAATGAAGATGGCCGCAATGCGTTTCCAGTCTGAACTGGTCAAGGGTTCCTTTGCCGAGGCTTTCGTTTCGGGTCCTTTTTGAATTTTGATTTCTTCACCAACATCTCTGAGTTGATTGCGCTTGAGCACATAAACAATCAGACCAAGCGTCATGCCGATTCCAGCCGCGCCAAATCCCCAGTGCCAGGTGGTTGATGGGTCGAAGCCCAGCGAAGCAATGAATGCTTTGAATTGTTCATGCTGGGCCAGAAAGCCAACCACCAGGGGAGCGAGTACCGCGCCAATATTGATGCCCATGTAAAAGATCGAGAACCCGCTGTCTCGACGGGGATCGTTCTTAGCATACAGGCCGCCGACCATGGCGCTGATGTTCGGCTTGAGCAGACCTGTGCCGACCGCGATCAAGACCATCCCCGTGTAGAAAAATGTGATTGAGTGGAAGACCATTGAGAAATGGCCAAGGGCGATGACAATCCCGCCAATCAGCACTGCCAATTTCGCTCCAAGGAAGCGGTCGGCGATCAATCCGCCCGGTAGCGCTGTCAGGTAGACTGACATCGTGTATGTTCCATAAATCGAAGTCGCGTGCTTTGTGTCGAAGCCAAGTCCACCCTGGGCGATGGGCGCCACCATGTAGAGCACCAGGATCGATCGCATTCCGTAATAGCTGAATCGCTCCCAGAGCTCTGTAAAGAACAAGGTTCGCAGACCGCGCGGATGGCGTTTAGTAACCGGCGCGTCTGGCTCGACAACAACTTCGTCTGGTGTTAGTGGCGGCGGTATAGGGTTCATAAGTTGTTAAGGGTTGTGACTAAAAAAATCAGTCCACGAAATTACACGAACCAAACAACAAAGTCACCAAAATGTTCTTTGTATCATTTCGTGTATTTTCGTGGATCATGTCTTGGGTAAGTCTGGTTAACCAGACTGCCGCTCGAGGTTTGTCCGGTCCCACTTCGCCAGGTTTGCTCCCGCTTCATAGCTGCTCTGCATAAACTCGAGCAGCGATTGTTCAGGCGCGTTCGCAGTCCGCACATCGTCGTACAGCATGATGAATTCCTTCATCCCGGCACTATAGAAAGCCGGGGCCGGGCGGACTGGCGCGCTGCCTAATCCGGCCGGTTCAGGGGCCGTGTAAGAGTAGAAGGCTGGTGCGTGGATCATCCCGTCAGAGGCTGGGCTTTCCTTCGGAAGGGCGCGGCGAACACCCGGCCAGAAGCCGTGACTGATTACTTCATGTGAGTAAGCTTCGCGGGTGATGATATCGGCGCCTTCTCGCTCAGGCGCGCGTCTTCCTGAGAAACGCGTCACGGCCAAATCAAAGCTTCCCCAATAAAAATTGTTAGGGCTGCATTTACCGATAAAGCGCGAGCGAAACTCGCTGAACACCTCGTCGGCCCGGACCAGTATTCGCCAGAAGCGGTTTGCATATTCGGCGTCGTATGAAGCGTTCTTGTTATCCTGCTCGAAGGGAATGGGATCCGGGACCTCGACGGGTACAGGCCAAATCTTCACCTTGATTCCAAGGCTGCCCAGTGTGCGCATGACTTCCCGGTAGAATTCGGCCACTGAACAAGGCACAAGAGGGATATTGGCATCTGAGCCATCATCGAGCTTCACCAACAACTGATGATCGATAAAATCAAAGTCGATCTGAAACGTCCTTTCGTGATACGGCATTGGCGACGTCGTCAGTCCACGCGCGGTAACATAAAGAGGCACGTTCCACCAATGATTAATAAGCGGTGTCTGCGCCAACCTGATCTTGCCCACGACCTGGGTCCACATGTGCAGTGTCGCATAGGTGTCTTGCCACTCTGCGAGCGGTAATTCGGGCCACAAATTGTTCTTCATGTTGTCTCTCACTCAAGCAGTAATACTAGTCGATGTTCAAAGCTTTTTCGTATCCACGCGGTCCAGCCGCATATCAGGCAAAGGCCAGCATTGATGCATATTGAAATCCGAGACATTCTGCAACAGAAAAGTCGCTCCATCACCGCTGCGCTGGGCCTTCACGTGTTGAAAGTCGGCTCTCGCCACGTCGTTCAGCCAAAATGGCGGCCGTAGGTCTTCCTTAATGAAACGAACTTCGATGTCGCGCATTTCAGATGAGATTGTAACAAAGAGCGCCCAAACCCATTGTTTGAGAAATCCACGAGACCATTCGAAGTTTCGTGTTTATTCGTGGACTTTTTTTGCCTTTGGTCACGTGAAAATCATCGCCGGCTTGAGTGGTTTGGCAAGGCTTTGCACAAAAAGTGTTCAACCAGTCTGCGCAGCGGACGTCTGAGAATAGTCCAGCGATTTATCGCTGGGATTACGGCGCATACGACCCCAGTCCGTGAAGCGGACGGCTGACGGGGAAAGACTTGCTCATATTTGCTCAGAAATCTCCCCGGTTCAGCCGTCCGCTTCACGGACTCAGTTTGATAATTAATGTTCTCCCGGCAGTGAAGAGGCTCTTATGAAAATAGACACTCAATTGGTTCATACTGACCTCAGTCGTTCTATTTTCATTCGCGGTGGCGAATCGAGATTCATGACTTACTGTGTCAAAAGTCCGGAAATGAATCCCACGCACGGCAGTGTGTGGATGGTTCAGATCCTGTCTACAACGTGGCCGCAATAAAACCCGACGCGCGAAGCGCGCAGGAATAAATCCGGCGAATCTGCTGTAGAAAGGATTTGAACCCATCCACACACTGCCGTGTGTGGGATT
>DASQPD010000179.1:0-209997 GCA_035644135.1 Pyrinomonadaceae bacterium
TTGGCGGTGTCGGGAATGATGATCCCGCCCCGCACCTGCTCTCCTTCTTCAATTCTGCGCACAATGACGCGGTCATGAAGAGGTCTAATGTTCGTAGCCATTGCTCTTAGTTTCTCCTTTCGGTTTCCCGATAAAATTACGAGTTGAATAAACCTGGGATTTCCTACTGATATTTTTCCTGGCACTCGTAGCAGACGAGTGCTAAGAATATAGCGCTGTGGAGGTAATGTCAACAGAGGTCAACGCGGTTTGCCTGGCCGGAATTGTGGGTTTTGGCGAGCAATCTCAAGTTCTGTTGCTGCACGGAAGACTAGGCGCCGGCCCGTCTTGCCTTGGCGGCCCGGTGCTCTTTCTGGTAGGCAGTGACCCTCTTTGACAGTGTGTTGCGGTGGATTCCAAGCACTTTGGCTGTCTTGCCCAGGTGATCCTTGTGGCGATTGAGAGCTTTTTGAATGTAGAGTCTTTCAAATTCCAGCAAAGCTTCATTCAGAAGGATTTGACCGTCCAGCATTTCTTCGATCAGGGATTCGAGACGAGAACGCATCAGCATGGAGTTTCAATTCAGCCTCGGGTTTGTCGAGTGCCGAGGCTCTAAAGATCCCGACCCGTTAAGAGTCTGTAAGCTTCCAAATAGCGGGAGGTCGTGGCGGCGGCAACCTCATCCGGAATCTCGGGCGCCGGAGGTTGTTTGTTCCAGTGAACCGTCTCGAGGTAATCGCGCACGTATTGTTTATCGAACGAAGGCTGAGATTTTCCAGGTGCGTAGCCGTCGGAAGGCCAGAACCGGGAGGAATCCGGTGTCAGCACTTCGTCAATCAGAATGATCTGACCGCTCTTGTCTCGACCGAACTCAAATTTGGTATCAGCGATGATTATTCCTCGCCCGCGGGCAAAGTCGCGCGCCTCCTGATACAGCCGCAACGAAACATCACGCAGGAAGGCAGCATTTTCAGAGCCCAGTATTTCCGCCGCCTTAGCTTCGGTAATATTCTCGTCGTGGCCTTCTTCCGCCTTGGTGGAAGGAGTGAATATCGGTTCCGGGAGTTCCTCTGATTCCCGCAAGCCCGCCGGCAATTGGTGCCCGCACACTTCACCTGTTCGTAGATAGTCTTTCCAGCCCGAACCGGTGATGTAACCACGAACCACGCACTCAACCGGAAACACCTCGGTGCGGCGGACCAACATCGATCGGGACTTTAAGATTCCGGATTCCTTGCGCACGGGTTCGGGCATCTGCTCGATCTCTGTGGCGAGCAGATGGTTTGGGACCACATGGCTGAGTTTTTCAAACCAAAACTTCGAGAGCGCAGTCAGTACCTCGCCTTTGCGTTCGATCGCCGTAGGCAAAACACAATCAAAAGCGGAAATACGATCAGTCGCGACGATCAAGAGGCGATCGCTATCGACAGCATAGACATCGCGAACTTTCCCTCTTCGCAGAAGTTGAAGTTCGGAAAACGAAGTTTGCAGAACAGTTGCGGAGTTCATTGAGAGCAAGCGCTAATTAGAATTGGCAGATCTGAAACCCGGGAATCAGTTGAGATCTCATGCTTAGGTTTAAGATCGCTTTTCTTGGGCGAGCGGGATTTTGCTCGCGCAAAAAATCTTTGTCAAGGACGATGTTGATTTAAGTGTTGAGTGCTTCACGCAGTCTGCGAATTTGCGCCGCGTGATTGTGTGCGTGCGCTGCATATATTCGCAACCAGTCTTCTGGAGTGTAACGTCCGCTCTCCGTATGTTCGCCCTCGCGGCGCCAGTCGCTGTCGGTCATCAGCCGTAATACTTGCGCGGTAGTTTCTCTGGCGGCGCGAAACGCGTCCAGGGCCGGCGCAATATCGCGCTCGTTGTATTTCAGGCGCGATGCAAATTCATCCTGATCATAACCCTTGATCACTGCATGATCTTCGACTAGCAGGAGTCGGAGTCGCATTGCCGAAGTGCTCTCGCTATCCGCGAGATGATGAACTATCTCGCGGGCGCTCCACTTGTTCGGCAACGGGTGGCTGGACATTTTGTCAGGGTGAAAACCCTCCAGCGCCTTCACTACCTCGCCGTAACCTTGCTGGTACTGCTGAATAAGTGCATCTCTTTCTTGTGGCGTCATCTGGGCTGCTCCTTTTCGCCGTGGTGTTTGCGTGCAACAATGGTTGGCACTAAAATTGTAATAATCTTCGCGTGATAACGTTTATCCCTGGGTTATTAATTCAAAACGATGGAGTTATAAATGATAACTGGAAAGCTTTCACCGCGTCTAAGATCTGTTGCCCTGGCATTGATAATTGGCATTGCCTTCTGGCCAGTCAATATCGGAAGCGCCGCACCAGGGATTTCTCAGGCGGTTCAGGTTCAGCGTTTGCGGCCTTTCCCGCCAACGCAGTACGTTCCCGATCACGACTACGACACTAAACACATCGCCCTGGATCTGCGCTTTGATTGGGAACGGGAACAAGCGCTCGGACATGAAACTTTAATTTTCTCGCCGCTGGTAAACAATCTGCGAAATGTGCAGTTGGACGCCGCCAACATCACTGTCACATCGGTCACAATGTTACCTGCGACTCAGTTACAGTTTAATACTGATACCGCCAACCAGAAACTCGCCATCACCCTCGATCGGGTTTATCAGCCGGCTGAGACGGCGACATTGGTCATCGACTATCACACCAACGGACCAACCGGGAGACTCTCAGGCCTGGTTGGGGGCGGTCTCAGATTCATCAAGCCTACGGCTGAAGATCCCCGGCGGCCCAAACAGATATGGTCGCAGGGGGAGAGCGAGTATAACCATTACTGGTTCCCTTGCTACGATCACCCTAATGATTTCTTCACCTCCGAGTTAACGGCGACAGTTGAAAAACCACTTACTGTCATCTCCAACGGGAAACTGATTGAAACGAAAGAGAACCGTGATGGGACTCGCTCGTTCCACTGGAAGATCGATCAGCCTCACGCCAGTTATCTGACTTCCATTGTGGTTGGGGATTACGTCCCAATTGTTTCCGAGTACGAGGGAATACCAATCATCTCCAATGTTTATCCCAGCGAAGTAACTGAAGGAAAAGTGACAACGGCCCGTTTGGCCGAGATGGTGAAGTTTTTTTCGGAGAAGACCGGAGTCAAGTATCCCTATGCCAAGTATGCACAAACAATGGTGCGTGACTTTCCCGGTGGCATGGAGAACATCTCCGCGACAACCCAAACTGACAACATGATCCATGATCAACGGACAGAGTTGGACCAGACCAGCGACAGTTTGCAGTCGCATGAATTAGCGCACCAGTGGTTCGGCGATTACGTGACGTGCCGCACCTGGGCGGACATCTGGCTCAATGAGAGCTTTGCAACCTATTTCCAGGCAATGTGGGACGAGTACAAACTCGGACGCGACGATTTTCTCTATTCGGATATAAAGGCGAACCAGGATGCCTACTTCACCGCCTGGAGGGCAGGGAACCGCCGGCCCATAGTGACTAAAAACTATGACAGTCCGGATTCGGTCTTTGACACCTACGCTTATCCTCGCGGGGGTGCAGTATTGCACATGCTGCGGATGAGCCTCGGTGAAGAAAACTGGTGGCGAGCAATCAATTACTACCTGCGCAAATATGCAAACCAGCCGGTGGAAACAGGTCAGTTTCGGATTGCGATCGAGGAGTCGACGGGACAATCGATGGATTGGTTCTTTGACGAGTGGCTGTACCGCATGGGTCACCCGGTTTTCCGTGTCGCCCAGAACTACGACCCGGCGGCGAAAACTCTAAAGCTGACGGTAGAACAAATTCAAAAGCTCGACCCCGACTCGCAGTATCCGCAAGCAGTATTGTTTAAGACTCCCGCTGAAATCGAAATCGGCACAGCCGCGGGTACGCGAATCGAGCGCGTGCAGATCGAGCCAAAAAAGGAACAGGTCTTTACTTTCAAAGCAGATTCGAAACCCCTGCTGGTGAATTTCGACTACCACGGCACCCTGATCAAGGAGTTGGAATTCAACAAAACTACCGACGAATTAGTTTACCAGTTGAGCAACGACGAAGATTCGCTCGGCAGGATATGGGCATTGAGCCAGCTTGGTTCGCGGATCAGAGCTGAGGTTACCGCCAGTGAAGAAAAACAGCGGATTGTAGGTGAAATCGCACGGGCCTTAACTCAGGATAAGTTCTGGGGTACGCGGGTCGAAGCCGCTACCGCTCTCATGGGAAATTCCAGTCAGTCAGCGCGATCGGCGCTGCTGGCAGCCCTTAAGGATCCTAAATCAAAGGTCCGGGCTCAAGCGGTAGTGTCCCTCGGGGCTTCCCGAGACGCTTCGCTCGCCGCTGTGTTTCTACCACTGCTCAATGACCAAAGTTACGCTGTAGTACGGGCGGCGGCCCAGGCCCTGGGGCAAACGAAGGATCCACAAGCGTATGACGCCCTCCTTAAACTGATGGACACGCCATCCTGGCGGGATACGATTAGAGCCTCAGCATTTTCGGGTCTGAGTGCCCTTGGAGATAAACGGGCCCTTGATTTGGCGTTCAGGTTTGCAGGCAAGGGGAACCCTCCGCAAATGAGAGCTGCGGCTTTCCGGTTACTCGGAAAAGTCGGCAAGGACGATCCACGCGTTTTCCCAATTGTTGCCGAAGCGATTTCCGATGCGTTCGGGCGCCGCGATTTCGGCCTGGGTGTGGCGGCGGCAGAAGCTCTCGTAGATTTGGCGGATCCCAGGGGTCTCGCGATCCTGGACACCTTAGCCAAGAATGCCGAAGGGTCGCCTCAGGTTAAAGGCCTGCTCTTGCAGTTTCAGACTCATCTGCGGAAGGTTGCGGGTGCGGGGCCGCCAGCTGCGAATCAGCAGCCATAGTTTTTCAGGTCGCCATTTGAGGGACAAAAGATGGTTCGTGACGAGGTTGGGCCAAGCGGTCCCTGGCCGGTCTCAGGTGATGGCGAGCCCGGTCCAATCTGTCTATCCGTCATGCGACTGCTTGTAGGGGCGGTTCGCCGGAACCTCTCCTGTCGTCTTTTTCTTGAGCCGACTAAACTTAGCGCTTGAAGTTTGGACCGTTTGTCCTGTACTATTCCGTCGCCTGAGTTGCGTAACGTTCCCCGTGGCGCATACCCTATAAGCCTCCTGCTTGTCAGTCCTTTATCAAAACTCTAATGGCTACCGCTACTGACAGACAGAAAGCACCAAAAGACAACTTCTCCGTACCTGACGCAGGTGAACGCAGGGTTTCGCTGCTTGTCGTCGAGGATGACGAGAATATCTCCACTGCCATAAGCGAATATTTCTCTCGCGCAGGTTACAACGTAAGAACCGTCGAGGACGGTGTGACTGGAGTCAAGGCCGCCCTGGATGACCCTCCGGACGCGGTGGTGCTTGACCTCATGTTGCCTAAAATGGACGGGCTTGCGGTGTGCAAAGAGCTCAGAGAGAAGGTGAGCTATTTGCCGATCCTCATGCTCACAGCGAAGGACGACGTGGTTGACAAAGTCCTCGGTCTTGAGATGGGTGCTGATGATTACATCACCAAACCCTTTAGTCTGCGCGAACTCGAGGCCCGGATCAAGTCTGTTCTAAGACGAACCAGAAGTGCCTCGTCTCCTGATGGTACGCGGGACGAAGCGCCCATAGTGCGCGGCAAGCTCAGAATTGATCCAGCCAAGCGTGAAGTGACGATTGGAGATCGTCAGGTCGAACTTACTCCCAAGGAGTTTGACCTTCTGCGACTTTTTGCTTCGAACCCTGGCCGGGTTTTTCCCCGTAAATACCTGCTTGAAAAGATCTGGGACTACTCGTACGAAGGCTATGACCGCACGATTGACTCACATATTAATCGGCTCAGAGCCAAGATCGAGGACAATCCGGAAAACCCTCAAATGGTTTTAACCGTCTGGGGTATCGGCTATAAGTTCAGCGACGAACCGTAAAGCCCCTGGTCTGTCGCCTCACCTAATCTCTGTAAGCTTCTTGTCCTTATTCCTTGCCGGGTCGCGCCGGCCCGCCTCTCGCTTTAGCAACTATGCGCCATCCCGGAAGCCTATTGTCGGGTCGATCGAACGACAGTCGCCAGATTGCTATCAGGTCGAAAGCAATAACCGTAGTTTTGTGTGCAATTGCTGCACTCTGGATCACACCCACGCCGGCGATTAGCCAAACTCCAGTCATCATTCGTTCCCAAAGCAATGATTTCCTAACGTCGATCTTCTCTACCTCGAGTGTGATGATCGTGTTGGGTGTCCTAATAATTTCGCTGCTCGTCTCTTCAGTATCGCGAAGGTTTCGTTCTCGCAGGGCCCGGTTAGGAGTTGTAGCAGATCGGTTCTCCAGGAGCGAAAGGCTGATAGGGCGAGGAAGCACCGAACCAGAATTGTCGAACACACTCGAGCCAGAGAAAACTGAAATCGAGGGAAGCCCGATCGAGCCTCCGGCGATCCGCGGGCAAGACAAAGCTGAACCCCGTTTATTCGGCGCCTATTGCGTGGGCCAGGAAGTAGGAAAGCTTGTTATCGGTCAGGCGCACCGTCTGGAAGTGCTGTCATCGCGAGCCGCAGACGATCGGACGGCGATCGAAACCTCTTTATTGAAGATTCTAGCGACGGCTGATTCCGATGAGGCTGTTCATGTGCGCGCCAGAAGGGCGCTCGAGCAATACGGGTTTGTTGCCCGCCAGTGCGCGACATTGCTCTCGTCGTCTGAAGCTTTTGATCGGGCCGCGGCTGCGCGCATTTTGGGTGAAGTGAAATCGGATGCAGCTTTACCATTTTTGCTCGAAGCCCTTTACGATCATGAAGCCACAGTCAGAAACCAGGCGATGGCCAGTATCGCAGAACTGCGCCTGCCGTCAGCTATCGGGGCGCTGCTGGACATCGCTGGCCGTCAAAAAGACCTGCCAATGGCCCTTTTGCGTCGCTCACTGAGCTATTGTTCCTTCGACAATCAGGCTTTGCGCAACCTCCCCCAGAGTGAACCGGTCGGCGCAATGCAACACTCTGTAAGCATTAATGCACCGGTAATAATTGAGGACATTTGAACGACCGGGCGCTTAGAAACAGGCATTTAATTATGGATAGATCAGAATTAGACATGGATCAACGCATTCGCACACAAATGATGGAGCTTCGCCAAGCCGAAGAAGAGCAGCGGAGGCGGATAGATGCTGCAAATCGCCGGCGTGGCCGAGCCCAAGGTTCTGGAATCGAGGTCAAAACCGACGATCCCGCGGAAGGCGCCCAGCCGGCAGTCGAAGATGCACCGGTTGAGTGTCGAACAGAGCCAGGCGCGATTGAAGCTAGCGGCGCAGAAGCATACCAGTGGGCCCACGATTCGTTAATGAATCCGACCGCGGTGCACACCGAAGAGCTTCCACTCTTGGCCGCACAGATTCCTTCTGAGCACGTGTCTTTGCTTGATGATAATCCGAGCGTTGGTTTGCAAAAGGACCGTCAGAGTCCAGCCGAAGCGGCAGATCTTGCGCCGCCTGTGGAGGCGCCGCATCGGGCTTTTGACATTTATGATCGCCTGAATAGCGAGTCTTCCAGCGTGCGCGTCAGCGCCTTGACTGAAATTGCCAGAATGGGTGGCCAAGATGCTTTCCGCCGGATTAGCGAGGCTTTCGATGATTCAGTGCTCGAGGTCCGCAATGCAGCAGCGCGAGCATTGTATGACTACCACACGGATCGCGCCGCCTCGTTTACGCGTGCACTTCGCCAGGGAACACCGGACCGTCGGCGTCGAATCGGAGCAGCGATATCCACATCGGGCTTGGCAAGTGAAGCATTGAGCAATCTTACCGGCATAAGCCGGGAAAAGACCTATGACGCCTTTACTGTCCTGTTCCTGATGGTCAAGACCGGCGAGGTTCAGTGGCTGGTGCAAGTAATCCAAGAGCATTCGAACATTGAAGTGCGGCTGGCGGTGATTAAACTGCTGGCGCTGAGTGGGCAAACCGAGATCGTTCCCAATTTTCGCCGCCTGGCAGTTGATGCTTCGGTGCCTGCTGGTGTCCGATCCGCTGTAATAGAGGCAATCCACCAGCTCAATTCTCAGCGGAGTGAAAACTCACCCTCCACGCCGGTTCTTGGCTGACAGTCAATCTCTGCCGCTTCGACTACAACCCCCGCTGCAATCCCAAACAATTCTTAAACAAGCCTGCAATACTTTTGCTAGCAATTTGTAACCACTTATTGTATTCTTCGCGACGGTCTGTACAAGATATGGGTTTTCCGAGCACTGGGTGTATAGCAAGTTAACAGTTGCTCGTACAGGTCACACCACCCGGGTTCTCGGGAATCGGATTTAACTTTCATCTGCTACGCTACTTCGCTCTATTTGTCCTTCCCTGACTGGAGTGTAGTCAGTGTTTGTTGTTAACACCCGGAGGGGCGCATGAATTGGAATGGAAAGAGTTTTACAACCCGCTTTTTGATCCTCACGTCGCTGCTAATACCTGCTGTTGTTGCTCGCGCTCAAAATAGCGTGACAGTAACGCAGCCACCCACCTCGATTACCATTCTGGATAGCACTAAGGCTCAAGATGGCCTGAATGGATCGGTGCGCCGGATAAAGATCGAATCCGCAAAGCTGGAACTCAAGAAAGGGCAGTATGTTGAAGGCCCGCGGCAGTTGGTTGAGGTAACCACCTACGATGTTTCGGGGAAACGAATTGAAAACGTTTCGTACCCGGTGTCTAGCAGCTCTGCGGGCAAAGAAGAATACAGGTATGACGATCGAGGCAATATCGTCGAGATGACAATGCGAAGCGCCGATGGCTCGATTCTCAGCAAAGAAACGTATTCTTACGAGTTTGACCGGTTCGGCAACTGGACAAAGATGGTAACCAGCCTGGTTGTTTTCGAAGGCGGAGAACTGAAAAAAGAGCCGGTAGAAGTAACCTACCGCAGCCTGACCTACTATTTTGACGATAGCATCGCGAAATTAGTTGATGCCCCCGCTCGTCAAACGATGCCGGTTATCCCGACTGCAAGTGGTTCACGAATAAGCTTGGAGAAGGGCCACAATCAACTCAAAAATAGCGAAGTCACGTCGTCCCAACCGGTCTCGGTGGGTGAGCCACCTCCGGAGTTCCCTAAAGCGACGGAAGCTGAGAAGACAAATTCGCCAACTGCCGGAGATAGTAGCGAGAATGCCGGCGCTAAGCTTTCTGCAACGCCGGCGTCGAACGTTGGCGAATCAAGAAACGACGAGAAAACTGCCGATCCGAAAGCGATCAAAAAGACCGAGTCTGCTCCTGCTGAGTCGAACACCCCTGCCGACCCGAACAATGTCGAAAAGTCCCCTCCCACAGCATCCAGCTCGACGACAACTCCTGCCCGGAAGGACGCGTTCGAGCTTTACAAGACGGGTCGGAACCTATACGAAATGGGTGAGGTAAAAGGAGCAATTAATTCCTATCTTCAGTCGATCGAATTGGAACCGGGATCGGCGGAGGTTCGGTTGAGCCTTGGTCAGGCATACCTCAAATTGAAAAAAGATAAGGATGCAGCGAAGGCGTTCAAGGAATCGCTGCTGCTAAGTCCGGATCTGGCCGAAGCACAATACGGGCTGGGACTAGCGACGTTCCGCATGGGCAAGTTTAAGGACGCCGCAAATGCATTCAAAAGCGCAACGCAGATTCGTCCTGACCTGGCTAAGGCACACTATGGATTGGCACTAGCCTATCAGGAACTGCACAACCAGGATGGAGTGATCGAGGAGTACAGGCTTCTGCAGAGTCTGGATCGAGAGCTGGCGAAACTGCTTGCGCGAGCTTTCCCCGACTTTGATCTTCCGTGCCGCGTTCCACCATTTTGCAAATGAGTTTGAGACTGCCGACCCCAACTAGCTTCCCTAACGACCCGGAACATCAAGGAGTCGCAAGATGAATACCCGCTTCGTAGTTTTGACGGGGCACTTGGATGACTATCCCCTTTCTGATTTGATTGGCATCCTTCGTCATCAGCAAAAAACCGGCCGGCTCTTAATTGAATATCCCAAGGCCCCCGGTTCGTTTTATTTTGAAGACGGCGAATTGGTTGATGTCCAGCTTGACAGCCTCGTTGGATTGCAGGCAATTTGCGTGGCGATGGCCCAACCCTCCGCGCCATTCAATTTCAATCCACTGATCCGGCCCTCGCAAAAATCAATCGACAGCTCTTTGCGCAAGGTTGTGTCTGAGTTGTTCGGCTGTTGGGACGAGAGTCCATTGCAGATTGATGCGGTGTCAATACCATGTCCCGCTTCCCAGTTCGAGCGAATGGCGATTGCAGAACCGCCGCCCCCCGCAGCAATCCGCGGTGGTGAAGTTCTGGCGCTTCCACCTTTTATCCCATCCGCAGCGCGACAAAACAGAACGGTTCTGGCGATGGCCGCGGCGGGCATCTTTCTATTGGGCCTCTCCAGCATCATCGCGGTGACCGGGGCTTTTCAGGGGAAGGTCGAGTCTGTCAGCCTCGCAGCATCAGCAGAAAAAGCAATGCCGCGCTCAACCGAGAATACGGCCGAAGCGCGGCCTGTGTCTGGGGCTGAAGCGCCAGGATCTGCGACGGTCGCCATTGAGTCGCCGAAGGCGAAAGAAACCTCCGCTTTCTTGCAGCAGGAACGACGCAGAGACTCAAGGTCAGTCCGGAACAATGAAGGAGCCAGGCGAGTCGCAGAAGCGCCGGCGGCTTCTCAACCTGTGAAGGAGAGCGAGAAAAACGCAGACACGGAAACTCCCGCGAAGTTGCAGATGGTGGACGTGGTGATGCGTATCGAAAACGGCCGCGTGTTGCAGGCAGCAATTACGAACCACAAGGCGGGAATGGATGGATACGAAGCGCTCGCGTTGAGAATCGCAAGGCAGCGGCGCTATTCACCCAAGGCAAACGGCAAGGAAACCGTCAGGATTCGAGTAACTCAGCAAGATTAAATTTTCCCGGAGACGGGCACGAAAGGCAGGTTCAAAAGTGCCTATGTTATTCATCGAGAGCAAGAGACTAAGTCATTCTGTTGGCATGGTTCAGCGGATCAACCTGCTGGAGTGCCTTCAGGAAAAGGGCCGCCGACCAATCGTGCGTTCGGCCAGACTCAATTCTTTCGAAAACATTTTGCTGGACCCGGAACGAATCCGAGATTTCGAAGCAGCTCTGGCTGCCTATGCTGAAACAGATGATGGCGAGCCTTATGTCCGCGGCGATCTCTTCTGCTTTGAAGATCACGTCCTGTTCCTGATCTTCGACGAGGCAAAGGAGAGTCCCAGCATTCGCACAGGCATCGTCTACGACTCTCAAACGCCTGAGCCCTTCCGAAAACTGGACGCATTCTGCCGGGAGCTTCATGAACTGCTTTCCGCAATTGAAGACGACTCGCACAAACCGATCCCTGATTGGGATCAGGGAAAACCCATCATGCCTGAGGGGTTCAAGCGTTTCGTGGCCAGGCAGGATAACGATTCGTTGTACACAAGTTTAAGAAAAGACACGATGACGAAACGCATTCTTGCAGCTTCGAGACTGGAAGATGAGAATGCGCGAGTATTCTTGCGTAGCGCTAAGGAAGCGCACACGGAAGGGTACGCCGCAAAGCTTCTTACCGGAGCTACCACGGGAGATCATCAGTTTTCTATTGAGCGGCTCGAAGATGCGGGGCTGGTGGAGCGGGAAGTTCAGGTGAGTTGTCGAAAAACCGGACACGCGCTGCTACGACTACCCAATGCAAATGCCCTGGTCGTCGTGACCGTCAGCGATGCCACATGTAGTGAGTGTGGCGCGCCCGTGGCCGATGAGAAGGTTGAGGAAGTGATTGCGCCGACCCTCCTGGCCTCGTCGCTTCTGGAAGATGGTTCCTGGTTGGTTAACCGGCTTCATTACCTCTTGCGAGAAATGGGCGTGCCCGAAAGCGAAATCGCCGTCGGTCCTTCGGAAGGCGAGGGCTACGGTCAGATGATGGCGAACATCTGCGGCGAGTCGTTCCTGATGGTCGCCCGAGACGGAGACCTAACTCCGGCGTTCGCCCGCTGGGCCATTGATCTGGAGATCGAAACCGAAGGTTCTCATCTAGTCGTCGTGGCCACTGGCCGAGTGCACAATCAGGCCCGAGTAATGCTCTTGAATCACGCTCAAAGACGAGTCTCCGCGGGGCGCGATTTTGAATTGGTTGTGGCTGATACTCCGGCTGCGGCAGGCTCGGAATTAGTAAGTGCATTCGACCGGGTCTCTGAACGCATCCTTGCCGAGCAACTCTGCGACCTGGATGCCAGCGTTGGTCTGAACTTAACAAGGGTGGTCATGTCTAAGTTTGAGCTCCTGCGCAAATCTGCCACAGCCAAACGAGAACAGCCGGTTTCGACTGAGAGTTCGCCAACGGACTCTTCCCAGTCCAGCTCGCGTCCGTTAGCTCTGGCAGCGGCTGCCGCTGCGAGTTCTGACGGGATAATCGACGTTGAGGGGTCTGTGTCTCAAGATCTGCCGGCTGTTGAAGTGGCTCACGCAGAAAATCTTGAGAGCCAAATGATGCCTGAAACCCATGCTTCCTGGGAATGAATATGCCTGTATTAGGACCGGGCTAGTATCTTCCACCGCCAGGTTTTCCACCTGGTCTTGCCGGCCCTAATGGCAGCGACGCAGTCTTTCCAAGGGGCTTGCCTCAGGCAAGCACGATATGGGCAGGAAAAAGACTATTTCAAGCCGCCCTGCGCCAGCAGATCAAACTCGCCGCGGAGGTACTCAGCCAGAAACCACCTCGCAACGTCGCGATGTTGAGAAGCCCCTTCCTGACGAGCAATGGCTCGCCGACATGAGAATTCTTCGTCGCGCCGCCGAAGAGCTTACTCATCGCCGCATGTCAGCCAGAGTTCCACTGCCGCCGCTAGAGAGCGACAACTCGTCTTATCGCCTTGCTGAATCACTCGATTATTCGTCTGAGGAAGCCCGCAACCAGGCTGTCCGGGCTTTTTATCAACACAATCCGGATCGTGCGGCCTCGCTGTTAACGGTTTGGTTACGGGAAGGTTCGCCCGAACAACGTCGCAGAATAGGGGCAGCGCTGGTGGGCTCAGGTCTGGTCAGCGAGGCGATCGAAGTTTTGACGGGTGGGCGTAACGAAAATTCATATGGCGCGTATTCACTGCTGGTGTTGGCTGCGAAAGCAGGGCAGATCAGCCCGTTGGTTAACGCGATTGAAACGCACACAAGTCTGGAATTGCGACTAAAACTGATCAGATTGATGGTATCGAGTGGAGAGCGGGTGATTCTGGACGCCTTTCGCAGGTTGGTCGCAAGCAGGTCACTGCCTGGTGACTTGCGCGCTGCTATAGTCGAAGCCATTCACCGGCTAAACAGTCAGGCGCGCGAAACGGCAGCATAAAACCACTAAGCGAAACCCGTCTCTTTTCAAGGGTCGCGAGCAGATACCTGGAACGCTCGCGACCCTTTTCTAATCTAAAACGTGATCCACGCGCATCACACGAAATAACACAAACAAAGATCAGCGCTTTTCACAAATTTCGATTTACCATTTACTATTTCCTAATCATGCATTTCAGGCTTCAATCGGAATATCAGCCTAAGGGGGATCAGCCTCAGGCCATTGACGCTCTCGTAAGAGGTCTTAACGACGGGGCAAAAGACCAGGTGTTGCTGGGGATCACGGGTAGCGGCAAAACTTTTTCCATTGCCAGCGTAATCGAACGTACTCAGCGGCCGACGCTCGTGCTGGCCCACAACAAGACTCTTGCGGCCCAGCTTTATCAGGAGTTCCGCTCCCTGTTTCCTGATAATGCAGTCGAGTATTTCGTCTCTTACTACGATTACTATCAGCCGGAGGCGTACGTTCCCGCCGCTGACGTTTACATCGAAAAGGAAGCGATTATCAATGACGAGATTGATCGCTTGCGGATGTCGGCTACACGGGCTCTTTTCGAGCGCCGGGATGTGATTGTGGTTGCCAGTGTTTCCTGCATCTACGGCCTCGGTGATCCGGATGCTTATTACGGTTTGCTTCTCTTTATTGAACCCGGCAGCCGGATGTCACGCGAGGTTTTGCTTCAGCGTTTGGTTGAGTTGCAGTACGAGCGTTCCGACGTGAACTTTCAGCGCGGATCGTTTCGCGTCCGCGGCGACGTGGTAGAAGTGTTCCCCAGTTACCAGGACCTTGCCTATCGCATTGAGCTTTGGGGTGATGAGATTGACTCGATCTCAACCATCGACCCTCTGCTGGGAGAAGTTGTTGAACGTCACAGGTCTCGTATTCCCATTTATCCGAAAACGCACTACGTGATGTCGCGCGGCACGATCAAGCGTGCGCTCAAATCAATTCGCGCGGAACTTGAATGGTGGGAACCCAAATTAATCGCGGAAGGCAAATTGGTTGAAGCGCAGCGGTTGCATCAGCGTACGATGTTTGATCTCGAAATGATCAAGGAGATGGGCTTTTGCCGAGGCATCGAGAATTATTCCCGACATTTGACTGGCAAGAACCCGGGCGAACCGCCGCCCACGCTGCTCGACTATCTTCCGCGTGACAGCATGATTGTCATCGACGAGTCGCACCAATCGATTCCACAGGTGCGAGGGATGTTTGAAGGCGATCAATCACGCAAGCGGACCCTGGTCGAGTACGGTTTCCGGCTGCCTTCGGCCCTCGACAACCGGCCGCTGAATTTTACCGAGTTTGAAGCGCGGATCGGCCAGACCATCTACGTTTCCGCGACCCCGGGTCCGTATGAGTTGACGAAATCCGGAGGCGAAGTTGTGGAGCAGATAATTCGCCCTACCGGCCTAATGGATCCGGAAGTCGAAGTTCAACCAGTCAAAGGACAAATCGATCACCTGCTGGAAGAGTGTCGCCAGCGAGCAGAGCGTAATGAGCGGGTTCTGGTTACCACGCTAACTAAACGAATGGCTGAAGATCTCACCGAGTATTTCACGGAGGTGAATGTTCGGGTCCGTTATCTTCACTCAGACATTGAAACACTGGAACGCATCAAGATCTTGCGCGACTTGCGGCGTGGCGAATTTGATGTGTTGGTGGGAATTAATCTCTTGCGCGAGGGCCTGGACCTGCCGGAAGTTTCGCTGGTGGCAATACTCGACGCAGATAAAGAGGGTTTTTTGCGTTCGGAACAATCGTTGATCCAGACTATCGGTCGGGCGGCCAGGAATTCGCGAGGCAAGGCGATCCTTTATGCGGATCGGATAACGGACTCGATGAAGAGGGCGATCGACGAGACTAACCGCCGCCGATCAATCCAGGAAGTCTACAACCGTGAACAGGGGATTACACCGCAGACAATTGTGAAACCGATCGAGTCCACTTTAATAACCGCCTCTGAAGCGGACTACTTCAAGGTACCTGTCGAGGTGGAATCGGCGGAAGACTACTTGCCTGAGAATATTGAAGCTACGATTGCGCGCCTGGAAAACGAGATGCGGAGAGCGGCCAAGCACTTTGAATTTGAGCGGGCCGCGGAGTTGCGCGATCGGATTAAGGCGCTGCGGCAGAAAGAACTTCAGCTGGCGTAAGGAGTTTAACGCAAAGGATGCAAAGATAAGTCGCAAAGGTCGCAAAGCGGTTCTCTGCGGTACTTTGCGTGTTACTTAGCGGCCTTTGCGTTTAAGGTTCGTTCATTTCGGCGGTCAATATTCAGCATGTGAGGTCTCTTGCTCTCGAAAGCTAATTGGGACGAAATCCAATCATACCTCTCCGATGCCAGTTATATGTCCGGAGCTCAAGTGGATCGCGTCTTCTTTCCGAAAACAGCGGAAGAAGTCGCCGAGGTGTTGGCGACCGCTTCGCATGAGCGCATCCCAGTGACTGTTTCGGGCGCGGGAACAGGAACTGTCGGCGGCCGGATCCCATTTGGCGGTTTGGTGATCGCCACAGATAACCTGGACGAGATTAAGAGCCTGGTCCATACGAATCCGGACACCGGCAGCGCCGTCGCCGAGGCCGGTGTGATACTTGCCGACTTTCAGCGCTTCGTTGAAACGGAAGGCCTGCTCTATCCGCCTGATCCGACCGAGCGAAGCTGTTTTCTCGGCGGCACCGTGGCCACAAATGCTTCAGGCGCGCGGACGTTCAAATACGGCCCGACGCGAAAATACATCCAAAGATTGAAGATTGTGCTTGCGAATGGTGAGCTGATCGATTTACGCCGAGGAGAGCTTCATGCGGACGAGGAGGGAGTCGTGCGACTGCCCTTGCCATCAGGAAAAACCATTGAAGCGCGCTTACCCGAGTATCGTATGCCTCTTGTTCGCAAGAATGCCTCAGGCTACTTCGTTGCACCAAAGATGGATGTGCTGGATCTATTTATCGGCAGCGAAGGGACTCTGGGCGTGATCGTTGAAGTCGAAGCGTCGCTCATCCGCAAGCCCGAAAAACTGCTAAGCGGTGTCGTGTTCTTCGCTTCGGAAGAAAAGCTTTTGGCTTTTGTTCGCGAAGCCCGCGAGCGTTCTTTAGCAACTCGAGCCTCGGCAAGCGGAATTATCTCGGGTGCAGGCAATGAAGCGGACATTGATGCTCGGGCGCTTGAGTACTTCGATGCGGAGTCGCTGAAATTTCTGCGTCAGCGCTACGCGCTGGTGCCCGACCACGCTGTGGGAGCACTTTTCTTTGAGCAGGAGACCGATGTCGGGTCGGAAGATTCTATGATGGGTTTGTGGCTTGCGTTGCTTGAGGAACAGGGCGCCCTGGTTGATGACTCGTGGTTCGCTGTTAATGAACAGGACCAGGCAAGGCTGCGAGAGTTTCGCCATGCATTGCCGGTGCTGATGAACGAATGGTTCGCCAGCCACCGGCAACGTAAAGTCTCGACAGACATGGCTGTGCCGGACGAAAAATTTCCCGCGATGCTGGCTTTTTACAAGGACAGTCTCCGAGACAGCGGTTTGAGATACACAATTTTCGGGCATATCGGAGACAATCACGTGCATGTAAACATTTTGCCGCGTGACGATCGGGAAGCAGAGTCGGCGCGGGCCATCTACCTGCGGTTCGTGCGCAAGGCTGTTGAGCTAGGCGGCACTATATCGGCGGAACACGGCATCGGCAAACTCAAACGCGAATACCTGCGCGAGCTTTATGGCGAACAACATCTGAAAGAGATGGCTCGGCTGAAACGGGCCTTCGATCCGGCGGGAATTCTTGGTCGCGGAAATATCTTTGCGGAGGAATATCTTTAGGTGACAACTGACCACTGACAACGGACCACTGACATGCTCAGATTTACCACTGCCGGAGAATCACATGGTCGCGCCCTAATCGCGATTATTGAAGGTGTGCCCGCCGGCTTGCCCATTGATCCGGAGCAGATCGATCGTGAACTCAGACGCCGTCAGTGGGGTTATGGCCGCGGCGGCCGAATGAAGATCGAGAAGGACCATGCCGAAATCCTGAGCGGCGTTCGTCATGGCCTGGCCCTCGGCTCGCCGATCGCCCTCATGATTAAGAATCGAGACTGGGCCAACTGGACAGAAGTAATGGCTGTTGACGAGCGGAACATCGCGCCAGAAAAGTCTCGTCGTGTGAAGCGTCCCCGGCCCGGACATGCCGATCTCGCCGGAGGACAAAAGTACGACGCCCGCGACCTGCGAAATATTCTCGAGCGCTCGTCTGCCCGCGAGACGACGGCGAGAGTTGCCTGCGGCGCCATTGCAAAACAGTTATTGTCAGCCTTTAGCGTGGAACTTCGCAGTCATGTGATCCAGCTTGGAGGAATTCCACACACGTCGCTTGAACTTACCTGGGAACAGATCAGCGCTATTTCAGAAGAAGCGCCCCTGCGTTGTGCTGATGAGCAGATCCAGCAACAGATGGTCGAGCTTATCGATCGTAAAAGGGAAGCAGGAGATACCCTCGGCGGTATATTCGAAGTAGTCGCACGTAGAGTAGTGCCTGGCCTCGGCTCGCATACCGCCTGGGATCTGAAACTCGACGGACGCCTGGCCCAGGCCGTAATGTCGATACCCGCGGTTAAGGCGGTGTCGATTGGCGCGGGCGTCGAAGCCAGCAGCCTGCCTGGTTCTGAGGTGCACGACGAAATAGCCTACAACGAAGACAGTAAAGAATTCATTCGGGCCACAAATCGTGCCGGTGGTTTGGAAGGCGGGATCACTAACGGCGAAGAGGTACGGATCCGCGGTCATTTGAAGCCCTTGTCGACCCTAAGGCGCCCTTTGCGATCCATCGACATCGATACCAAGTTGGAAGAAGCGGCGGCCTTTGAGCGCTCAGACGTGACCGCGGTGCCCGCTGCCGGTGTAATTGGCGAAGCGATGGTGGCCCTGGTTTTGGCCGGTGCTATGCGCGAGAAGTTTGGCGGCGACAGCCTGGGCGAGATGAAGAGGAACTTCCAGGGTTACCGCGAGCAGTTGAGAGGGTATTAGTTCGTAAGAATAGTTAGCCGCAGATTAACGCGGATGACGCGGATCAAGACAGGGCACTAGGTGTAGTTTAAAGCCTCACGCCCGAAGTATCATGCTAGATCTTGGTTTGATCCGCGTTATCTGCGTTAATCTGCGGCTAATCATTCTTACCTGAGGCCGAACCTTCTTCCGCCCGCGTCGACGGGTAGCAAACCAGCATTGTTCGTCGTAAAATTGACATCGGAGTTTTGACCCGAAGACTAGGCTTCGGTAGAACGGAATAAGCAATGGCAACCCTGGAAATCGTGACGTGGCCAAATCCGATACTGGATAGTCCCGGAGAATACGTAACAGAATTTGACGACAATCTAAAGAGACTCGTCTCGGATATGTTCGAGACCATGTACTCGGCGCCGGGTGTCGGTTTGGCGGCGGTGCAGGTGGGGGTTTCAAAGCGGCTATTCGTGATGGATTGCTCGGGAGGCAAGGATCCGGCCCAGCGGATCGCCTTGATTAACCCGGAAGTGCTGCGGGTTGAAGGCTCACAAACAGGCGAGGAAGGCTGCCTTTCCTTTCCCGGAATCTTCACGCCGGTAGAGCGAAACCTGCGAGCCGTGGTGCGGGCACAGGATCTCAACGGCGAGTATTTCGAGATCGACGGGATGGAGCTGACAGCCCGCTGCATGCTGCACGAGACCGATCACTGCGACGGCATCGTCTTTCTCGACAAGATGAGTCCGCTTAAGCGCGAGTTGGTAAAACGCAAAATCAAGAAGCTGCAAAAAGCCGGGCAGTGGGTTTGAGGTTCTAACCCGGGTAGTTTTGGTTGTACGCGGCAAGAGGGTTTGTGACTTCTTGCCGCGTTTTCACGTTAGCCTGCTGCGCACCAAAACGATCCACTAAATCACACGAAAACTTTGTGTTAATTAGTGGGTCGTATTATTTGCGGAACCGGACTTAGGCCAGCGCGACAAGCGATGATAATATCTTTAGAAGTTCTAATTGGAGCCCCAAATATGCCGACCGAATTTAGGAATGAACCTTTAACAGACTTCAGCAAAGACGAGAACGCGCAGGCCATGAGCGCAGCAATCGCCAAGGTTAAAAATCAGTTGGGTCGCGAATACCCCCTGGTGATTGGCGGCGAGCGCATCGCTACCGGCGACAAATTGGAAAGTCGTAATCCCGCGAATAGCACCCAGGTGGTTGGTTCCTTTCACAAAGCCACGAAAGAACTCGCCAACCGGGCGGTGGAGACCGCCTACGAAACTTTTCAGACTTGGAAACATACTCCGGTTGAGGACCGCTTGAACCTTCTCTTTCGCGCTGCGTCAATTCTGCGGCAGCGAAAGCACGAAATGTCAGCGTGGATGATCTACGAGGTCGCCAAGTCGTGGCCCGAAGCAGATGGCGATACGGCCGAAGCAATCGATTTTTTGGAGTTCTATGGCCGGGAGATGCTCCGTTACGCGGCTGGACAACCGCTCACAAAAATACCCGGCGAAGATAATCAGCTCGAGTACATTCCGCTTGGGGTCGGCGCGGTGATCCCGCCCTGGAATTTTCCTTTGGCCATCATGGCCGGAATGACCGCCGCCGCAATCGTGACCGGGAACACAGTGGTGTTAAAGCCTTCGTCGGATGCTCCCACGATTGCTTACAAGTTTTTCGAGATACTCGAAGAGGCGGGAATGCCTCCCGGCGTGGTCAACTTCATGACCGGCTCTGGCGCGGAAGTGGGCGACCTCGTAGTAGATCATCCGCACACCCGTTTCGTCGCGTTTACCGGATCGAAAGAGGTAGGCCTGCGAATCAACGAACGGGCGGCAAAGGTTCAGGATGGCCAACTGTGGATCAAACGGGTAGTTGCAGAAATGGGTGGCAAGGACGCGATCATCGTTGCTGATGACGCTAACCTCGATGAGGCGGCCACCGGTGTGGTTCAGTCTGCATTCGGCTTTCAGGGGCAGAAATGCTCAGCTTGTTCTCGCGTGATTATCGATGCGCGAGTCTATGAGCCGATGTTGGAAAAGATCTCAGAACGCACCGAAAAGATCAGGGTCGGTGATCCAACTGACGCGGGAACGACCATGAGTGCCGTGATCAATCAGAAAGCTTTCAAGACCATCAACGAGTACATCGAAAAGGGCAAAGCCGAAGGGGGCCGTGTGCTGGCAGGCGGAGGCTCGGATGGGGAACAGGGCTATTTTGTTGAACCGACTGTCATCGCCGACGTTAAGCCGGGCTCAACCATTGAACAGGAAGAAATCTTCGGTCCTGTCCTGGCGGTGATCAAAGCGGAAAACTTTGATGATGCCCTGAAGATCGCCAACGACACGCAGTTTGGTCTAACCGGCGCAGTTTACAGCACCGACCAGGCCAAGCTTGATCGAGCTCAACGCGAGTTTCATGTCGGTAATCTTTATTTGAACCGGAAATGCACCGGGGCATTGGTCGGTGTGCATCCATTCGGCGGCTTCAACATGTCAGGCACAGATTCGAAGGCCGGTGGTCACGACTATCTACTGCTGTTCATGCAGGCGAAAGTAACGTCCGCAAAAATGGGTGCGACTGAAACTCCGCGGGCTGAGATTGGAACAGCAGTGTGAAGTGAGCAGCAATTTCGGCTCGAGAATGTCGGCAGGTGACAGTAATCTTGTTACCTGCCGAACTTTCATTAGGCGCTGGAACTGTTCCACGAAATAACACAAAATTCGTGTTCTTTAGTGGATCGCTCTGACAAACCATTCAAGATGCGCATAGTATTCATGGGCACGCCTGAGGCGGCCGTCCCAACTCTGCAGCGTTGCCTGGAAGACGGGCACCAGGTGGTAGCAGTTTGGACTCAGCCCGACAAGCCCGCCGGGCGCGGCAAGAAGGTAACGCAGCCGCCTGTCAAGACTTTCGCCCTCGCTCAGAACCTGGAAGTTTACCAGCCCGCCCGGATTAAAACTGACGAGGCGAAGCAGTTGTTCGTCTCTCACCGCGCGGACGTTGCGCTCGTTGTGGCCTATGGCCGCATCCTTCCTGCGGAGTATCTAAGTACGCCGCGGCGCGGCTGCATCAACGTTCACTTTTCCCTGCTTCCGCTGTATCGCGGCGCCGCGCCCGTCAACTGGGCCATCATCAATGGTGAGTACACCACCGGTGTCACCACTATGTTCATCGAGGAAGAGCTTGACTCGGGACCGCTTCTGCTGCAACGCAGGATGGAGATCGGCGCGAAGGAAACAGCTCCCGAGTTGATGTCCCGACTTTCTCACCTTGGCGCCGATCTCCTTTCAGAAACATTATCTAACCTGGGTGCCATTACCCCGAGACCGCAGCACGATCGCGACGCAACCTTTGCGCCGTTGCTGCAAAAAGAAGACGGGCTTATTCGTTGGTCCAGCGATGCGTTTATGGTTGAACGACTAATCCGCGGATTGCAACCATGGCCAAATGCTTTTACGGAATTGAACTCGCGAAGGTTGGTTATCTGGCAAGCAGAACCCATAAGGATGGACGTCACGGGGGATGCAGGAGCAGTGGTCGCAGCACGTGGCGACGAGTTACTGGTTAAGTGCGGCGGTGATACTGCTCTTCGGATCATCGAGATCCAGGCCGAGGGCGGGCGCCGCATGCTCGCGCGCGACTTCTTAAATGGTTTTCATATCAATGTCGGTGACAAACTCGGCACAAACCGATAGCGCGAAGACAAAAGGCCACCCTTCGAACGGGATTTCGCCCGGCCGTCTCGCTGCTTATCAAATCCTCAAACGCGTTGAAGAAGAGGGCGCGTACGCCTCTATACTGCTGGCCACTTGGGATGAGTTACCGGAAAGGGATCGCGCACTTTGTTACGAACTAACGATGGGAGTTTTGCGGCGACAGTTAACGCTGGATTGGCTGATCGCTCATTATGCGAACCGTGACGCCGGACGCCTGGATGCAGCGGTTCGACGAGTCCTGCGCCTGGGACTATACCAACTCCGCTTTCTGTCTCGGGTACCGCCATCCGCGGCTGTAAATGACGCGGTTAAGCTGGTGCGTTTCGCGCGCGTCCGTTCGGCTGACAAGTTTGTCAATGCAGTTTTACGACGGGCGGTCCGCGAATCGGACTACGATCCTTTGACTGGCATCAGTGATCCTTTAGAGCGAATCGCAGTCGGAACGTCACATCCCCGGTGGCTGATCGAGCGCTGGTCCCTCAGTCTCGGCCTGAGCGAGACTGAGGCGTTTGCGAGGGCGAATAACGAACCACCTCCGATAAGCTTTCGTCTCACCGCTCCAGTATCTGACAAGAATGAAGTCCTGGACCAACTGGGAGCGGCCGGCGCGACTCTGGTTGCTTCGAGACTTGTCAGAAACGCCTGGCGAATCTCGGGAGCAACAAGCATTCTGCGCCGGTTCGCGCAGCAGGGCCGGATCTATGTCCAGGATGAGGCATCGCAGTTGGTGGGCCAGTTATTAGACCCTATGCCGGGGCAATTAGTCCTGGACTTGTGTGCTGCGCCGGGCAGCAAAACGACCCACATTGCCGCTCTCGCACAAGGTAAGGCCGTTGTGGTAGCTGGTGATTTGCACGAGCATCGCTTGCAAATGATCAATCACGCGGCGCACATCCAGAATCTCAGGGTACATTGCGTTGCTCTTGATGGAGAAAGGCCGCCTTTCAAGGATGCCACTTTTGATCGGGTTCTGGTTGACGCGCCGTGTTCCGGGACCGGCACGCTTCGGCGCAACCCAGAAATCCGCTGGCGCATCTCACCGGCTGATATTGAAGAGCTTTCAAATCGTCAGAAACGCCTTCTTCACAGTGCCGCGAGAGCGGTAAAACCCGGCGGCAGGTTGGTTTACTCAACCTGTTCAGTTGAAATTGAAGAGAACGAAGCCGTGACCAAGGAGTTTCTGGAAGGGAATAGTTCTTTCTTCAGGATTCAACTGCCCGTCGACCCTGAACTGGTAACCGAAGCCGGCGCTGTCCGGACCTGGCCGCATAGACGGGGGACTGAGGGCTTTTTCATTGCCGCGTTTGAGCGCAGCAATTACTTTGGTAAGAGAGTTCAGCGAACTAAATCGCGACTGGTGGGTGGCAAGGGCGGACTCTAAACTAAGCCGATACTAGTAGATAACGCGGCTTGCGGCGCGCCATAGCGGGTGTTAGACTTCGCTGCTTGGTTTGTCCGAAATGGTCGCCGCTTATCTAAAGTTTCATTTCGGTGAGTTTGCTTAATAACACATTGTCGGTGTTCCGACGAATCACGATCGTAATTGCGATCGCGGCGGCTTTTCTTTTTGGTCTTGCCACAACAGTTTACCTGTCTTTGCGCAGTCCCGAAGTCACTGTGCCCGATGTGCTGGGCAAAGATCGTTTTGAAGCAGAAACCATTCTTGGAGGCGCGGGGTTGAATTTTCGCGTTCGCGCCACCCGGCCCAGCAATCAGGTAAAGCCCGATACTGTGCTTTTTCAACTGCCCCACGCAGGTGACGTGGTTAAGGTGGGTCAAACTGTGGCTATGGACATCAGCCGTGCCACTAAAGCTGGGGAGAGTCCTGAAGTTGTAACACCTCCGGAGGAGAAGAAGGCCGAAACCGGTGCGAATGCGAACGCGAATACGAACAAACCGGCCCGGCCGAAAAACACAAATAAGAACGCTAACGAGAATGGCAATACAAACGCGAATCGCAACGCCAACGCCAATGCCAACGCCAATGCCAACGCCAACGCCAATCGGTCCACGGTAAACGGGAACGAAAACGCTAACAGAAGTGGCAATACCAATATTGGGACTGGCAGCAATGTGAACCGAAACAGCGAAGGCAGGACCACCAATACCAATACCGGAGAGAATACCAACCGCCGGCCTGCTCCGAAGCCTTCTCCCACGCGAAATGACAACCGTGACGATTAGCAGGAGTTCGTGGTAATTGAATAATAACGGCGATGTCTGACGACCGAATGATTGATATTGCTCCTTCGATTCTTTCCGCGGATTTTTCGCGTCTGGGCGAAGAGATCGCCGCCGTTGAACGCGGTGGCGCAACGATTCTCCACGTAGATGTAATGGATGGGCACTTTGTGCCAAACATCACTGTGGGGTTGCCGGTCGTAAAGTCTTTGGCGCGCGCGACACGGCTGCCGATCGACGCACACTTAATGATCTCTGAACCAGGCAGATATGCCGCGGAGTTTGTTCGTGCCGGCGCCCGCCTGGTATCGGTGCATGTTGAAGCGGATGCTCATCTGCATCGCACGCTGATGTCGATCAAGCAAGCAGGGGCGCTGGCCGGTGTGGTGCTTAATCCGGCCACTTCGGTACTCGCCGTTGAAGAGGTCTTGCCGTATGCTGATTATGTTCTCGTAATGTCCGTCAACCCCGGATTCGGCGGACAGCAGTTCATTCCCGGATCAATTGAGAAAGTTCGGCGCCTGCGACGGATGATTGACGAGCGGGGTTTGCATACACGGATTGAAATCGATGGCGGCGTAGATCGTTCGAACATTGAACGCATCGTCGCCGCCGGCGCTGAGATGATCGTTGCCGGCTCCGCAATATTTGGCAGCGGAAACGCAGAAGTAGCTGCGCGCAACTTACGCGAAGCGATCATTCAATGGGTCTAGGCGCTAGTCGCAACTAAACGAAGATCGTTTCGTGCAGCCCCGGCGGTCTCCAAATGAAAGTTGAGGAAGTGAGTAAGTTGAATGAATATCGACGTTGAGAGCTCCCCGATTGTTTCCTACTCTCGGAGGTTAAAATGAAGTTTCGCTCTTTAAGTATCGTGGTCCTGGCACTAGTCATGTTAACCGGGCTGTTTGCAACGGCACTCGCTCAGGGTGGCGCCAGCCGAACGCAAACTGAGCTCTCGGCAGTCCAGCGCATGGATGTAATGACGTCAAAGCTGGACTCAATGCGCCGGTCCCTCAACAGCGCCATCTCATCACTGCCCTCGACCAGCAACGACAAGAAGGAAAAGCCTAACGCCGATGACCCTCGGGAACGACTGCGTGGTTTAGAAAAAGAAGTCGCCGCACTGTCTTCAGAGCTAAATGACATCCGCGCGAAGCAAGATCGTGCCGAACGATATGACGCAACCAGCCTCGATCGCTTAGAAACGTCCGTGGCTGAGCTGGACACGCGAGTGCAGGCAGGGTTGCAGGCCACTGCCGGCGCTCGAGCCGCCAGCGGATCGCAAAATGTTGCCAGTGCTCCGCAAAAGAAGAAGAAAAAAGGAAAATTTCTCGGCCTGTTTGGCGGCGGAGGCGACGAAAAGTATGCGGAATTGACCGGGTCAGTCGCCGCTGGCCGCGATCGGGTCTTGTTTGAGGAAGCGGCCAAGGAAGTGCGGAAGGGAAGTCACGAAACCGGGCGGCTGCTTTTCACGACCATCATCAACACTTATCCTGACTCGCCCTTTCTGTCTCTAGCCAAGTTGGCCATCGCCGACTCGTTCTACCTGGAAGGGACAACCGCAGCATTGATTCAGGCGGCGCAGGCTTACCAGGACTGGTTGACTTTCTTTCCCACCGATCCACTTGCTGACGACGCCATGTTAAAGGTCGCAGAATCAGAAATGCGGCAGATGGGGTTGTCGGATCGGGATGTGACCCATGCTCGCAAAGCCGAGCAGCGCCTGAAGGTTTTGATCCAGCAGTTTCCACAGTCAAAACTCCGACCCGATGTGGAAGCCCGGCTGCGCGAAGTGCAGGAGAATCTTGCTATGCACAATCTGGGTGTGGCGCGTTTTTATTACGACGCGCGCTACAACAAAGGCAGAGGGACCGGCTTGAAGGGCGCGCAATCGAGGTTGAAAGAAATCGTAGATAAGTATCCTAATTTTTCCTACATGGATGAAGTTCTCTTCCGGCTGGCAACAACCTATCAGTTGGAAGAAGAGCCAGACGAAGCAGCCAAGTACTACCAGGACATCCTGCGAAATCATCCTAATAGCGAGTTTGCCGACAAAGCGCGAGACCAGTTAGCCATCATCGGAGCGCCTGTTCCGGATCCTGATCCCGAGAAAAAGAATGCGCCCAGACCTGAGCGGCCTGGTTTCATGCAGAACGTCATGCAGCAGGTGAGTGGTCGTGCCGTTGTTACAGTAAGCAAGGACGGCATTCTCATCAGCAAAGACAGTAAGGAAGGCACGGACCTGATCGATCAGGCCCTTAAATATAACGGTCAGCTGCCCGCAAACACAACTCCGAGTGCTCCCGTGCAGCGTACAACCCGACCGGCTCCCACAGCTCCAAAACCAGGCGCTACCCCGAACAGTGTGCCTGCGAGTTCTCCAACCCAGTTACCATCCGGCATAAAGCCTTAAGCTTTTCAGATCGCTGGAATAATCCCGGGCCTGGCAATGCTGTCAGGCCCATTTCTTTTCCGTATTTACTTTCGTGGCACAAACTGCTAGTTTGCGGGGCAAGCCGGATTTATCAAGGCAATACCATCCTTGCTCCGCAAGTTGCGAGGGCTACCCTGAAAAAGTGGTGAAGACAAGTGGAAAGACCGAAACAGCTGGCTGGCAGCGTCGAAGCGGAATTGCTCCGGCGCCATAGAGCCGCAGCTACTACCGTCGCCGGACTATTAGTTGCGACGGTATTACTCTGTTTCGTCGCGTTCTTTGGCAAGCGGTTTTTTGCGCAGCAACAGAATCCGTCGTTGGATGTAGCGTTACGGATCGCGATTCTGATGCTTGGGCTTGGGGCCATCGCCTTGCGCCGGACCAGATTTTCAACCATGCGCTTGCAGGATATTGGCGCGCTGAAAGGGGCGAGTGACTTACTGATTACTTTGGAGAAAACTACGATCCAACTGGCGCTGCTCGGAGCAGGTATTGCGGCGCTCGGTTTCGTTGGTACTCTCGTGACCGGTAACGACATCTACACCTACTGGGCCGGCCTGATCGCGATTGTCGTTTTGCTCTATAGCTACCCCAGCCGAACAGCCTGGACTCGCACTATTCAGCAGTTTGCGCCTTACGATGGTAATCAGATCCCGTGAAACGATGGGGTCAATCTCGTCCAAACCAATTCTTAGTGATGCCACGGCCTTGTGCCGTGGAGCTCCACTGCAGCGCCTTTGGCGCCGGCGGATAAAGGGGAAAGTTCTTTTTAGCAGGCGAGCGTGAGACTCCACCGCCCAAGGCAGTGGCATCTTCAGACCACTCGTTAAATATAAGAATCAAAAGAGCTTTCTGCGCAGAAGTCAGACATTCTCAGCAGTTTTAGCCTTCTCGGCCAGATAAGAAGTGGGTAAAAACGTGTTGCTATGCGTTTGTCTAGTTTGATACTCTCGGGGTTGTTCAGTTTAGGTTGGCCCGCTGGGCAAGTCGCCTGAACAGAGACACTACCTTAGGGAGCATCAGCTTTAGCCCCGTCAGGGACGACATTACAAATGGCTACGAAAAAGACTCACCGCTTACGATTTGCCACTGTGAGTTCCAGGCTCATTGGTCTGGCAGTGCTTCTGCTTAGTTTCTTACTGGGCTCTAATCAGTGTGCCCGAGCGCAATCAACGCAAGCAGAGCCCTTGGCGCGGCTGGTCAGCTCCGGGAACTCAATGGTCTCCTCATCAAGCCCGGTTCTCCATAAGTTCCATACCTCAGTCGCCTTGAGCTCGATGTCTGCATCGGCCGGCAGCAACATGCCTTCATTTGCCGATGCCACTCCGATAGAGAGGCGAGCCTTCGAGTTGATTAATTCAATACGCGTCAAGAGTGGGATACCAGCCCTTGGCTGGGATCCTGAACTTTGTCGCATCGCGCGAGATCATTCTCAGAATATGGCCCGCAGCCGTTTCTTCTCGCATATAAATCCAAGCGGATTAAGTCCAAAGGACCGAGTATTGGAAGCAGGAGTGCGGCCTTTCCGCGTCCTGGCAGAGAACATCGCGTATAATCAGGGCTATGACGATCCGGGCGCCTTTGCAGTTGAGCGATGGATGGTTTCTGCCGGCCATCGCGAAAACATCTTAAGCAAAGAATTTCGAGCTTCAGCGATCGGGGTTTTCGTCAATTCAGAGGGTAGCGTTTACCTAACCCAGCTTTTCATACTGCGCTAGACGTTCATATAGATTCCCTGATGGCGGCTGGCGCTTTCTAACTTGAGCTTCAGCCGCCATCAGTGTTTGTGGCAGAACTTAGTCTTCCTTCCTTTGCCAAAATCAACTGGAGTTTGCGCGTCCTGGGCAAACGGCCGGACGGCTACCATGAAGTTCGCACCGTCTTGCAAACGGTCTCCCTCCACGACAACCTGCACTTTGTTCGTGAGATGAGACCGCAGGTAACGCTCGTCTGCGAGCATCCGGATGTTCCCACCGATGAAAGCAATCTGGTGCTGCGTGCTGCCCGCTTATTAACGGATAAACACAACCCCGGCTTAGGAGCCACGATCCGCCTCGAAAAAAGAATTCCGGCCAAAGGTGGCTTGGGCGGCGCTTCCTCCAACGCTGCAATGACGCTGCTTGCCCTGTCGGAGTTGTGGCGCCTGAATTTGAACTTGCCGGAACTGATCGAACTTGGGACGGAACTTGGGGCGGACGTGCCATTCTTCTTTCTTGGTGGTCGGGCAGTTGGAACGGGAATTGGAACGCAGCTTACGCCCGCTGCAGATTACGTCGAATCAAAACTTATTATCGTGACGCCTAAGGCTGGAATTTCTACGGCGGAAGCCTATAGAGCACTCAATTCGGCTGCCTTGACAACCCCGAATTCGGCCCGTATTCTTACAAGTTCGCGTACGGAGTCGCATTTTTCTGAATCAGATCAATGGCCGCTGTACAACGATTTCGAAAAGGTGATCTTTGAGATGGAGCCTGAGATTAAGCGAGTTCGAAAGGCTTTGTTTGCTGCGGGTGCTCAGGATGTTTTGCTGGCTGGCAGCGGTTCCAGTGTCTTTGGTATCTTTGAAAGCGCAGCAGCCCAGCGTCACGCCCTTGAGGTCATTCAGACGGAAGCCGGTTGGCGTGTTTTGCCGTGTAACACTCTTTCGCGCGACGAGTATCTGCGAGCGATGGGTTCATGCGGAACTCCGCTCTTACGCTCTGCCATTAAGCAATCCGATTCTGGGGCGTAGCCAAGTGGTAAGGCACCGGTCTTTGGAACCGGCATTCGTAGGTTCGAATCCTCCCGCCCCAGCCACTTTATCGAGTGAGTGAGTGACCAGCGACAAGCTGGAATCATCTACGAATCAGTAGTCAGCAACTACGTACCAGTGAGGTTATGAGCACAACCGGCGGCATCAAGATCTTTTCCGGAAACGCAAACCCCCAACTGGCGGAAGAGATATGTCGCCACCTGGGTTGTGACATGGGACGGGCCTTCGCCGAGCGTTTCTCCGACGGCGAGTTTAACTTTCAGATCGATGAGAACGTTCGCGGTGGCGATGTCTTCATCGTGCAGCCAACTGGCCCGCCCACCGATGAGCATTTGATGGAATTGCTGGTGATGCTCGATGCGTTTCGGCGATCGTCCGCCGAACGAATCACGGCAGTTGTTCCCTACTACGGTTATGCGCGCTCAGACAAAAAAGATCGGCCGCGAGTTCCGATTTCGGCAAAGCTGGTGGCGAACCTGATTACCGTAGCAGGGGCTGATCGGTTGTTAACAATCGACCTGCACGCTGCGCAGATTCAAGGGTTCTTTGATATCCCGGTGGACCACCTTTACTCCGCCCCGGTCATGATCGGCTACTACCAGGACAATAAGTTGCCGAACCTGACAGTGGTAGCGCCGGACACCGGCGGAGCAGAAAGGGCCCGCGCCTACGCCAAACGGTTGGACGCCGAGCTGGCCCTCTGCGATAAACGTCGTGAAAAGGCGAATGTCGCCGAAGTGATGAATGTCGTTGGTGATGTGGAAGGTCGCAGCTGCCTGATCGTGGACGATATGTGCGACACCGGCGGTTCGCTCACAAAAGTGACACGAGCGCTGAAGAACGCGGGTGCGGGGAGGATTCATGCGTGTTTTACGCATCCTGTGTTATCAGGCAGGGCCGTTGATCAGTTGGCTGACTCGGACATTGAACAAATAATCGTTACCAATACGATTCCGCTGCGCGAGAACGCGTGCGGTTTGAAGAAAATAAAAGTGCTTAGTATCGCGCCGCTTCTGGCGAAAGCGATCAAGTCGATCCATGAGGAAACCAGCGTTTCCTCGCTCTTCGTTTGACGAAGGGCAAACACTGATGGCTTAAAAGAAGACCATCAGCGATCGGCAATACATTGCCGATTGCCAATTGCCGATTGTCGATTTTAAGAGTTCCCTCGCTGGGCGATAGTCAATCGGCATTCGGAAATTGGCAATCGGAAATGTTCTCCGGTCGCTGAACGTTTGTGAGGAGACATCATGGCGGAAAAAAAAGAGATCACAATCAAAGCCAAACAACGGCAGGGCCGCGGCAAGAATGATGCGCGACGCACTCGCCGCGAAGGATTGGTGCCGGTAATTGTTTATGGTGGCGGTGGGGAAACTGTGGCCGCAGCGGCGCCCCTGAAGGAACTGGCGGCAATTTTAAGGTCGGAAGCGGGACGAAACACAATTTTTACGCTCGACGTCGAGGGGGTTGGCCCAAGTGAAGTGATGTTTAGCGATCGTCAGATTGATCCGGTGCGACTGCGTTTGATCCATGCCGACTTTCAACGGTTGGTTAAGGGTCAAAAGATCGAAGTCACCGTTCCACTTCATCTTACCGGCGAGCCTATCGGAGTTCGCGAGGAGCAGGGGGTTCTCGAGCAGATCGTCCGCGAGATCGAGATTCGCTGCGACCCGAGAGATATTCCGGATGCCATCAATGTCGATGTCTCGAATCTCGGCGTACATGATGTGCTGCACGTTTCAGACATTCCCGTGGATGAGAAGATTGAGATTCTCGATCCGCCGGACAATGTGATTGCCACAGTGGGTATTGTAAAGGAAGAGCCTGTCGCCGCGCCGGTGTTGGCTGAAGGTGAAGCGCCTGCCGAACCCGAAGTGATAGGCAAGGGCAAGAAGGAAGAGGAAGGCGAGGAGGAAGCCAAGGAGTAGCGATATTGCCAATTGCCGATTTTGGCGATTGCGGATTGCCGATTGCCAATTGCCGATTGGTGGTTTGGCGGTCGGATTGAGCTCTAAAATACAAACAAATCGGCAATCGGCAATCGGCAATTGGCAATGTATCTAATAGTCGGCCTGGGCAATCCCGGCAGGGAGTACGAGTGGTCGCGTCACAATATCGGGTTCATGTTGATTGACAGGCTGGCGCGAGAATCAGGCATCGACGTTGGCAGACGCGAATGCAGTTCACTCGTTGGACGCGGTGAGATCCAGGGCGAGCCCGTCAAGTTGGTTAAGCCGCAAACCTATATGAATCTCAGTGGTGAGGCCGTCGGGTGCCTGCTGAGAAAGCATGGTTTGGCCGAGCCGAAAGACAGGCTGGTTGTAGTTTCAGACGACCTTGCTTTGCCGTTAGGCAGAATACGCATTCGCGAGAGAGGTTCTGCTGGCGGGCATAATGGTTTGAAATCGATCATTTCGTTAGTTGGTACAGACGAATTCATTCGTCTGCGGATCGGGATTCAGCCGCAAAATCCCGTCGAGGACACGAGACGCTTTGTTCTCGCGTCGTTTTCCAAGAGTGACCGAGTTGCGGTGGAAGAAGTTTTGGCAAAGAGCGCAGCGGCCATAGAAGCCATCTTGACGGTGGGGCCTTTGAAAGCTATGGCAGAGTTTAATTGATTGCCGATTAACAGATTGCCGATTGCCAATTGCCGATTGCCGATTGGGTTCTGGCGAGAAAGGCTTGAAGAATCGGCAAAGGTTTGGAGTCGCTAATCGCTAATGGCTAAATCGTTAATCGCTAACGGCTGATTACTAACTGGTGATCGCTAATCGGCAATCGGCAATTGACAATCGGCAATCGGAAATGTGAGAGGGGAGGACAGGTTTTGGCTACTAACAGACAGTACGAGGTCGTGTTCATCGCTGATCCGGTTGCGGACGATGATGAAGTACAACGGCTTACAGACAATTTCAAGCAGTTGGTGACCGACCAGGGCGGCGTCATCAGCAAGGCTGAGACCCTTGGCAGGCGTCAGCTGGCCTACGAGATCCTGCACAAAACAGAAGGAACGTTTGTGTTAATGGAGATCGAGGGTTCGGGCCGGGAAATCGCCGAACTGGAACGACGCATGCGCGTTAATGATCGCGTGCTGCGGTACATCACTGTCAGAGTTGACGAAGATCGCCGGCGGGCCGAGAAATTCAAGTCGCGCCGCAGTGCCAAAGCCGCACGCAAAAACAAAGGAGCTGGCGGCTCCAGCAGCAGCGCGTTCTCGACCGAAGACGAGGCCTAAAGAGGCCTAAACAAGAGTAGATCCGTTGCGATCTACGATTCAGAATTGACGAGGATAACTATGTCGACAAACTACGAAGACCGTGGCCGCGGCTACAACGGTGATGAAGATCTTGATAGAGGCCGCGGAATGCAGGGTGGCCGGGGCGGAGGGCGCCGCATGCACCGCCGTCGAATATGCCGCTTCTGTATCGAAAAAGTAGATCTAATCGATTTCAAAGACATTCGACTACTACAGAATTATATTCCTGAGCGGGGTAAGATTCTGCCCCGGCGTATCTCCGGTAATTGTGCGACGCACCAGCGTATGCTCGCTGAGGCGATTAAGCGGGCGCGAAACATCGCGCTGCTTCCGTATACTACCGACTGAGAAAGGCACTGATCAAAAATGGCACATACCAGAGTATTACTGCGCGAAGACGTCGATGATCTCGGAGCGCGGGGCGAAATCGTTAGAGTTCGCGCCGGTTACGCTCGTAACTACCTGCTGCCCCGGAAACTCGCTGTGGAGGCGACCACGAGCAACGTCAAACAGATCGATCAGGAGCGGGCAGCCCTTTTGAAGAAGGAAGCCAAAGAGCGGGCCACCGCTGATGCGCAATCGGAAAAGCTCGGCGCGCTCGTCCTGGAGTTCAAGCGAAAGGCCGGCGAACAAGGAGCACTCTACGGCTCGGTCACTTCGATGGATATTGCAGAGGCGCTGCGGGAACGCGGTTATGAGATCGATCGCCATAGAATTCATCTGCGCGAACCGCTAAAACGCCTCGGGGACTTCACCGTGCCCTTAAGGTTACACCGGGAAGTAACCGTCGAGTTGCCGGTGAAGGTTGCTTCTGAGGGTGAAGTTATCGTTGGTCATTTGACTCCGGAGCAGGAAGCGGAAATGGCGAAACAGCGAGAGGAAGCTTCGCAAGAAGAGAGTTCATCAGCCTCTGAATGAAAGAATAAATATTTAACTCGCTTCCGCTCCATACCGTAAGCGTGTGTTGTATATTCGACGCTGCAAGTTGGTTAATGCTTGCGGCGTCGTTTTGTCATAAGCCAGGGAGGGCAATGAGCCGATCCACGCGCATCACACGAACACCGCCTGGAAGATAAATCATTTTCGTGTTAATCGTGGATCCATTAAAGAGAACACATAACAAACATGGCATCACCTGACCCAATGCGCGAGCCCTCGCTCGAACGTTCACTACCAAACAGCTCTGAAGCTGAACGGGCCATTCTGGGTGGCATCATCCTGGATAACGGTCTGATCAGTCAGGCTATCGAGCTGCTCAGGCCTGAAGATCTTTACGTCCCTTCGCATCGCCGCATCTTCGTGGCCATGACGGCATTGTTTGAGCGTGGCGCCGAGATTAATCCGATTCTAATCGGGGAAGAACTCAAGAAAGACAATGCCCTGGAGTCCGTGGGCGGGATCAGCTTTATTACGAACCTCACTTACGGCCTGCCGCATTCGACCAACATTGCCCATTACGCAAAGGTTGTGCGCGGCAAGTCGATGTTGCGACAGCTGATCAAAGCCGCAAACAAGATTACTCAGGAAGCTCTCGAGGAAGAAGACGAACCGGAGATCATCCTCGATCACGCCGAACAGGCCATCTTTCAACTTGCTGACGAGCGCATCCGTCAGGGCTTTACTCACGTCAAGCCCATCGCCGAACAGTTATTGGAAAAGGTGCAGGAAATGGAAGGCCGGGCAGCGGTTCTAACGGGCCTGACCACCGGCTTCGCCGATCTGGATCAAATGACTTCCGGCCTGCAACGATCAGATCTGATCATTCTCGCTGCCCGCCCTTCGATGGGGAAAACCAGTTTCGCCCTTATGTTGGCTGAGAATGCCGCGATCCAGGCCGGCGCCGTAGTGGGCATGTTTTCCTTGGAAATGTCGAAGGAAGCACTGGTGATGCGCCTGCTCTGCTCGCAGGGAAACATCGATGCCCAGCGGTTTCGCAACGGGTTTCTCTCTCGCGCAGAGTGGGCCCAGATTGCCAAGTCGTTAGGTACGCTTGCCGACACGAGAATTTTCCTGGACGACACACCAGGTATCTCTGTGCTCGAAATGCGCGCCAAGGCAAGACGACTCGCCGCGGAACAGAAACGTCTGGACTTGATCATAGTCGATTACCTGCAACTGATGTCGGGATCGGCCAAGCGATTCGAGTCGCGCCAGCAGGAAGTGTCCCAGATCTCCCGCGAGCTGAAGGGACTGGCGAAAGAATTGAACGTGCCGCTGGTTGCCTTGTCCCAGCTTTCGCGTGCACCCGAGTCGCGCTCCGATCACCGGCCGCAACTTGCTGATCTGCGCGAGTCTGGAGCGCTGGAGCAGGACGCGGATCTGGTGGCCTTTATTTATCGCGCCGAGCAGTACAAGACGCCGGAAGAACGAGACAGCCTGCCGGACGATCAGAAGAACGTCGCGGAATTGATCATTGCAAAGCAGCGAAATGGTCCAACGGGAACGGTTGATCTGCGATTCACACCCTCGAGCATGCGGTTCGATAATCTGTACCGCCAGTGACGAAAAAAACCTGCACGCCGGCGGGATCGAGTCTTCCCAAAATCCGAATTTCGTTTAGCCCCTCCAATAACTCGGATGCCTTCTCGCTCTTTAAGCAAAAGTTTCTGAAACTTTCCGTTCGCTTTCAACACTAACTCACTGGGCCGGTATTAACCGGCGCAGAGGAGGAAGCGATGCAGCGCGAACATTTGATTGCCCTGGGCGTATTCCTTCTCTGGATGAATGCCAGCTTGTCCGCGGTCACGGGACAGGTAGTAAATAACAAGGACCAGCGCGCGGAGGCTTATTTTCGAGAGGCGGAGAAATACTATGAAGAGTACCAGTTTGAGAAGGCTGCTTCGTCGTTCAAAAAGGCGATCGAACTCAAACCCGATTATGTCCAGGCATACAACGACCTGGGAATGAGTTTCGCAGCGTTGGGCCGGCACAAGGAAGCGATGGAGGCGTTGCAGGCAGCAATTCGGTTGAGACCCGATTTTGCCGTCGGTTATAACAACCTGGGCTGCGAGTATGTCCAGACAGGGGCGTTGGAAGCGGCCTTGAAGTCTTTTCAGCAGGCACTAAACAGGAACCCGAAATACGCTCTGGCCTACAACAACCTCGGCGCGGTTTTGTCTGAGCTGGGTAGACCGCTCGAGGCGATCGATGCTTATGAGAAAGCGTTGAACCTGAGACCGGAATGGTCCGAGGCTCAACGCAATCTTGCTCTTGCCAGTTACCCGGCCGGCGACTTGAAAAGAGTCTTCGCTCATCTTCAGGAAGCGATTCGTCTCAAGCCGGACTACTTCGAGGCCTACAACAATTTGGGTGTCCTTTACCACCAGCAAAGGAACGATCGCGAAGCAGTGGCCAGCTTTGCCCAGGCACTCAAAATCAAACCGGACTACGCAGATGCGCTTTACAATTTAGGGGCGCTTCAGCTTTCGCTGAACCAACGGAGCGATGCTCTGGGCCAGTATCATAAGCTGAAGAACTTGAACCCTGATTTGGCGGCAGCGCTTTACGGGGGAATTTATCGCGGGATGATCCTGGATCTGAGGAACAAGTGAGTAACGCAAGCTGTTAGCTTGCACAGGTGCGGCACACACAATGACCTTGAGCTTGCGAGTCGCGCCACGCAAGCTAATTACAGGCGTTACTCTTCAATCGTGCAAAGGTTAACCTTGATCACATGATAGAGCCGCTGGCATTGAAGATGGCAGGGCTGAAAAGCCGTGCGTGCTCGCATACCGGGGCGGTAATGAACAGTTCTGAGGATCTGGTAACGCGTGCCCGAGCCGGCGAGCAGGAGGCTTTTCGCCTGATTTTCGAGAGATATGCAAGGCCTGTCCTAAGTTTTGTTTTCGATTTGGTTGGGGAAAGAGATCTAGCGGAGGAACTGACTCAGGAAACATTTGTTCGCGCTTATAACAGCCTTAGCAGCATTCGCGATGAAACAAAATTAGCCACCTGGCTTTTCGGGATCGGTAAGAATGTTGCCCGCGAAGCCCTTCGCTCACGAACCAAAGAGAGTCACAATTACAGTGACGCCGACGCAGCTAACTTGCCGGACAATAGAATTTCGCCGTCTGATGAACTACTTGGAAAGGAATTGAATGACGCCCTTTGTGCAGCCCTTGATTCACTCGACGATGACCGCCGCATGGTTTTTATCCTGAAAGTCTTTCAGCATTGTCGTTACGAGGAGATTGCTGAGATAACTGGATTCTCGGTTGCTAAAGTCAAGACAGATCTGCATCGCGCCCGGCTCGAGCTGCGGAAGCGCATTCGTCCGTTTTTGGAGACAACCAAATGAATTGCGAAGAATGCCAACCGGTGTTGGAAGAGTATCTTGACAGAGAGCTCACCCGGGAGGTTGTCGAAGCTGTCGATTTGCACCTCGGCACTTGCCTGAAGTGCAATGCTGAGTTTAGGCGGCTCTCGGCCGAGCTGGAGATTTTCCAGGCATACAGGCCTGGGATCGAGGTCGGCAACGAATTGTGGCCTGGAGTTCTGGACCGGATAAGAACTCATCAAACCCCTCGGGAAAGTCTTCAAGGGAATCGACTGCGCGAGTGGGTTGCCGCACTCTTTGGAGATCCGCGGCTAAGTGTTCCGGTAACAGTTGCTCTGATAGTCGTGGCAGTTATCACAACGGTCGTACTCACCAGGCGAGTACAGTCCCCTGAGACCAACAACACTGCAAACGCTAATGCTGTGCAGGTAGATAGCAGCATCGACAACTCCCCGACGAGCGCGGCATCACAAAACAATATCTATTCAGAGCCGAAATCGAGTTCGCTCCGCACTCAGCGAGCCAGGACTGGCCGTTATAACGAACGTTCCGTTGCGCGCGCCTCAGTTTCTGAAAGGCAGACCTCGGATCAGCTTGTGCGCGAAGCCGAAAAGAAATATCTGTCAGCAATAGAACTGCTTGTCCGTGACGTCAGCCGCCGACATTCGCAACTCGATACTGAATCGCGAGTGAAACTTGACCAGGCCCTTGCCTCAATAGACCGCACGATTGCCGCAACTCGCCACGTTGTAAGAAAGCATCCGGACGATCCCGTGGCCGCACAGTACATGCTGGCCGCATACGCCCGAAAGGTTGACACGCTCAGGACCCTGGCGACGGGTTTTTGATAACTATGCGGAATAGTCTGCGACAGTTTGTTGGTATGTTGGCAATCCCGGCCCTGATATTTTTGTGTGCGACGGCCCTTAGATCGCAGAAACCTGCCGGGCCGTTGAAACCAACTGCACCCATTCCAGCTCCAACCGGAATGCCTGGCGCAGCGGAACGGCATCTGGGACAGACTTCATTCGAGGTGTCTCGCATGCTGGAGGTCACCCTCGGCAACCGAAGCGCCGGTCGCATCACGGTCACCGGGTGGGACCGTGATGTCATCAGCGCTCGCGCGGTCAGCCAGCGCGGCGAAGAGGTGGTTATCATGGATCGCAGGGTGGACGGTCCGGAGCAGAAAGTGTTTTTGAAAGCTGATTATGCTGACATGGAAAGTTCTGAACGCGCTGCGCGTGCCATGGACCTGCCCCCGCTGGGAGATGATGGCCCTATCCAAATTCATCTGGAAGTCAGTCTGCCAAGGAAGGCGGTGATTCAATTGATTCGGGTGATGCGCAGCGACGTTTCGGTCACGAATGTCGAGACGCCCCTCACTATCGTGGGTGAGAAAAGCAGCATCATCCTCAAGCACGTTGGCGCTGTTGAAGTTCATACACGCAGCGGGAACGTTGAAATTCAAGAAGCGAGCGGCCTGGTAGAAGTTACTACCGCGACCGGGGCAATCCGCGTGAGTCAGGCCAACGGCGGTGTGCGAGCAGTCTCAATTGCCGGCCCGATCGAAGTGAAGTGCGCTCGTGGTCGCGTGGATGTTACCAACACCAATGCCCCGATCGACTTGTACAACATCGATGGCGATGTTGACGCTATTGCCAGTAACAGCAGAGTGCTGCTTTCGAGCAAGCTCCAGGACAATGGCCGGTACTACCTGAAATCAATGTCCGGCCGGGTGGAGATGATTCTCGATAGAAATACTTCTGGTTTCAATGCCAATCTCACTTCTTATCGGGGCACCCTTGAATCTGATTTTCCCCTGAAGACAAATCAAAACAGAGGTAACAGGGAACACAATTCCACTGGCGAAAGAGGGCTAAACCAACGCCTTAATGGACAGTTCGGCAAAGGTGGAGCGCAGATTATGCTCGATTCATTTGAAGGGTTGGTGCGACTGACCCGCGCGACCGGAGCGTTACCGGTTATGGATTGCAAAGAGGTGAGGTAAGGTCTCTCCCTGGAGTGCGCTGACTTGTCAGCGCTTTTGTGCTGCGAAAGAATCCAAGTTGCGCGTTACTTGTGTGTACCGCGACTGGAAAAGCGGCGATAAAGAGCCGCACTCCAAGGAGTTGAATCCGTCAACCGACAAAACCAGCAAATCGCCACACGTCTAATCTGACCTGACAAAACTCTCGCCAAGCTTGTATCCTACCGAAGACCTTCTCGGCTGACGAGAAACCAAACACATGCAATCTTCGAATGCGAGTCAGTGGAGCACGACTGGGCAGCGCCCGACCTGGGTCGAGATCGACCTCGAGGCGCTTGCCTCCAATTTTCATCTAATTCGCGACCTTGTAGGCCCTAACGTTTCAATGATGCCCGTTGTTAAAGCGAATGCCTACGGGCACGGCGCCGTCAGGTGTGCGCAACGACTTGCGGCTGAGCGCGCGGATTGGTTTGGCATTGCGTTGCCTGAAGAGGGGGTGGAGCTCAGAAGCGCCGGCATAACTCAGCCAATCCTTTGTCTCGCAGGCTTTTGGGAAAACCAGGCTGCTCTTTGTATTCAGCATCAGTTAACCCCGGCCGTCTTCCGCCTTGATCAAATCGAGGCATTCAACCTCGCGGCGAGAGATGCGGGATTTGTTGCCAAAGTGCATGTGAAAGTCGATACGGGAATGGGCCGGCTTGGGGTTCGCTTCGATCACCTCGGTGAGTTCGTCGCGCAACTGGGCCGGTTTGAACACATTCAGGTCGACGGCTTGATGACACACTTTGCGGCAGCAGATGACCCAACCTGCCAATCGTTGACAGAGGTTCAGGTCAAGCGTTTTGACGATGCAGTCAGATTGTTGCGCGACAATGGCCACCAACCCCGGCATTTTCATCTCGCAAACTCCGCCGGGGTATTTGGACATCCGGAAGCGTGGGGCAACCTGGTCCGGCCGGGCGGGGTTTTGTACGGTCTCTGGCGCGACGTCCTGCCGCCTTTGCCGGAGGAAGTGCGGTTGCGTGGAGTGATGTCTCTGTATTCCCGAATTATGTTGCTGAAGTGGGTGCCTTCAGGCGAAACGTTGGGTTATGGTTGCACGTTCGAAGCTTCGCGCAAAACCCTAGTGGCAACGATTCCGATTGGTTACCACGACGGTTACCTGCGCGGATTATCGAATCGGGCCCATGTCATCGTGCGACGTGTCTTTGCTCCCGTAGTGGGGCGTGTATCGATGGACCTGACCTTGATCGATGTTACGAACGTGCCGGGAGTGGAGTTGGGTGATGAAGTTACTCTACTTGGTCACGATCACGCTGGCAGTGGGCGGATGGTGACCGCCGAAGATCTGGCAAAGGTCGCGGGCACGCTTTCGTATGAGGTAACTTGCGGCATCAGCGACCGCGTGCCACGGATTTATGTCTAGCCGGGTGATCGCAAGTCGGGAAGGGTGGTTTACCCCCGCTTGCTTAGTAACACTCAACTTAGCGTATCAAGCGGGGGCAAGCCCACCTTCCCAACCCGCGAATTTTCCGGATCTTGATTGGTAATCCCCGAGCGATTTCAATTTTTTCACACACTCAATTCAGGAAATCATAGCACCGCGGTTTCTTCCAGCAGCTCTCCAGTTTCAAATCTCCCTACACCCAATTGATTTGCAGCTGGAAGTTCCGATCGACCATGCAGTATCAGGTCGGCGGCAATTCGCCCTGACGCAGGTGAATGCATCACGCCGTGACCGCTAAACCCATTCACGAAATACAGACCTTTCACTCGCGGCGCGGGACCGATGATCGCATGGTGATCAGGAGTCATTTCGTAGAGTCCTGCCCAAGCCCGCCGCGGATTAACCTCAGCCTCAGCCAGACAAGGTACCCGTGCAGCAGCTCGAGTCAGGATCTTTTCCACGAATGACGGATCAAAGTCGGTTTTAAACCCGGGCGTTTCATCCGGATCGTTCCAGGCCAATAGAATGCCTTTACCTTCGCGCCGGAAATGAAAGCCCGTGGACATGTCGATCACCATAGGAAACCGCTGCGGCAGTTTGTCGAAAGGCTCAGTGGGAACGAGTTGGCGTCGCAGTGGTTCGACTGGCAACTCCTCCCCAGCCAGACGTGCTACCCCGGCGGCCCAGGCGCCGGCGGCATTTACGACGACCGGAGCAGCAACTGAGCCTCGGGTGGTCTCCACCCCGATGACCTGATCGTTCTCTAGCTTGATTCCCGTAACCTCTGTATCAAGCCAAAGTCTGACCCCACGCTCGCGAGCGTTCAGCATGAATCCCATCATGACACTGTGAGGATCGACAAAACCATCAGTCGGACAGAATGTTCCCCCAAGGATATCGTCACCGTGCAGTTGCGGAACCATCTTTAGAATGTCATCCCGTGTGACTAACTCGACATTATTCAGACCGAGAGCCATCTGTTGTTGGCGATTTGTTTTCAGGTATTCCAGATGGCGTTCGCTGGTGGCGCAGAAGAGGTACCCGTGAGCGCGGTAATCCGCCGGGTGCCCAACCTTTTCCTCAAACTCTGCAAAGAAGTTGATTGAGTACAATGACAGCTGAATGTTCACGGGAGTAGTGAACTGAGCTCGCACACCGCCCATGCTCTTGCCCGTTGAACCTTTGCCCTGATGCGGTTCGCGTTCTATCACCAGCACGTTGGTGCAACCCGCCTGTGCGAGATGATAGGCGACGCTGGAACCGACGATGCCGCTGCCGACAACGATCACATCCGCGGTTTCCAAATCTTAACGCTCCTTGTGATTCCCAAACTGCATTACTTTGAGAAAATCTTTACGAGTGTTGCAGGCCTGCGTATCATACCGCAACCAGCGTGAGGGGTCCGGATTCCCGCGAGTTTATGAAACCTTTATTCTTGATCGGCTTGACGTTCTTGCTGATAGGGCCAGTTCCGCTGAGCGCCCAAACCGGAGCGGCGCGCAGGACTGAAGTAGTGCTGCTCGGTACAGGCACACCCTATCCGGACGCGGCAGTTTCGGGCCCCGCTACGGCGGTAGTCATCGGTACTCGGGTTTTTCTATTTGACGCCGGTGGAGGTGTGATGCGTCGCTTGAACGCTGCTGGTCTGCCGATAAGCGGTCCGGAAGCAGTATTCATCACACATCTGCACAGCGACCATACTTTGGGTTATGCCGACCTGATTTTGACCTCCTGGATCATGAGACGCACCTCGCCTCTTCAGGTCTATGGACCACGAGGACTGCGGCGTATGACCAAACACCTGCTGGCGGCATACAGTGAGGACATTGAGATTCGCACACGGGGTCTGGAACGCGAAGTTGCCGGCGGTTATCGAGTCAACGTTCACGAAATTCAGGGCGGAGTTGTTTATGAACGCAGCGGCGTGAGAGTGACGGCGATTTCGGTGCCGCACGGGAGCTGGAAGCAGGCCTTCGCCTACCGGATAGATACTGCTGATCGTTCCGTCGTGATCTCCGGAGATACTTCGCCGAGTGAAGCTCTGGTGAAAGCATCGCAAGGCGTCGATGTTCTCGTTCATGAGGTTTACTCGGCGGCACATTTGGCCCCGGAAGATCGTCCGGGAGGCGAGTTGTGGCCACAGTACATGCGTGCGTTCCACACCTCTGATCGAGAGTTGGGGGCGCTCGCAAGCCGTATCAGACCGAAGTTGCTGGTGCTGACGCACATCATTCGCTTTGGCGCTAAAGATGAAGAGATGCTGGAGGCAATTCATGCGGCGGGGTTTACGGGAAAGGTGATCATGGGGCAGGAACTCGAGCGTTATTGAAGGAATTATTATGTCATCGGCCATTCAACTTCAAAGCCCCACTCTAGCTTCGCAAATTTGCAGGTCGGGAAGGGGGCAAGCGCAATCATCCGCAGATTACACAGATTAAGCAGATTTATTAACATTTGGACAGAATTGCTGAAGCTAAAATCTGTGTAATCTGCGTAATCTGCGGATGATTGCGCTGCCCCCTTCCCAACCTGCAAATTTCCGCACCTGCTCTGCTTCGAGGTTCATTGACAGGTATCGGAGGGAGAGGTACGCGGCCATGGGTGCTGCGTACCTCTTTCATTGGCGGGTAATGATTTCCCGGGACTTCTGAACTGAGAGTCCCTTGCTACAAAGCTACTTTGTCACCAGAAAACCTATCCACGAAATCACACTAAAAACCTTATTGCAGAACGAAGTTGTAAGTGATGACGCCGGACACCTTGACCGCCTGATCGCCCAGCTTGGTTGGTGAGAAGCTAGCTTGAAAAGCAGCAGTCTCCGACACGTGGCGAAGGAGCGGTGGGCCATCGAGTGCTCGTGCGGAGATGACCTTGCCCGTCTCATCAATCAGAACTTGAACCGTTACCCTCCCCTCCACATGCATCATCTTTGCGATTTGGGGATACGAAGGCTTTGGCAAGACTAGCGCGTTTCCGTTCAGCACACGGGATGACTTGATTATGCGCGGAACTGGCGTTGGCGCGGGCGGCGGCGGCTTTTCGATATTGTTAACCACTGGTCCGCTGCCGCTGTTTGAATCCGAACCAGATCCGTTTGGGCTGCCAGCACTCGGTGGATCGGCGATGATGCTACCGATAACAGTATTAGGAGGCGCCGGTGGAATCGCCGGTGCCGTGGTACCAACCTCGGTTGGTGGATTCGCCGGATTGTCTGGGCGATCATAGAGTATGGGACGCACAGGTTGCGACACGTGCGAACTCGCAGTCGAGGTTGAGTGCGTCGTTTCCGATGGTCTCGGAGGTGCTTCCGGAATATTTGGCGGCGCGAAACTCAGGATCGACACTTCCAGATCCTGCTCACCCAGCCTCGCGTCATAGGCGTAAATACTCGCGACGCCGGCAAGGATGAAGAGCAGGGCGTACGTGACAGTGGTGAAAAGAAAGAATGACCCGCGGCGTTTCAGTTCGCTTCGGTGCGAACTGGATTCAATCAGATTATTAAACATCAAATTCCTCCGTGCCGGTGCCATGCGGGTCGCAGGAGCTTTGTCGCAGAGTTAGAAACCAACCAGCAGCGATTTGTTCCCACTTCCGGCGAAGCGGTCAATCGGAGAAGCGGTGAAGCGGTGAAGGGGAGAAGCGGTGAAGCGGAGAAGGGGAGAATGGGGGAAGCGGAGACGCGGGGAAAGAGCGCCCCGAGCTCCGTGTCTCCCATTTACCGCTTCTCCCATTCTCCGCTTCACCGCATCTCCGCTTCCCCGTGTCCCCCCTTCACCCCTTCCCCGTGTCGCTCCCCGCGTCTCCTCTTCCCCGCGTCGCCCCGTCTTGGCGTCTTGGTGCTTATTGCTTTAGGATTGCCACGCTCTTATATCCTTTCCCTCGAGGAGAACGATTCAGCATGGCTACCAGGGAGGCGTTCAAAGAAGAGCTAAACCCGTTCGAAATAGCAAAGCAACAGTTCAACATCGCGGCTGATTTCCTGGAACTCGATGCCTCACTGCGTCACGTGCTGCAAAGGCCAAAGCGCCAATTGATAGTGTCCATTCCCGTGAAAATGGATGGGGGCGACGTGCAGGTGTTTGAGGGTTATCGCGTCCAGCACAACATCGCGCGTGGTCCCGCCAAAGGCGGTATTCGTTATCACCCGAACGTTACTCTCGATGAGGTAAAGGCACTTGCCTCGTGGATGACCTGGAAATGTGCCACGGTCGGCATCCCCTACGGCGGAGGGAAAGGCGGTGTGATCTGCGATCCGAAGAGCTTGTCTCAAGGTGAACTCGAGCGACTTACTCGTCGCTACGCCTTTGAGATTGCTCCTATCATTGGTCCAGATCGCGATATTCCCGCGCCGGATGTTTATACGGACCAGCAAACGATGGCCTGGATCATGGACACCATTTCCATGGTGCGCGGACACACTGAACTCGGGGTCGTCACCGGCAAACCGATCTCTCTCGGCGGCTCACAAGGTCGTAACGAGGCGACTGCGCGCGGTTGTCTCTACGCCCTGCGGGAAGCATGCCGGGTTAAGAACCTGCCATTGAAGGGTGCTCGTGTCGCAGTGCATGGGTTCGGCAACGCCGGGGCGCACATCGCCCGGTTGGTTGCGGCTGACGGAGCGCTTGTGGTGGCCGCCTGCGATTCGAAAAGCGGGGTGTACCGCGAGAACGGAATCGATATCAAAGCCGCCCTGGAGCATAAGGCCCAAACCACGTCCTTATCCGGGCTTGCAGGCACGAAAGAGATAGCTCCTGAAGACGTCATCACCGCAGATTGCGACATCTTACTGCCGGCGGCACTTGAGAATGCCATCACGCTTGAGAACGTGGGCCAGGTAAAGGCCAAAATAATAGCCGAGCTTGCGAATGGTCCAACTACACCCGGAGCTGACCGAGTGTTTGCCGAGAGCGGAGTCCTTTTAATCCCCGACATCCTGGCGAACGCCGGCGGCGTTACAGTGAGTTACTACGAATGGGTCCAGGATCAGTATTCTTTCTTCTGGTCAGAAAAGCAGATTAACGACACCCTGGAGCAGACGATACAATCGGCCTTCAAGGATGTTCACGAAACGGCGCAGCATTATAAGACTGACATGCGTACCGGGGCCTATATTCTTGCTGTTGACCGGGTGGCTGAAGCGACGAGGGTGAGGGGAATATTTCCTTGAGGTGGTCTTTGGCCTTCGGTCTTTGATCTCGATTACTGAAGTCCAAGGTCCAAGGTCCAAAGTCCAAAGTCCAAGGACCAAAGACCAAAATCAAATGAAACCCAGCATCACAGTTTACGAAAAACCTACTTGAAGCAAATGCCGCGAGCTTGCTCGCCTGCTCCGGGAGAGCGGCGTTGACTTTGAAAAGGTAAACTACTACACGGCGCCACTGACGAAGAAAAAGTTGCGAGAGCTACTAACCAAAATGGCTCTCACTCCACGCGATCTCTTGCGCACGAATGAAACCATCTATCGAGAGCTGGGGCTGGCTAAAGGTGAATTCACCGACGAGCAACTTATTTCGCTGATGATCGAACACCCGGACCTCATTCAGCGGCCGATCGTCGAGCGCGGTGACCGCGCAGTGTTGGGACGACCCGTTGAAAACGTGAAAGTGTTGCTGTGACAGCGTTCGTGTACTTTAGTGGATTTTGAAGAAAACACCGGAGACAGTTTTCGTTTGTCAAAGTTGCGGTCACCAGTCGCGCAAGTGGCTGGGGAAATGCCCCGAGTGTGGTGAATGGAACTCACTGGTTGAAGAGCGTTCCAGATCCAGCAATAAGGCCGCCGGCCGTACAGGCTTCAAATTACGCGAAGTCGCGGCCGTCGCCTACAGCGAAATCGAACCACAAAACGATGTGCGCATCGGCTCGGGCGTCACCGAGTTTGATCGAGTGCTCGGAGGCGGGATCGTTCCAGGCACACTTGTTTTGATCGGTGGCGACCCGGGAATTGGGAAGAGCACCCTGTTATTGCAGGTGGCCGACAAACTTAGTGCCCGGGGAAAGCCGGTCCTCTATGTTTCCGGTGAAGAGTCTGAACGGCAGATCAAGCTTAGAGGTGAGCGCCTAAAAGTCGAAGCGTCCAATCTCTACATTCTGCCGGAGACCAATCTCGAGAATATTTTTCACGAAGTGGAGCGGCTGGAACCGGCAGCTATCATTATCGACTCGATTCAGACCGTCTTCTCTGCGTTGATCGAGTCAGCTCCAGGATCTGTTTCGCAGGTGAGGGAAGTGGCGCACCAGTTCCTGATGCTGGCCAAGAATCGCACCATCCCTGTTTTTCTAATCGGTCACATAACCAAGGACGGCTCGATTGCGGGCCCAAAAACGCTCGAACACATTGTCGATACCGTTCTCTATTTCGAGGGCGAGCGGCATCACAATCACCGCATTGTCCGGGCTACGAAGAATCGATTTGGAGCTGCCAACGAGGTTGGCGTTTTCGAGATGACGGGCTCGGGCCTGATGCCGGTGGCAAATCCTTCCAAGATGTTTTTGCAAGAGCGACCCGAGAACGTTGCGGGTTCAGTTGTAACAGCGTGCATGGAAGGAACGCGCCCTTTACTGGTGGAAATTCAGGCGCTGGTCTCGGGAACCAGGTACGGCACCGGCCGCCGCATGACTCAGGGCGTAGATCAGAATCGGGTTGCGCTTTTGATCGCCATGTTGGAAAAGCGCGCGGGCCTGCAACTGCTCGGCGACGACGTATTTGTAAACATCGCCGGTGGTTTGGAAGTGGATGAACCGGCTGTCGACCTGGGAGTTGTTGCCGCCATTGCCTCGAGCTTTAAAAACGCCCCAATCGATCCGCAAACCGCAGTGTTCGGAGAGATCGGCTTGACGGGCGAAGTGCGGGGAACGATGCAACCTTCAGTGCGCGCGCGCGAAGCGCAGGCACTCGGATTCAAAAAGATAGTCATGCCGGCGTCAAATTCTGCCGGCCTTGAACGTCTGCTTGGTGTTCGAGTAGTCGGTGTGCGCTCTGTTGAAGAGGCAATGACCGAGCTTTTCTAGCGGTCCAGTCTGGCAGGTTGCTGAAAGTCGTGACCAGCTACTATCAGCAAATAGTCATTTCCAGTAGACAGATAGTCGAATCCGACGGGAGACCATGAACAGAAAAACGTGCCTCGTTCTTTCTTTTATCCTCATAATACTTCAAACCTTTTCTTCGCCAGCGCAGAAGCCAGATCGTTCGCGTACCTTTGATGAATCCGAAGAGGAAGAGAACCTCAATCGCGAGCTTTGGGAGTTTGTGAAGAAAACTCCCTATCAGGATATTCTGCCGTACCTGGCCGAAGCCCACCGCTCTTCGCAGCTCGTTCAAAAAGCAGAAGTCGAGTTACCTAATGGCTGGCGGCTTGCGCCTGCAGGCACTCAAGTGGAAGTGGGACGACTACCATACGAGGCTGTTCTCTTTGCCGGCAAACTCGTCGTGCTCGATACCGGCTACTACTACAGCGAGCCACAGCAAGTCTCGATCGTTGATGTGCAGACAGCGACGGTAGTAAAGACCTTGCGGATCAAATCGCTATTTCCTAGCGCGGTGGTTGGTTCCGATGGAGATCTGTATATCAGCGGAGGGTTTGATCAGAAGATTTACCGGGTCAGTAGTCAATTCGAAATTGTCCGGGAATATGATGTCAACGGGTTCGCTGGCGGTCTGGCGGCGACCGGGCCGGGACAGCTCGCTGTAGGCTACATGGCGAGCAAAAATGCGAAGGGCGACTATGTCAGCGGCAAACTTGCAATTCTAAACACCGAGACCGGAAGAACAGAGCATGAGACCGAAACCGGCTACTTTCCTTACGCCATTCAGTACTTGCACGGCAGGATTTATGTAACGCTACTTGGCGAAAACAAGCTGCTGATTTTCAACAAACAGGCAGAGCTCACTAAGAATTTTGCGGTTGGCAGTCATCCGCAGGAGATGTGTAGTGATGGCAAAAGACTTTACGTCGTGAATTCGACTGCCGATAGCCTCTCGGTTTTGGATCTTCGCAGTAACCGTCTGCTGCCTGCGATAAGTGTTGCCGCTCCGGGTAGCCGTTTTGGCCGAAGCCCGTCGTCATGCACCGTTGAGGGCAATCGTCTCTATGTAACTCTCGCTGACATTAACGCCGTGGCTGTGCTTGAAAAGCAAAGCGGGAAACGGCAAGGACTGATTCCTACAGGCTGGTATCCAACAAAGGTACTGATCCGGAATGGCGAGCTACTGGTGCTTAACGCTAAAGGCATTCGTGCGCGGCGCCCCAACCGGAAGGCACCACAACCAACTGGACCAAGCCCTTTGCCCGAGTATGTTCTGAATCTCCTTAAGGGAACCGTTTCGATAATTCCACAATTAGATATTGGCAAGAACTTAAGCACGTGGACCCAACTTGCAAACTCCGCATCGCCCATCTTTGAACCGACAAAGGGCTTCAAGGCGCCTATTCATCACGTCTTTTATGTGATCAAAGAAAACCGGACCTATGATCAGGTTCTGGGAGATCTTCCGCGCGGTAATGGAGACCCGCAGCTAACGCTGTTTGGAAAAGAGATCACGCCGGTCCAGCATCAATTAGCTTATGATTTCGTCACGCTCGACAATTTCTTTGTGAATGGGGAAATCAGTGTCCTGGGTCACAGTTTTACCACCAGCGGTTACGCGAGTCCCTTCCTTGAATGGTTGGGAAATGTGAGTTATTCGCAGCGTTGGAAAGGTTATCCTTTTGGTACTGTTCCCGCCGTTACCTCGCCAACTTATCTTTGGGATGCTTTGGATCAAAAGCAAGTCGATTACCGTATCTACGGAGAGAATTATTTCCTGTTTACTCGCGCATATCGGATTCTTGTCGAGCTGTACGGTGCGGACAGTTATTTGGCAAAGAAGTTCTACGATAAGACCGTAACCGCTGCCGGCGCAGGGGATCGGGGAAATGAGTTTTATCAGTTTGCGCGAGCCTTTTATGGCCGAGCAAACACAAGACCGGCCGCTTATGAGCTCCTGGGCGATTCCAATTTCACTACGCCGCTATCTCAGTTCCTCACCGGAGACGAGAGCTTCGCAGTTGGGCTTAAAAAGGATCTACGCCTGCGGCGCAGGTTTGCTGACTATCTCTACCACTATCCATTCAACTATCGTTCGTGGGATTTGAAGTATTCCGATCTCCAGCGCGTGTTGGACTGGCAGCGAGACTTTGAAACCCAATTGAGAATCGGGCAGGTCGCGACGTTTCATTACATCTGGTTGCCCAACGATCATACTGATGGCTCGAGGACAGAGATCCTTAACCCTTTTCAATTCGTAGCGCAGAATGACGCCGCGCTGGGGAGGCTGATCGAAGTGATTTCACACAGTCGCGTCTGGAAGAACTCCCTGATTCTGGTTGTGGAAGACGATGCGCAAAACGGACCAGATCATGTGGATGCGACACGCACTACCGCGTTTGCGGTTGGTCCTTACGTCAAGCGGGGGGCACTGATAAACGACCGTTACGACCAGCTAAGCATGTTGCGAACGATTGAAATATTACTCGGATTAGCACCACTGAATGTAGGTGACCGGCTGGCGGCGCCGATGTTCGGCATCTTCACTGATATACCAAACTATCTACCATTCATCCCCCCACCTCCGTCGGATAAGCTTACTGAAAAGGATCGGCGGCTTTATCAGGAGTTGGGCACGAGCAATTAGGTTCGCAGTTGGGAAGGAAGCATTCAAGCGGCGCAAATTCGCAGGTCGGGAAGGGGGCAAGCGCACCCTCAACCATGGTTACACTCAACTTGCAGCGCGCCCCCGCTCAAGGTGCGAAGTCACAGTCTCGGTCACTCCATCATGAGTGGCATTGGATCTTGAGCGGGGGCGCGCGCTGCAGATTGAGTGTCATGGTAGTTGAGGGTGCGCTTGCCCCTTCCCGACCTGCAAATTTTCGCTCTGCTTGAATGCTTGCGCCAAAGGTAGATGCCCCGGTCCCTATCGCTCCGGGTTCTGTAATGGCTGAATCTGAGGCAGATTGTGAGCTCGCAGTTGTGTATTGAGCTCATTCAATTCTTTTGCCTTTAAGCCCGCCCACTTCTTCATTTGTTCCGTCAATAACCTACTGTATGTCTGAAACGTCGCTGAAGCCTCCGCCGTCGGCGCAGTGTCCGCGCCGTCCAGTGAAACCAGAAGCGAAACGAAGCCGTTGTGCAATGCCGAGGCGGTCGGCTCAGGCGATGGCGGAAACTGTTGCGGACCACCAAGCAACGTACTCGAGGCAGTGTCGAATACTTTCACTGTTTCAGTAAGTTGTGTCAGAGAAGGATCGCTTTCCATCTTGCTTCGGAGATCGTTCAACTGACGTCGAACCTCCCGCAATTCCCGGATCAAGCCTAAACTCTGGCTCAATCCATTCATAATCTGCTTTTGTAAAGCCAGTTGCTGCTCGAGTGCCGCTGCCGAAAACGGGACGCGCGGATCCATTTTCAGCTCGAGCGGCGCTGTGTAACTGCGCCCGCCGACGGTCAATCGCACCTGGTATTTACCAGGCAGAGCGAGCGGTCCTTCCGGCGACATGATCGCATCTTCACCGTAAGCGGCTGCGATGCTGTACGAAGGTCGCAGCACCAACGGTCTTTCATATCTCAGGTTCCACACAAATCGATTCAAACCCGTGTTTCTCGTAATCGGAACGGAAGGCTTAAACCAATAAGTCGGAAACGGCTGAGTATCGTCAACTTTACTGGCTGGACCATTGCTCGAGGCTCTTTGCACTTGTTTACCCGAGGCATCCAGGATTTCGATAGTCACTTCTCCGGCCGCAACCGACTTCAAACTGTAGTAAATAATCGCTCCCGACGGCGGGTTCTTGCCCGCAGGCGTCTCAGGCGGCAGCGGCGTATCCCGGCTCAGGTTCTTGCGCAATCTGAATGCGGCGGCAGGTCTAAAGAGATGCGTCTGTTCACCAGTAGTGCCGGCAGTTAACTCTCGCAACGGTGAGATATCGTCGAGAATCCAGAACGAGCGCCCATGAGTTCCGATGACCACATCGTTATCCTTAATTACCAGATCACGAACAGGCGAGACAGGGAGATTTGTTTGTAGCGACTGCCAGTACTCGCCATTGTTGAAGGACACGTAGACTCCAGTTTCGGTAGCAGCAAACAGCAAATCCTTCCGGACGGGATCCTGCCGCACCGCATGAACGAACGCTCCATTTGCAAGGCCATTTGTTATCTTGGTCCAGGTCTTGCCAGCGTCCTGTGTGCGATAGACGTAAGGCGCGATGTCATCAGCCTGATGACGATCGATGGCCGCGTATGCAGTGCCTGGGTCAAAATGTGAAGCATCGATCATGCTGACCATGCTCCACGGAGGCAGGCCCTTAATCGAAACATCCTGCCAGGTCTTTCCGGCGTCGCGTGTGAGCTTGATCAAACCATTGTCAGTCCCAATCCAAATGGTGTTGGGCTCGGTACGAGACGGAGCAATCGTGTAGATGACTGCCTTAGCCTCAGCCTCGTTCGCCCCGCGTTCCAGAGTCAAATCGTCACTGATTCGCTGCCAGTGATTGCCGCCGTCTTTCGTGGCATAAAGAAACTGTGAAGCCTGATAAAGCGTGTAGGGCGGGCGGGCCGAGAAGGCAATGGGAGTGGTCCAGGGATATCGTTGTCGTGTTGTGACACCCACTTCGGCCAATGCGGGCGAGACATCTTGTACCTGGCCGGTTTTCCTGTTCCAACGATACAGCTCGCCGCCGGTGCTGCCGCCATAAACAATTTCAGGATTTGCAGGATCCGGAAGAATGTAACCACTTTCGCCCGCACCAATTGGGTGCCAGTCTCGAAAGGTGATCTGGCCATAGTCGCTACGACTGGCGACCGCAGCGGTACCACTATCCTGCTGCGCTCCGTAGACCCAGTAAGGAAATTGATTATCGACCGCTACGTGATAGAACTGCGCGGTGGGCTGGTTGTACCAGCTGCTCCAGGTGCGCCCGCCATTGACCGTCACAAGGGTTCCTTGATCAACGCCCGAGATCATTCTCCGGCTGTCATCAGGATCGATCCACAGCGAATGGTAATCGTCACCACCCGGAGCGCCCCGAATCGCCGTGAATGTTTTGCCGCCATCGTTCGAACGATACAAAGAAACATTTGACACGTAGACGAGATCAGGATTCTTCGGGTCCACTCTGACTTCACCGAAGTACCAGCCGCGACTCAGAATTCGCGGTTCACTGCTTGTTAGCGTCCAGTTTTCACCGGCATCATCGGAACGGTAGAGACCGCTGGCGCGCTCGGCATCGATCAAAGCAAAGACGCGCCGGCCCTGTTGGGCAGCGGCCACGTCGATCCCGATACGGCCCACCTTTCCCGTTGGCAACCCATGTCCTGACAATTCTTTCCAGCTGGCGCCGCCATCGGTTGATTTGTAGAGACCTCCGCCCGGTCCAGTGATTGGCGCATACGTGCTCCATGGCGGTCTACGCGTGTTCCAGAGCGAGGCGTAGACCATTCGCGAATTATCCGGGTCGAATACCAGGTCAATGGCGCCGGTATTTTCGTCTTTGTAAAGAACCTTGCTCCAGTTGCTTCCACCGTCCGTGGATCGGAACACCCCACGCTCCTGATTCGGACCAAAGCCATGACCGAGCGCGGCCACCAGAACGATTCGAGGATCTTTCGGATCGATGAGGATCCGGCCGATCTGTCGTGTATCGGCTAAACCGACAAAGGACCAGGTGTTTCCGGCGTCGGTTGACTTGTAAACCCCCGCTCCAAATGAGATGTCTGAGCGCATATCGGCTTCGCCAGACCCGACGTAAATGATGTTGGGATTTGATTGAGCGACTGCGAGTGCGCCGATAGATGCGACTGGCTGGTCGTCAAAGATGGGAGTCCACGTTCTGCCGGCATCAATCGTTTTCCACACACCCCCACCTACAGCTCCGAAATAGAAAGTGTTTGGGTCTCCCCGAACACCGCTTACGGCCAGCACTCGACCTCCTCGATGAGGGCCAATGCAGCGCCATTGCAATGCTGAATAGAAGTCTGGCGGAATCTGAGACGAGTTCGTTTGACCCTGAACGAGGGCAGCAGCAAAAAACGAGCTGAGAAGAAAAGCGCTAACCCGGGTAATTTTCATCTGGGGCATTCCTTTTCGATCAATTCTGATGTTAGCATTGCGCTCCGTTTACGACCGTACAGCTCGCCTTTTAAAGTGCACAAAGTAAAGGAGTCCACGCGAATGTTCAAGACGTATCGTACGTCTCAAGTGATTGCCGTTGTGTGTCTGCTCGGTGCATCTGCGCTGATGCTTACCGCAAATGGGCAACAGCCACAGTCATCACCTGCTCAACAACCAGACCCGCTCAAAGTTTTGCAATGGCGTTCGATCGGACCATTTCGTGGCGGCCGTTCGACGGCAGTTGCGGGCGTGGCCTCACAGCCAATGGTTTACTACTTTGGCGCCACAGGCGGAGGAGTCTGGAAAACTACGGATGGTGGCATCAACTGGGAACCCGTCAGCGACAATTCAGTGTTTCGCACCGGATCAGTCGGAGCGATTGGTTTATCCGATTCCGACCCGAACACAATTTATGTTGGCATGGGTGAATCGCCGATTCGAGGTAACGTTTCGCATGGTGATGGCGTGTACAAATCCAACGATGCGGGCAAGACCTGGAAAAGAGTAGGTCTTGAAGATACTCGCCAGATTTCCCGCATCAGGGTGCATCCGAAAAACTCGGACATCGTTTACGTTGCTGCGCAGGGACACGTTTGGGCCCCAAACGAACAGCGCGGTGTTTTTCGTTCGAAAGCCGGAGGGAAGACCTGGGAGAAAGTACTCTATCGCAGCGACAAGGCAGGTGCCTGCGATCTGATAATCGATCCTACAAACCCGAACATTCTTTATGCGGGTCTATGGGAGGTGTATCGCAAGCCCTGGACCCTGGAGAGTGGTGGTCCGGGCAGCGGGATCTTCAAGTCAACCGACGGCGGCGACACCTGGACTGAGATAACTCGTAATCCCGGTCTGCCACGGGCAACTGTCGGCGTCGTCGGCATCACCGTTTCACCCGCGAACTCGGATCGCTTGTGGGCAATTATAGAAGCCGAAGATGGCGGGGTTTTTCGCTCGGATAATGCCGGACGAACCTGGGCCAGGGTCAACGACGAGCGTCGTCTGCGGCAACGAGCATGGTATTACACGCGAATTTACGCGGATCCGAAGAATCCAGATTCAGTCTATGTTCTAAATACAGGTTTTTATAAATCCAACGACGGCGGACGCACTTACGCCGGTATCTCTGTCCCCCATGGAGACAATCATGACTTATGGATTGCGCCCGATGACCCAAACCGGATGATCAATAGCAATGACGGCGGCGCGAATGTCTCCTTTAACGGCGGTCGCAGTTGGACCGAGCAGGATCAACCAACCGCGCAGTTTTACCGGGTCACACTCGACAATGATTTCCCTTACCACGTCTACGGGGCTCAACAGGACAACTCAACTGTGCGCATTGCCAGCCGGACAACAGAAGGCAGCATTACTACGCGCGACTGGTTTGACGTTGGCGGTGGCGAATCCGGATGGGTAGCGTCCTCGCCGAAAGATTCGGAGATTGTTTACGCCGGTTCATACGGCGGGTATTTGACTCGGTACGATCATCACACCGGGCAACTGCGGGACGTTAACCCCTACCCCAACAATCCCATGGGCGCCGGAGCAGATGTTTTGCCGTATCGTTTCCAATGGAACTTTCCCATTGTCTTTTCCCCGCACGATCCAAATACGCTCTACGCCGGCGCCAACGTACTTTTCAAGTCGACAAACGAAGGTCAAAGCTGGCAGCCTATCAGTCCGGATCTGACACGCAACGACAAAACGAAACAAGCATCCTCCGGTGGGCCAATTACGAAAGACAATACGAGTGTCGAGTACTACGACACAATCTTCACGGTGATGGAATCTCCGCTTCAGGCCGGAACGATCTGGAGTGGTGCTGATGATGGTTTGGTTTATCTCACTCGCGATGGAGGCAAGAACTGGTCAAACGTGACGCCACCGGCAAACATGATGCCGGAATGGATTCAAATCAATTCCCTTGAGGCCTCACCGCACAACCCCGCTACTGCTTATGTGGCTGCGACGATGTACAAGTGGGACGACAACAAGCCTTACCTGTACAAGACAAATGATTACGGCAAGAGTTGGAAGAAGATCACTAATGGGATTCCCGATGGCGCCTTTACCCGCGTTATCCGCGAGGATCCAAACAAACGAGGCCTGCTCTATGCCGGAACGGAGACCGGGTTGTACGTTTCGTTTGACGACGGCGAACACTGGCAATCGATGCAGTTCAATTTGCCTGTCGTACCAATAACCGACCTGGCGGTTCAAAAACGCGAAAAGGATTTGGTTGCCGCGACCCAGGGCCGTTCGTTCTGGATCCTCGATGACCTGACTTTGCTTTATCAGTTTATGGATGCGGGTGGCTTCAGCGCTGTCAACGACACCAGACTGTTTCGGCCTGAGGACTCTTACCGCATGCCCGGAGGCGGTGGTTTCCAGATTTCAGCCACTGCGACAGTAGGACGAAACCCGCCCGGCGGCGCGGTGGTTTACTACTCATTAAAAAGCAAACCTGCAAACGAAGTCACGCTCGAGTTTTCGGACGGTGCCGGTAAGTCCATTCGCAAGTTTACAACGCGAATTTCTCCAACCGGCGAGGGAGGTGGACCAGCGGCGGAAGCGTCACCGACTCCTGCGGAAGGAGAGTCGTTCGGTGGTGGCCAGCCGCGACCTTCGACCGACATCGGCTTGAATCGATTCGTCTGGGATTTACGCTACGCGGATGCCGTGCGATTTCCTGGAATCATTCTCTGGGCCGGCGAAACACGCGGTCCACACGTAGCACCAGGCAGCTATCAGGTCAAACTTACCGTTGATGGCAAGAGTTTGACCGAGAGCTTTGAGATAAAACCTGATCCGCGCTTAGCAACGACTGCGGCGGACTACGGGAAGCAGTTGGAGTTCGCTCTAAGAATACGCGATAAAGTAAGCGAAACTCACAACGCGATAATCAAAATTCGTGATGTGCGAAAGCAAGTGGATGATCTGCTAAAAAGGCTAAAGGATCAGCCGGGCTTCAACGTGGTGAGCGAGGCCGGCACGGCTTTGAACAAGAACTTGCTTGCGGTCGAAGAGACGCTATATCAGGCGAAGAACCAGAGCAGTCAGGATCCTCTCAACTTCCCCATTCGATTAAACAACAAACTCGCGGCGTTGGCCGGTGTGGTGTCGGGCGGAGAGTTTGCGCCGACCGACCAGTCGTACACAGTTTACGAAGAGTTGTCGTCGCAGATCGATGCTCAGCTTCGAAAGCTGGATCAGATTATCAAGACGGAGCTGCCGGCTTTCAACCAACTGGTGAAAGAGCAGAACATTCCGGCGGTGGTGGTGCGTCCGCCCGCGAGTGAAACCCCGCAGCCGTAAAAAGATGGCTCTTCGAGCTTCGCGCCTCTCCTTGGAGTGCGCGGCCTTGTCAGCGCTTTTGACCTACGCTTGACGCAAGTGTGAGTGAATGCGCTGCCTTGTCAGCCGCTTGGATCCGAGTCACAATGAGTTCCTCACTATTCCAGCGGCGTAGAAACTGCCGCACGCTAAAGGAGATCCTCACGATGAAAGACCTCACTCTCAAACCGAAAGACTGGCCGCATGCACCGGTTCATCGAATTAACTCGGATGGCATCTTCATCGTTACTGCCGCAACTTACTACAAGCGACATCTGTTTGCCGGCGTAGAAAACTTAACGTTTCTTGAACAGGAAATTCTCGCCTTAGCCAAGTCTTACCAGTGGCAACTCGAGGCTTGGTCCGTCTTTTCAAATCATTATCACTTTGTCGGTCGAAGCAACACAGGCCTGAATAACCTTGGGTTATTTTTGAAGCATCTTCACGGCGAGACCGCGCGAGAATTAAATCTTAGAGATAACAGACCTGGCCGAGATGTCTGGTTTAATTACTGGGACACGAAGTTGACGTATGAGCGCTCATATCTTGCACGATTGAACTATGTACATCAGAACCCGGTAAAGCATGGCCTAGTCAAAGTAGCTAATGAATACCAGTGGTGTTCGGCAAGATGGTTCGAACGTACGGCATCACCGGCAACCGTCAAGACCATTTACAGCTTCAAGATCGATAAGCTCAACATCTTTGACGATTTCTAGCACTGGAAAAAGCGGCGCCGAGGCGCCGCACTCCAAAGAGTTGCGCCTTTCTTTGGAGTGCGCCGCCTTGTCAGCGCTTTTGATCTACGCTTGACGCAAGTGTGAATAGAAAAGCGGCGCCGAGGCGCCGCACTCCAAGGAGTTGCGCCTCTGTTTGGAGTGCGCTGCCTTGTCAGCGCTTTTGATCTGCGCTTGACGCAAGTGTGAATAGAAAAGCGGCGCCGAGGCGCCGCACTGCAAGGAGTTGCGCCTTTCTTTGGGCGTCCCCACCTCTCGACGAAAACACCGCCTCTTGAGGCTTCCGTGATAGATCCGTTTATTCTTGAGTTGAAGGTGTGGCGGGTGGACCAATGACGCGAATGGGCGCTGGCAAATCTGAAAGCGAGAAATAAAAGTGCTTCATCTTGAACATGCGCTTGCTCAGGCTTCAGCAGACGGGCATGAGTCACCATCTCATCTGCCGCAGTCAACGTCCGTCGAAGTCATCCTCAATGAGCGCTCCGGACTGCGCGACAAAACAGGCGTACCTCAACTGCTGGAGGGACTTTTCAAAGACCGCGGGATTGAAGTGAGGGTTACGAATAATAAGGATCCGACGCGCTTGTATCAACAGGCGGAAGCAGCTGCCAAACGGAGCGAAGTGATTGTCGCAGCGGGCGGCGATGGCACCGCGAACACAGTTGCTTCGGCTGCGATCGCTCGTCACAGAACTCTTGGTGTGCTTCCCCTGGGAACCCTGAATCATTTTGCGCGTGACTTGGGCATCCCAATCGAACTGGAAGAGGCAGTTGATACGATCGCAGGCGGTTTTACGACCCTGGTCGATGTGGGAGAGGTAAATAGTCGCATCTTCCTGAACAACTCCACGCTGGGTCTATATCCCAGCATCGTTCACGAACGCCAAAAGCAGCAGCGGCTGGGTCACGGTAAATGGCCGGCATTCGCCTGGTCCGCGATTACTGTATTCCGCCGCTACCCATTCCTGGATGTTAAATTGAAGGCCGATGGCAAATCGGTGGAGAGTCGCACTCCGTTTGTGTTCATTGGCAACAACGTGTACGCGATGGAGGGATTCAAGATCGGGATACGAGACCGGTTGGACGCCGGCACTCTAAGTGTATATATGACGCTGCGGATCGGCCGGTGGGGTTTATTTCGATTGGCTGTTCGGGCCCTCCTGGGCCGTCTGCGTTATGAACGAGACTTCGTGTCGTTGCTTACCGATGATGTTTCGATTGAGACAAAACGAAAGAGAGTCCGTGTGGCACGGGACGGCGAAGTCGAGGTAATAGCCACCCCACTGCAGTACCTCATTCATCGAAAAGCGCTGCGCGTCCTGGCGCCAAAGCCGGACAAGCTTTAAAGGGAAATGCGCACGATTCTCCACCTTTCGGATCTGCATTTTGGCCGCGTGAACCTGCGCCTGGTGGACCCTCTGCTCAAACGCGTTGACGAGATCAGGCCCGATCTCGTGGCCGTCTCGGGAGACCTGACGCAGCGAGCTCGCTCGCGCCAGTTTCAGGAGGCGCGTGAGTTTTTGGATGCCTTGCCGCAGCCGCAGATTGTTGTGCCGGGAAATCACGATGTCCCTCTGCATAACCCCTTTACCAGGTTTCTTCAGCCACTCGACAAATTTCGTCGTTACATCACCGATGATTTGCAACCCTCGTATGTGGATAGCGAGATCGCAGTCGTCGGCGTAAACACTGCGCGCTCTTTGACGATCAAAGGAGGACGAATCAATGAAGCTCAGGTCGAGCGCGTAAAAGAGATCCTGTGCAGCCATAGCGAAGCAGTGATCAAAGCGATAGTCACACATCATCCCTTCGACTTGCCTGAGGGGTACGACGACCGTGATCTGGTTGGCAGAGCGAGAATGGCAATGAGTGGTCTCTCCGGTTGCGGAGCAGACCTGTTCCTGGCCGGTCACCTTCATGTTGCGCACACCAACCATACCGCCATTCGCTATCCAATCAAGGGTTATGCGGCGTTGATTATTCAGGCCGGCACTGCCATTTCCACACGCGAACGCGGTGAAGCAAACTCTTTCAATGTTGTGCGAATTCAACCCGCGGAGGTTGAGGTCCAACGCTATGAATGGCAACCTCAGGCATCGGAGTTTGCACTCGCTGCGAGAGAGCATTTTCAACAGACCAATGACGGTTGGTCTCGAATCTAGAAGTGTCACACGACCATCTTGCCAACTAATGCCTCTTAAACGTTTTCTGCAAGCCCGGCTCTCGCCGGAAGATGTTCTCGGCCTCCATCTCACCATAGGTGCTCTGGTGCTAGTGGGGGCCACCTTGCTTTTTGCCGCCATTGCTGAAGACGTCGTAAACAACGAACCACTAACAGTCATGGATGTAAGAGTCAGCGACGTGGTTCACCATCATGCAAGAGCGCCCTTGACAGCGGTGATGCTTGTCATTACGAACGTTCACTCGAGCCTGGGCATCAGCCTCATCACACTCGTCGTAGTTGTCTATTTGGTGCGCCGCAGGCTAGGGGCATGGGCGCTGGCATTAGCTCTCTCTGTTTTTGGAGGCATGCTGCTGAACGTCGTGCTGAAAAATCTGTTTCATCGGGCTCGGCCGCATTTCGACGATCCGATCCTGACGTTGTCGAGTTATGGCTTTCCCAGCGGGCACACCATGATGGCGACCACGCTGTATGGGGCCTTGTGTGCCCTGATAGTTTTGCAAGTACGCGGTTGGCTCTGGCGGATGGTGACAATCCTCACAGCGGCATTCCTAATCGGATTGGTAGGCTTCAGCCGTATATATTTAGGGGCGCACTACCTCAGCGACGTCCTGGCCGCCATGGTTGAAGGGTTGGCCTGGCTGGCTCTTTGCCTGACCGCGGTCGGCACGATGCAGCGGTGGCGGCGCAAGAAGGCGAATGCCAATTCGAATTCAGAGAAACAGATGGTCCATTGATGTTCTGATGCCACGGCCTTGTGCCGTGGTACTTCATGTTCGCGGCTACAAACAGCTGACAGAGATTGATAAGATGCCACGGGCTTGTGCCGTGGAGCACTCACGTTTGCTGCTATCGGAACGTCATTATGTCAAATTTCAGATTGATCGACGTCTGCCATACGATTCACGATGGAATGATCACCTACAAGGGATTGCCGCCGCCCGTGATCTCCGATCATCTGAGTCGTGAAGCCTCGCGCGGTTTTTATGCTGCCGGCACTGAGTTTCACATCGGCAAGATTGAGATGGTAGCGAATACCGGCACGTACATCGACTCGCCGTTTCATCGATATTCTGATGGTAAGGATCTTGCGGATCTGGACTTGAGCGCAGTGGCAAATCTCGATGGGGTGGTGGTGCGCTGCGTTGGCCTGGCCCAACGAGGCGTCACTCAAGCGAGCCTGCCGGAGTTAGACCTCAAGGGGAAGGCGGTAATCTTTCATACCGGTTGGGACCTGTACTGGCGCACCGAAAAGTACTGGGATGGCTCGCATCCTTTTCTCACGGCGGAATCGGCGCATTATCTGGCCGACTCGCAGGTGGCGTTGGTCGGCATCGACTCATACAACATCGACGATACGGCCGATGCCAGTCGACCGGCCCATTCAATATTGCTGGCGCGCGATATCCCGATCGTGGAGCACCTCTGCGGCCTCAATGAGCTTCCCGATGCAGCTTTTCGTTTCTTCGCAGTACCAGTGAAGGTGAAACGGTTTGGAACGTTTCCGGTAAGAGCTTTTGCGGTGGTCGAGGATGGCGACCGGGAGTTTGTCGCCCGTTCATAAACCAGTTATCCGGCAGGCAGCAAACCAGCCCGCTTTGACGGCTTTTATGGCTTGCGTCGCGGCTTTCGTACTGACCGAAATTCACACGGTGGCCCCGGAGTGAGCGCATGAAACCGAACGGATAACAGACGGGCGGCTGCTCTTTTGATCCGACATCTGACACGTAGCAAGAACCATCGACACTTTCTTCCGAATGGCATCCTTGTTGCTGCAGGGGACTGCAAGCAATAAGTCCAAGTGCCTGGTTTCTATGTACCGTGAACATTCCTACGACTCTTTAGCCGATTAGGAGGAAACAGTTATGCAGGTGGTCCAATTCTTTCGCCGCGAGCGTTTTAGTCTTAAGACGACCCGGGAAAATGAACCGTTATTGTCGGCCGGGACTGGAGGTGCGATTGGAGAATCCGGCAGCAATGACCCCTTGCGCTCAAACGTTGAGCACCAGTTCCTACAGATGTCTGAAACGCATGATCGCATTCGTGGAGAGTTTCTTAAACCGAACCAAGGAAGCGACGAGGAGTTTTCGGAAACTGACTGGCCGCCACGTGTGGCCTGAATCGGGAATTCCAGACAACGAGAGGAGCGCTTAGTCATGTTTCCGATTGGCGATGACGATAGTGCGCGGAGAACCGTTCCACTGGTTACCTATGCGCTGATTGCGATAAACGTTCTTTTCTTTCTGGTCGAACTCAGTGGCGGCGAGCCTTTCATCATGCAGTGGTCTGTGGTTCCGCGCCGGCTGGTGGCTAATCCTGCCGGCGACTTTCCCACTGTTTTCACGTCCATGTTCATGCACGCGGGATGGCTTCACCTGCTGGGGAATATGCTTTACCTCTGGATCTTTGGTGACAACGTCGAAGACGCTTTTGGGCACCTCAAGTTCCTCGTTTTCTATCTGCTGTGTGGCATCGCTGCGACGCTGGCCCAATTAGTGTTCAGCATGAATTCAAACGTGCCGAATCTTGGAGCTTCTGGGGCAATAGCGGGCGTGTTGGGTGGCTACATTCTGCTGTTTCCCCGTGGTCAGGTTCGCGTGCTGATGGGACGAGCAGTAATTCCCATGCCCGCGTTGGTGCTGATCGGTTTCTGGATAGTTCTGCAATTCGTTAGCGGCATTGGCTCCATTTCCAATACCGAGGCAGGTGGTGTTGCCTACATGGCGCACATCGGAGGCTTTCTGGCAGGCGTGATCCTGACGTTTGTTTTGAGGGCGACTGGGACAGCGCAGTCAACGGCTTGAGCACAAAGGTTAATAACAACAAAACCGTGGACGAAGAAGTTGACGTTGGACATTTGGTGGCTTTCGTGTGATTTCGTGGATAGTTTTTGTCATCGAGCGAAAAAGGCTATCCACTAAATCACACGAAAGGCACGAAAAATGCCCATCGTCATTTGACCTTTGGAAGCAACGCTTAAAACGCATTACGCGCGAAATCGATATAGCCTCGAGCTGGATCTGTCGACAACAGCTTTACACGTATCTTATCTCCGACACGCAAGCCCTGTTCACCGCGGGCAATTAATCCATCAACGGGAGGATTCAGGGTGCGAGCAAATGTTCCTCGCGGCGTTACGCCAGTCACGATCGCGTCAAACTGATCGCCGATTCTATTCTCGAGTAGCAGGGCAGCCGCAACCTTCCGCATCTTCCGCTCAACTTTTCTGGCCGCATCCTCGCGCTCCGTGCAATGCTCGGCGATTTCAGCCAACTCCTTTTCGTCGTACGGTGAGGCTGAGCCGGCAATCGAAGCTTTCAAAAGACGTTGGGTTATCAAATCCGCGTAGCGACGATTAGGAGCAGTCGAATGCGTGTAGTCAGACACGGCCAGACCGAAGTGCCCTTCACTCTGGCCGGTTGCAGTTTGCACTACGTACTCTCCAGGGCCCAGCAATTTCACGATTGATAGCGAGAGGTCCTGGAAGTGGAGAGGATCGGCCTGTTTGCGGCGAGCGATAAATTCGGCTAGCGCCAGCGAGTTTGGCTCGGAAGGCAGCTTCTCACCAAGGTCTCGTGCCAATTCAACAATGCGGGGCCACTGCTTTGGGGTTCGCACAATGCGACGAATAGAAGGCAGTTTCTTCGCTTCCAGAAATTGCGCGATGGCCACATTTGTCGCAATCATGAGGTTCTCAATAATGTCAGTAGCGCTATTCCGTGCGCTTACTCCCAGACTGGCGACCTGGCCCGCATCATCGAGCACGGGAGTAGTCTGAATCGTATCGAGTTCGAGCGCCCCACGCTGTTTTCGTAACTTTCGCAGACGGCCGGCAACTTCCAATTGCAGGCGGAGCTGGTCCTCCAAGCCGGCGACCCCGGCAAATTCCGTTGGGGTGCTTGCGTCGTCGTCCAACCAGGCAGCCACTGACTCGTAAGACAACTTGGCATAGTTGTGAAGCAGGGCTGAATAGACTGCTTCTGTCTTGGCTTGGCCATCGCTGTCAACAATCAAAGCTACGACGATGGACGCGCGATCGGCGTCACGAACCAGCGAGGTCATGTCGGTGGACAACTGCTCCGGAAGCATGGCGAACGTTTTGAATCCAGTGTAGACAGACGTTGCATTCTCCTCGGCGTGATCATCGATCGCTCCACGTTTCTGAACTAGCGCATCTACGTCGGCAATGCCGACCATCACCCGAATGTCGCCGTTCGGCAGAGCTTCGGCAAACTCAACCTGATCGAGATCCCGGGATTGCTGATTGTCGATTGATGACCAGGTTAGATTCCGCAAATCCCGAGTTGAGTGGCTGGGATTAGCAGAGTGAGCATCCTGTTCGAGCTGATGCAACTCAGCCAAAGCCGAAGCAGGTACGTCCGGCACAAAGCCCGCCTCAATCATGGCATTACGTGCAACTGCTGAAAGATCAAGACGAGCAGAATGAGATTGGTTGCGGGTCATCGAAGTTTAGCGATCAGAATCTGTGGGAGGGGCGACCAATGTGTATGTGCGGGCCCGTAGCGGTTCCAGGTATGGCAGCCCGGAAGGCAAGGAAGGGAATTCCATTGCTGCGCAGAAAGTTAATCAGCGCCTGACCCTCCGGTCCATCCGGATGGAGCGAAACATCCATGGCATTTCTGTGATCCAACCGCCAACGATCGTGGATCGCGCCCTGGCCAAAAACCGCGACCGGCAAAGGTTTGTTGAATGTGTCCTGGAAGAAGCGCTGAATTTTCCATGAGTCTGGCAGTGACCAGTTTGCCGGCCCGTTGTAACGGATGTAAGCCGCTGTTCTCAAAAGCGCGCCCTTGCGAACAACAATCTTTGCCATTTGGGCTTCTGCCTGGGCCTCAAGCAGCGTATCAGCGATCTGAGTATCGGCGGTACCGATTTGTCGACGCGTTTCGTTTACTTTGTCATTGGCTGAGGCTACGGCGGCTTCACTCTCGGTCAGTTGGGCTCTCGAGATGAGTCCCTGACTGAAGAGTTCCTTCGACTGAGTGAGCTGATCTTCAGCTTTGTGCGCGTTGCGTTCGTAGAGCTCCAGTAGTTTTTCCAGGCTTGACTTGTAATCTTTGGTGGCTTTGACGAATTCTTCGCGAAGTCTGCTTAGTTCGCTGGTTTTAGACTTTTCTGGGGATGTGCCCTTTTTCCGTTGCCCATCTGCCGTGAGGGTAATAAGGAACACCAGTGGCAGAACCAGCAAAGCCCGAACTAACCTCGAGCAGTTTCCAGCCTCAAGCCTGTTCCTGCGTTTAGTTCCAAATATATACATCTGCGTAACGACACATTACAGCATGCCATGACCGATGTTTGTCAAAGGCCAACGTGTCCTACTGGGTGCGCAGCCTTGCTACTTTCCCGCCAATAGTGCATATTACACAGCGTTAATCCTTCTCTCGCGCATCGACGGTGATGCGCCCCGCGCGTTAAGCATTTGCTGCGGGCGTTTTGGATAGTTCGAGAGCAGGCTGATTTCAACTTCAGAAGCCGCTCGTTGAGAGCATCCGAACACGGCCCTTCGCTCCTACCGTTCGATCGAAGCACCTCCGATTCGTAGCTTCTTTCATTCCCCAAAAGGGAAAGGTACATCTAATAATGTCTATGAAACTTTACGTAGGGAATCTCTCGTTCCAAACTTCGGGCGAAGAATTACAGCAACTTTTCGCGCAGGCGGGCACGGTCGAGTCGGCCAGCATAGTCGAAGACAGGGACACAGGTCGTTCGCGCGGCTTTGGGTTCGTGGAAATGTCGACTAAAGAGGAAGGCGAAGCCGCCATCGCTCAGTTCAATGGCAAGGAAGTCAACGGTCGCAGCCTGACTGTCAACGAAGCTAAACCGCGCGAGAATCGTGGCGGCGGCGGACGTGGCGGTTTCGGCGGTGGTCGCGGTGGCAACCGCGGAGGCGGTCGCAATGGCGGTGGTTTTGGTGGTGGCGGCAATCGCGAGCCACGGTGGTAAGTAACTGCCGATTTCCAATTGACGATTGACGATTTGGTCTTCGTTCAGTTGTCTGGCGCTACGACAATCCTTCCGGGTGATCTTGGACGGTAAGATCAATGAGCCGGCATTAGAGCCGAAGACCAAACGCCAATCGGCATTCGGCAATCAAAAATTGGAAATTACTGACGGCAATGAAAAACTGAAAATCAACAAAGGAGAAACGATTGGCAAGAGACGATCTTGTTCCCGCAGAAGGAACCATCATTGATAAGCAGCCCAATGCCTTTTTCAAGGTGCAGCTGGATAACAGTGAGCACGTGGTATTGGCTGCTATTTCCGGCAAGATGCGGAAAAACCGTATACGTATTCTGGTAGGCGATCGAGTCAGCGTTGAGATGTCCCCGTACGACTTATCGCGCGGTCGAATCACTTACCGCTTCAAATAGTGAACAGACTTTGAGTCTGTAATACAAACGCGCAACTTCTGGTATTCTTGACCAGGTTTTGTGAGCAAGACAATTGATCCACGAAATGACACCGCTCAACTCTCTCAGCGGTGCTAAGCCAAAATGGTAACTAACGCGCCGAAAACGCTTATTAGTAAAAGGTTTTTGGTGACTGTCACCTTCCGGGCGTGATAATATCTTCCCCGTTATGCATGCCGATGTCATCATCATCCGGCTAATTTTTACTGGAATTCTGGTAGCAGCAGGGTACGTACTTAGACCGGTAGCCGGGAACCCCTGGATCTCTGCCGGCGTCGCCGCATTAATAGCGATCTGCATTATCCTGTTCGAGCTCAGAATTCGCCGCGCCACCCTGAAAACTCTAATTGGCGCTGCCGTTGGGTCAATAATGGGAATCGTGGGCGCCTACCTGATTGGTTCGCTAATCAGCCGTCAGGAGTCGATGGCCGTGGCCCCGGAAGTAAAGACCTTCACCACGCTTGCCCTGACGTTTTTTATGGCTTACGTGGGTCTAATGGTTGGCGCTGCGAAAGGCGATTATCTGGATCTCTCCGCGCTCGGTGGCATTTTCAGTGACAAGGCTTCAAGACGCGATCTTAAGATTCTGGATACCTCCGTCATCATCGATGGCCGGATTGCGGACGTTGCCGAGACCGGCTTTCTAACGGGTTCGCTGATCATCCCGCAGTTCATTTTGCGAGAGCTCCAGCAAGTCGCCGATTCGCCAGACTCGTCCAAGCGGCAGCGCGGCCGGCGTGGCCTGGACATGCTGAATCGCCTGCAAAACAACAGCACGCTGGATATTCAAATCGTCGAAACTGATTTTCCCTCGGTTCGTGAAGTGGACTTAAAGCTGATTGAGCTAGGCAAACAACTGGATGCAGTGATCGTCACGAACGATTTCAACCTCAACAAGGTTGCGCAGCTGCGTGGCGTCAACGTTCTGAACATCAATGAACTTGCCAATGCGTTGAAACCCGTGGTGCTGCCCGGCGAGGCGATGCGCGTTTTTATCTTGAAGGAAGGCAAGGAGTACAACCAGGGCGTTGCGTACCTCGACGACGGTACGATGGTCGTGGTCGATAATGCCCGCCGCCTGATCGGCAAGAACGCGGACATTGCTGTTACAAGCGTGCTGCAAACGACTGCCGGGAAGATGATTTTTGGCCGCCTCTGGGAGGATTCGGAAAACGGCAGCCTAAACGGCGAGCACCGAACGAATGGTGCTACCCGTCGCCAACGTGACTCGCGCGGCGGCCCAACGCCCGTTCGGATCACGGATCACGAGCCGATCACGGAGACTTAAACCCGGTGATAAGTGACGAGTGCTAAGCGACTGAAGAGTGCGTGCCTCTTTCCGGTCGCTTGTTACTCGTCACTTTTCACTTTTTATGAACGTCGCGATCATTGCCGCCGCCGGCACAGGTACGCGCATGGCAGGCAAGCGCCCCAAGCAGTTTCTTGAGCTTGCGGGTACTCCCATAATCTTCCACACGCTCAAACCATTCGAGCTGTGTGACAGCATTCACGAAATAATTCTGGTTTTGCCTGCAGCCGACACTGCAGGCTTTCTCTCGCTGGCGAACCAAGCCGGCTTGCGCAAGCTGACGCGAGTCGTGGCTGGAGGAAGTACCCGGGCAGAATCCGTCTATCGCGGGCTGCTGGCTGTTCGCGCTGCGACCGCCGAGATCGTGGCGGTACACGATGGAGTTCGACCATTCGTAACTCCGGCAGAGATCGCGCGCACCGTTGCGGCAGCTCAAATGGGCGCTGCGGTGCTGGTTGCGCCGGTGACGGATACCATCAAGGAAATCAGCGGCGGGCAAGTGGTCAGAACACTCGACCGCAGCAGCCTTCGCCGTTCGTTAACGCCGCAATGCTTTCGTTATGATTTGTTACGTCGAGCTTACGATGGTATTGATGTCCAGGATCAGGCGCTGACTGATGATAGTGTTCTGGTCGAACGACTGGGTATTACGGTCGAGGCAATCGAAGGCAGTTCGCGCAACATCAAGATCACCACGCAGGAGGATCTTCAGGTCGCGGAAGAGTTGCTCAAACGGGTCAGTGGTCAGTAGTCAGTTGTTTTCGTGCCTTTCGTGTGATTTCGTGGATCGTCTTTTCTGCTGGATGACAGACGATCCACGAAATCACACGAAAGAGGATGAGCCACTAACAACTGATAACTGACCACGGACCACTGACAAACCAATCAAATGTTTAGAATTGGTATCGGAAATGACACGCATCGCCTGGTTGATGGCCGGCCCCTGGTACTTGGAGGCGTGCACGTTTGCTCCGATCGCGGGGCTGAAGGACACTCGGACGCTGACGCTTTATCTCATGCGATTGCCGATGCAATTTTGGGAGCACTTTGCGAAGGGGATCTGGGGGTGCACTTTCCCGATAGCGATCCCCAATGGGAGGATGTTGACAGTTTGCAACTGCTGTCCCGAGTAATGTGGCTGGCTCATGAGCGAGGCCTTTCAGTGGTTAACGTCGATGCCACGATCTTGCTCGAGTCGCCGAAACTCAGGCCCTATGTGCAATCGATGCGCGAGCGAATTGCCGAAGTGCTGGGTGTGGACCTCGCTTGTGTGAGTGTAAAGGCGAAAACTGGAGAAGGATTGGACGCAGTCGGCAAGGGAATGGCCGTGACCGCCCAAGCTGCGGTGCTAATGGCCACCGGCTGAGACATATTCTTGAGACCACAGGACGTAATCAGAAAAAAGCGAGACGGTGAGCAGCTTTCGCGTGAAGAGATTAACTTCTTCATCGAAGGGATCACGCGTGGTGGCATTGCCGATTATCAAGTCAGCGCCCTGCTGATGGCGATCTACCTGAAGGGCATGAATGATATCGAGCAGCAGGCTCTGACCGAGGCCATGTTGCAGTCCGGCCGCATTCTTGATTTCTCGAGCATCCCCAAACCCAAAGCAGATAAACACTCAACCGGCGGTGTCGGCGATAAGACCTCTCTATTGATCGCTCCAATGGTTGCTGCCTGTGGCGTTTGTGTGCCGATGATCTCGGGTCGGGGTTTGGGACACACAGGCGGAACGCTCGACAAGCTGGAGTCTATTCCCGGATATCGAGTCAACCTTTCGACCGGCGAGTTTCAAAACGTGCTCGAGCGCGTTGGCTATGCGATGGCTGGTCAAACAGCCGAGTTAGCGCCCGCGGACAAGAAGATGTATGCCCTCCGTGACGCGACCGCCACCATAGAAGCAATTCCGCTGATTGTCGCATCTATAATTTCCAAAAAAGGCGCGGCTGGTCTCGACGCGATGGTCATCGACGTGAAGGTTGGCTCGGGCGCCTTTATGCGTGATGAGTCGCAAGCCAGGAAATTGGCTCACGCTCTGGTTAGCACCGGGAACTCATGTGGCATTCGCACCCGTGCGCTGCTTACTGACATGAATCAGCCACTCGGCCGGGCGGTGGGGAACTCGCTCGAGGTCAAGGAATGCATCGACATCATGCGCGGGCAGGTCGATCAGCTCACTCAGCCGGTTCTGGATCTTTCAATCGAATTATCGGCGCACATGCTGGTCCTCTCGCATGTCGATGAGTCGCTCGAGGCGGCACGGCAGCGACTTTTAGAGCACTTGAAAACCGGCGCAGTGCTCGAACTATTTCGCCGTAACGTCGAAGCTCAGGGTGGTGACAGTCGAGTCTGCGACGATCCCGGTGCGGTTCTTCCTTTGGTGAGCGAATCAATTGGGGTAGAATCCGCGCGCTCCGGATTCATTACTGCCGTTAGCACAACCGAGATTGGACATGCAATTGCAGCCATCGGGGGTGGGCGAGTGCGCATCGAAGACAGTATCGACCCTACGGTTGGTTTTGTGGCGGGAGTGAAGGTTGGCGATCGGGTCGAAGCTGGCAAAGCCGTGGGAGTGGTCTTCAGTAAAGACAGTGCAAAAGCCCGCGCAGCTGCAGAACGAATCCAGGCCGCGTATGAGATTGGGGATAAGCCGCCCGCCGGCTTGAGTCTTATTAAGGAAGTCATTAACGAATGAAATACGTGCTTTTGGCAATGCTTTTGGGGCTATCGCTCCTGGCCTTTTTGTCGGCGGGATGTAGCAAGACAAGCTACGGTGCGGACGATAAGTCGAAGATCCATGTCGGTATAGTTTTCGACATCGGCGGCAAGGACGATCGCTCGTTTAATGCGGCGGCCTGGGCCGGAGTTAAGTGTGCCGAAACAGGAAAGTTGCCTAATGGACAGGATTGCGGCAAGCCCGCGTTGGGCATTGTGCTGCGGGACATCGAACCCGGCAATCCGACGTCAATCGAACCAGCAATGCGAGCCTTTGCAGAACGCGGGTACGACTTGATCATCGGCGTTGGCTTTGCTCAGGCTCCAATTATGGAGCAGGTAGCCAAGGATTACCCGCACATCCAGTTTGCGATTATCGATGGGGTGAGCGAGTTGCCGAATGTCGCCTCACTTATCTTCAAAGAGCACGAAGGTTCTTACCTTGTTGGTATGCTGGCGGCAAACACCACTAAAACAGGCACGATCGGTTTTCTCGGCGGCATGGATATTGGTTTGATTCATCGTTTCGAGACGGGCTATGAGGAAGGTGCTCGTTCAGTGAATCCCAATATTCGCGTTATTCAGAACTATGTCGGCGTGACAGATAGCGCCTGGAACAATCCGGGAAAGGGAAAGGAAATTGCCCTGGCGCAGATCAGTAAAGGGGCTGACGTGATTTTTACCGCGGCCGGTAATTCCGGTTTAGGAGCATTTGATGCCGTCGAGCAGCAAGGCACGCAAAACGGACGGGCAACTCATTTTGTGATCGGAGTGGACTCAAACCAAAACATGGTCAAGCCGGGATTTGTCCTCACTAGCATGGTCAAGCGGGTCGACAATGTGGTCTATCAGATTGTCGCCGACGTCGTAAACCGTCGTTTCTCACCGGGTCTTCACGTCTTTGGCCTTGACAAAGAGGGAGTTGGTTACGCAATGGACCAGTTCAATCAGCCGCTGATCTCGCCGGAAGCCATCAAACAGGCCGAAGAAGCAAAACAAAAGATCATTCGCGGTGAAATCAAGGTCACCGATGCGATGATGAAATAGTCAGTGGTCAGTAGTCAGTTGTCAGTGGCATTTCCAAATAACATTCTCTAAACCTCATCAAAAGGAGGATGAAATGGCAAGAACGAATTTTGAAAACCTGCGAGTTTACCGTCTGTCGGAGAAGCTTTCGGATCAGGTATGGGATACGGTTCTGGGGTGGAACTATTTCGCTCGCAATACTGTAGGCGTGCAACTGGTCAGATCCGCCGATAGCGTTGGAGCAAACATTGCCGAAGGGGAGGGGCGCGGCCGGTTCTTGGATAACCGACGGTTTGCAAGGATGTCACGAGGCGCACTTAATGAGACAAAGCACTGGCTCCGTCGAGCGTACAAACGACATCTTCTCACGAAGAAACAGGTCGAGGGACTGAAAATTGTAACTGATGAGCTTGGCCCAACCCTCAATGCCTATCAGAAATCAATTGGGGACGTTCCGTTGGGACGAGGCGTAGCAAGATCGAAATGACTCACGGCCACTGACAACTGACGACTGACTACTACCGTGCTCGAGCTACGTAACATAACAAAACGCTTTGGTGAAGTGCTGGCTAACGACCACGTGAATATCAAGGTCCAGCAGGGGACGATTCACGCGATCGTTGGCGAGAATGGCGCCGGTAAATCCACGGCAATGCGAATTGCCTATGGATTCTACACGGCCGACAGTGGCGAGATCGTTGTCGCAGGCCAGGTGCGCGAGATCAAGTCGCCCCACGATGCGATCGCGCTGGGTATCGGCATGGTGCATCAGCATTTCATGTTGGTTGATACCATGACCGTGGCTGAAAACATTGTGCTTGGCGCCGAGCCCGGCAGTGTATTTGCCCTGGACCTGGCGACCGCGGCAACCCAGATTCGCCAGCTTTCGGAGGAGTTCAAACTGGCGGTCAATCCCAACGCGGTTATCGAGCATCTCTCTGTAGGCCAGCAGCAGCGCGTCGAACTGCTCAAGGCGCTCTATCGCCATGCGCGATTGTTGATCCTCGACGAACCCACAGCCGTACTCACTCCGCTCGAAGTCGAGGAGTTCTTCGCTATACTCCGCCGGATGCGTGAACAAGGCAAGACAGTCATCATTATTACGCACAAGCTTTCTGAGGTGCTCGCTATCTCTGACGAAGTGACGGTGATGCGTGACGGGAAAGTTGTCGGACGATTACAAACCAAGGAAACGAACGCAGCCGAGCTGGCCCGCTTGATGGTAGGTCGTGAAGTGCTCCTGCGAGTTGAGAAAACGGAACCGCACGTTGGCAGCGAAGCGCTTCAGGTAAGGGATTTGACAGTCACCACAGCAGACGGGAGCAAGCGTGTTGATTCGGTCAGCTTTGAGGTGCGACGAGGCGAGATCGTAGGAATCGCGGGGGTCGAAGGCAACGGTCAAACCGAACTGATCGAAGCTCTGGCAGGCCTGACCCAACCGGCGCGTTTGTCCGGCGAGATCAGATTCGATAACCGGGACATCACGCGGAGCGGTGCGCGGTTGCGGCGCGAGATCGGAATTGCCCACATTCCGGAAGATCGTCACCGTCGAGGTCTGCTTTTGGAATTCAGTTTGGCGGAGAACTCAATCCTCGGGGTTCACTATCGACGTCCGATCGTGGCCTATCCGGGTAATGCATTTCTCGATAGCGACGCCATCCATCGGCGCGCCCTGGAAATCATCCAGGGATTTGATGTGCGACCGGCAAATCCCGCTTTGCCGGCACGCGCACTGTCAGGCGGCAACCAGCAGAAATTGATCATTGGTCGCGAGTTCAAAGTTGATCCCACTTTGCTGCTGGTATCGCAGCCAACCCGCGGCGTCGATATCGGGGCGATTGAATTCATCCATCGGAAGCTGGTCGCACTGCGAGACGCCGGGTGTGCCATATTGCTGGTTTCGGCAGAGCTTGAGGAAGTGACGAGTCTTTCAGATCGGTTGTTTGTTATTCACAACGGCCACATCGTCGGTGAGGTCGATCCCAAAGTTGCAACGATTGAGGAAATTGGACTGCTCATGACAAGAGGGCATTAGTCTTGGGTCTTTGGTCTTAGGCCTTTTGGTCTTTGGCCTTAGGTCTTTGGTCTGAGTCCCTTAGTTCGTGAAAGACCAGACCCAAGTCCAAAGAAGGCCAAAAGCCAAAGACCAAAAGCCCAAGACCATTTCATAAAATGAAACTTCTGCGCCAACTGCTTTTCCCGTTCATCGCCGTTGTGGCCGCCTTCGTTGTGGGCGCGATTTTGATTCTGGTTATCGGCGATAACCCGATAGAAGCCTACGGCCTAATGTTCGGTAGCGCTCTGTCGTGGCCGGACGGGATTGGCTACACCCTTTTCTACGCAACGCCGCTTATCTTTACCGGACTGGCTGTCCTGGTTGCATTCCGTTGTGGCTTGCTGAACATCGGCGCAGAGGGTCAGCTCTATGTCGCCGCTTTTGCAGCTGCCTGGGTCGGAATAACGCTTGCGCAACGATCCGCCTGGGTCTTGATTCCTTTGTGTTTCGTTGCCGCGATTGTTGCCGGAGGCGCATGGGGCGCCATACCCGGCATTTTGAAGGCTCGGTTCGGCTCGCATGAAGTCATCAACACAATAATGTTGAACTTCATCGCCGTCGCCTTTATCAGTTATCTCACGCAATATCATTACCGTATTCCAGGCGATCCGATCATGGAAACATCGCAAATTGGGCCAGGTGCGTATATTCCAAGACTCGGTAAGTTTGTGCCTGGTTTGCCTGAGCGTATTCCCGTGAATATTGCCTTTCTACTGGCGCTGCTTTGTTGCGTTCTGGTCTACCTGTTTCTTTGGCGCACCAAGTGGGGGTACGAATTGCGTGCGACGGGCAGCAATGCCGGGGCCGCCGAGTATGGCGGCGTTTCTGTGCGCAAGCAGATCGTGATTGCAATGACCATCTCCGGCTCGCTCGCGGGAATGGTCGGGATCAATGAAGTGCTCGGTTACCGTCACCGTTACTACGATGGGTTTTCAGATAATTACGGATTTACCGGAATTGCCGTGGCTTTGCTGGGCCGCAATCATCCGGTAGGCGTTCTGATTTCTGCTTTCCTCTTTGCGATTTTGCAGCGCGGCGGCATTCCCGTGGATGCGTTTACTGAGCATGTAACCAAAGACATCGTGCAGGTGCTACAAGCTACAATCATTCTTTTTGTAGCTGCCGAGGCTTTTTTCGGGGAAACCTTTCAGAAGCTCGGACTCTTTAAGAGCTTGAGGCTATAAAGCCATGAGAGAGATCTTTACCGCATCTTTAATTTGGTCAACGATCAGGCTGGCAACACCACTTGTCCTGGCGGCGCTGGGGGGCATGTTTTCCGAACGTTCTGGCGTCATTAACATCGCGCTGGAGGGCATGATGTTGGCCGGAGCTTTCACCGCGGCGGCCGTAACCTATGCGACAAGCAATCCCTTCCTGGGCTTGTTTGCGGGCATGGCAGCCGGCCTCGCCATTGCGCTGATTCATGCTCTGGCCTGCATTCGCTTTAAGGCTGATCAGGTCGTAACCGGCACAGCCATCAACATTCTGATGATCGGCATGCCCGGATTCTTGAGCGGGGCGTTTTTCCTTTCGTCGGGGGCCACTCCGCAGATTGCCAAAGAACACCTGATTCCCTGGACGCCGATTTTTATTGCTTTCGCCCTCGTTCCCATTACCTGGTATGTCCTTTATAAAACTCCATTCGGACTAAGAATTCGATCGGTGGGCGAGAATCCCGAGGCCGCCGATGCCGCCGGAGTTCCAGTGGCCCAGATGAGGTACTGGGGAGTCCTCTTGTCAGGAGTATTGGCTGGAATTGGAGGAGCCTATCTGTCCATTGGGCAGTCGTCTCTATTCACCAGAAATATGACTTCCGGAAGGGGTTTCATAGCCCTGGCTGCTTTGATTTTCGGGAAGTGGCGTCCGGTGCAGACGATGCTCGCCTGCCTGCTATTTGGTTTTACTGAGGCGGTTTCGATCCAGATGCAGGGCGTTGTGAAACTGCCTTCAGGCGACGATATTCCAGTGCAGTTTATTCAGATGGTTCCTTACCTGCTAACGATAATCGTACTGGCGGGATTCATTGGCTCGTCACGACCGCCGCGCGCTCTGGGTATCCCTTACCAAAAGGAAAAGTAGGTCCACGAAACAGCAAATGTCCGACAAGCTGAAGAGCATGTCGTCAAGATGGGGAACTCTCAATGTGCGAGGTTACGGGTAATATCATTACTTGAGTGTTGCCAATCTCGACGACAAGCTGAAGCATGTCGGACATGTAGTGTCGCGTTTTTTCAAGCTTGAGTGTTGCGAATGTTGACTACAAGCTTTTAAAGCTTATCGGACATCAAACCGACTCACTACCGGTCGCACACGCTTGAGTTATTTCTGCGGACTTCGTAGGCTGTTGGGGGGGCAAGCAAACAATGTCAGAGAAGGTGGCGGAATCAAATCTGTATGCGCGTGCCGAACACGCGGCGCGAACGATTCGCGCGCGCACCAACCACGAGCCACGCGTGGCTTTGATTCTCGGCAGTGGTCTCGGCGCGCTGGCGGATGATTTTCAAGACGCCGTCAAAATTCCTTACGAAGAGATTCCGGGTTTTGTCAGCTCCACGGCACAAGGCCATGCCGGACAGCTGGTAGTCGGCACACTTGAGAACATACCAGTCGTCGCAATGCAGGGTCGCGTTCACTATTATGAAGGTTACTCTTTGGAGCAAGTGACCTTTCCCGTCAGAACCTTCAAGCTGCTGGGGATCAGAACGCTGATTCTGACGAACGCCGCCGGTGGGATCAACATCGAATTCAATCAGGGCGCACTAATGGTCCTTAGCGATCATTTGAACTTGATGGGCGTGAATCCATTGCTGGGCCCGAACGACGAAAAGTTTGGCCCGCGGTTTCCGGACATGTCAGAGGTTTACTCACGACAGTTGCAGGAGCTTGTGGTTGAAGAGGCGCGGGCGATGGGCACCGAAGTCCGTCGTGGCGTCTATGCTGCCCTGTCCGGTCCGAGCTACGAAACTCCCGCTGAGATTCACATGTTTCGCACGTTCGGCGCCGACGCCGTCGGCATGAGCACAGTACCAGAGGCTATCGTGGCCCGGCATATGGGAATGGATGTGCTGGGCATTTCCTGCATTACGAACATGGCAGCCGGGATCGGTGATGAACCGATCAACCACGAAGAAGTTATGGAGACCGGGAATCGAGTGCGAGACACCTTTGCGGGTCTGTTAAAACGCGTAGTCGTCCGGCTGAGTTCCAGGTTGTGAACAGATGATTATCGGCATCAGCGGTGGAACCGGATCCGGCAAGACAACTGTAGCTAACCGCATTCTCGAATCGGTCAGTGCCAGCGAAGTGGTCTTCATTCAGCAGGATTCTTACTATCGCAACCTGAAGGATTTGCCCCTCGATTATCGTGATGTGGCCAACTTCGATCACCCGGACGCGCTGGATAACGACCTGCTGGTCCATCATGTTCGCAAGCTGAAGTCCGGTGAGGGCATTGACTTGCCGGTCTACGATTTCAAGACCAACAGCAGGCTGCACGAAACCAGACGGCTTGAACCGAAACCGATTGTCATTGTTGAAGGCATTTTGATATTTGCCGAGCCGCGTCTGCTGGAACAGATGGATATCAAGGTATTCGTCGATACGCCTGACGACATTAGATTCATTCGGCGGTTGCGGCGCGATGTTGCGGAGCGGGGACGCACGGTCGAGTCGGTGATCGAGCAATATCTGGCGACCGTACGACCAATGCACATGCAACTTGTGGAACCTTCGAAAAGATATGCTGATGTCATTATTCCTGAAGGTGGTCATAATCCGGTCAGCATCGATTTGCTCAGTGGCAAGATACGCGACCGGTTGGCCGGCGCTTTAAGTCCAGTTGGAGGTCAGTTTTGAAGGGAACCGAAGGTCAAACTGAAGTTGACGAGACCGCGCGACGGGCGCGGTTGCAATCGGTCGCGCCATTCTCCAGGTTTCTGGTCGGCGCGGCAGTGAGGGCAGCAAGCGGAAAAATTTACTCCGGATGCAATATTGAAAGCGCGAGTTACGGTCTGACGGTTTGCGCCGAACGAGTGGCAATCTGGAAGGCCCTATCAGAGGGCGAGCGAGACTTTACGGAACTGTCGATCGTTGCCGATACAGATTCATTGACGCCTCCGTGCGGCACCTGCAGACAGATCATCTGGGAGTTTTGCAAGAACGCCACCATCAAACTCCTTAACCTCAAAGGGCAAAGCGAGACAGTCTCGATCCGGGAATTGTTGCCGCGGGCCTTCGATGCGCGTTTTCTAAAAGAAGTGAAACACGATTGATTCGGGGTTGTCGCCGATTGAGCTAGTGTGATTTCGTGAAGCGTTCTAAACCCGCTGTAGCCGAAACGGTTGATCCACGAAAATACACGAACGAAACACTCGAATCCACGAATGTCTTGGTTTTTATTCGTGTGATTTGGTGGTTCAGTGCATTTTCTTCCAGTGAACGATGATTCGCAAAACCATGTAACGTATGTCAAAAACTCTGGTGAGCGTACTGACGCTTCTGACTATGATCTTGAGCTTATCCTTTACTGAAGCCGACGCACAACAAAAGCGCAGTCGTGCAGAGCTGCTGGTGTTGGGCGGAACGATCGTCACCATGGACAGCTCGCGCCGAGTAATCGAGAACGGCGCGATTGCGATCAGCGGCGGAAAAATTCTGGCCGTTGGCCCACGCGCTGAGCTCGAACGGCAGTATGCTGCGGCACAGATTATTGACGCGCGGAATCGTTTGATCATTCCGGGCTTGATCAACGGCCATACGCACATACCCATGACGCTGTTTCGGGGGTTGGCCGACGATCTGGATCTGCAGGAGTGGCTGACCAAGTACATCTTTCCCGCGGAAGCAAAAAATGTCACCGAAGAATTTGTTCGCGCGGGAACCCGTCTCGGACTCGCCGAGATGATCCGTGGGGGCACTACAACCTACTGCGACATGTACTACTTCGAGGATGCGATCGCCGACGAGACTGCCAAGGCTGGCGTGCGCGGCGTCTTGGGCGAAACGCTCATCGATTTTCCCGTGGCCGACAATAAGACAAATGCCGAGGGCATGGCTTATGCGGAAAAGTTTGTTGCCCACTGGAAAGGGAACGATCTGATCGTCGCTGCAATTGCGCCGCATGCCCCCTATACCGTCTCGGAAGAGCACCTGAAAGCGATTCGGGCCTTCTCAGACCGCACCGGAGCGCCGATAGTCACTCATATTTCCGAAACCAAACGGGAAGTGGATGACAGTCTGAAAGCCAAGGGCGCAAGCCCCATTGACTATCTCGAGCGGATCGGGTTCCTGAACAATCGAGTGATTGCCGCGCACGTAGTTTGGCCGGCCGGGGATGAACTCGACATTCTTAAGCGCCGCGGTGTTGGCGTAGTTCATAACCCTCAATCAAACATGAAGCTGGCCTCCGGTGTTGCCCCGGTGCCCAAGATGATGGCTGAAGGCATCGCGGTTGGCCTGGGAACCGACGGAGCAGCGTCCAACAACGACCTGAATATGTGGGAAGAAATGGATACGGCTGCGAAGTTGCACAAGGTATTCAGCGGCGATCCTAAGGTGATGACTGCGCAACAGGCATTTGAGCTGGCTACGATCCGGGGCGCCGCGGCGCTTCATCTTGACAATCTGATTGGTTCGCTGGAAGCAGGGAAGCGCGCCGACATAGTCATTGTCGAACGGGATGCGCTGAATCAGATTCCCCTCTACAACATCTATTCCGATCTCGTGTATGCGACCAAAGCTTCGGACGTGCAAACTGTCATCGTTAACGGCAGGGTCCTCATGCGAGACCACCGTCTCTTGACACTCAATGAACCAGCAATCAAGGAGAGCGCCGGAGTCTTTCGCGACCGCATCATCAAGAGTCTCAAGACTGATCCACAATAGTCCTCGGGGTCCTGGCGACTCGATCCACGAAATAACACGAACATACGAGCAAAACCAAACGAACGAGGTGCAATTGTGCGCGTTTTGTTCGTGTGATTTCGTGGATCGTCCTGGGGTTGGCACAAAAACCCCAGCGAAAACACCAGTAATCGAGTTTTTGTTGAGGTCCTACTTGCCTCCGGGGGGCGTATCGGACGATAATAAGTCGTCAGTTGATGCTACCTGTTAGGCGAGCCATTTAGGCTCGCTTTCTTATTTCCGGAGACATAAAAGTGAAGGGCGAGAAGTTATCCAGTATTGTTGCGCAGTTTGGTCTTATCTCTTTTGTAGTTCTTTATGCGGCGCTCGCAGCTGTTCGGGTCGCCGGTCAATCCTCACCAGCAGTGCCGTCAAGTCAGCCAAACGTCCAGCCTGGCCCATCCAGCACCCAATCGAATCCTCAGAGTAACTACGGCAGTTCCACAAGCGTCCAACCACCTCCTGTAGGGCCAAGCCCGGAGGAAATTCAAAAGCGCATTGAGCGGGCGCGCGCTCTGGCTGCGGCGCACCAGTTGGAAGCTGCCGCCAGTGAACTCGAAACTGCCAGGGCAACCTCCAGAGACGTGGTCGTGCGCGAAGGAACCACGATCATGCTGATGGGGATCTATCTCGAGGCAGGGAATTACGCGCGACCCCAGTCACTGCTCGAGGAAACTTTTCAAACGCGTGCGGTTGCGAAGGAAGGTTCAATCCGCGGCTACTTCGCTTTGGCTGGCCAAACGGTAAATGGCCTGCGTCTGCATCTGGCTCGCTATCGCAATTTCGGAGTAAGTATTGACAGCGCGGGCTTGCCTTCTGAAGCAACGAACGATCTCGATCGCGCTCGCTCGCTGCTGGAACGGATGGCGGCTCAGGCTAAGGAAATAATGAAAGACGCTGCCACGGCCAACGACGGTCTCGCACTGCTCGAGGACGTGCTGGGGGTGCGCGTGTCTGTAGCCCGTGACGGAGAAGATCGGGAGCGCTGGCAGAGTGAATACACCCAGGCGCGCGAACAACTCGGCTCGGCGCGGATCGAGATTGCTTCGCTGGGTGGGCCACCAGCGCGTCCTCCTAAGAATCAATCATCTGCCTCGGGCGCTCCGGCAAATTCGGCCGCGGGCGCAGGTTCACAGTCTGGAACTCAGCCTGCAAATCCGACCTCGGATGCGCAAGTAATTAATGCCGGTGCCCTAAACGAGCGAGCCAGCAAGCGCGTTATTCCCACCTACCCACCGATAGCTAAAGCGTCGCGAGCCACAGGCACTGTAAAGGTGCACGTGATTGTCAATGAGCGCGGTGAGGTTCAGGTGCAGAAATCGGAGGGTCCGATGCTACTCCGGCAAGCCGCCGAAGACGCCGCTCGCGGCTGGCGCTTTTCGCCTGTGGTGGTGGATGGAAGAGCTGTTCGTCTATCCGGATACATCGAGTTCAACTTCGGTTTCTAAAGAATCCTTACGTCACCGGACGGAGTCTTAACCCGCAACCAGAGTCAGATCCACTAAAAACACGAAAAGATTCGTGTTATTTCGTGGATCCAACCGCCTTTAATAAGCACACCATCAGCCCTGCAAGCGGCTGGTAATCTACGGATTCTCAAAGACTTGCTGCAATCTTGACTTAAAAGTAAGGTTTACCTACAATGGCCGCGAAATGAAGATTTCCGCACAGGAAGAATACGGGCTCCGCTGCCTCCTGCAACTGGCGCAAGCTGAGCTGACCGGGGAGTCGTTGACGCTTTCGCAAATTGCTCGGCGAGAAGGAATCTCTGGAGCGAACGCCGGCAAGCTGATGTGGATCCTGAGTAAGGCGGGTTTAGTGCAGTCTCAGCGGGGAATAAAAGGTGGCTACCGGCTGGCCATGCCCGCGAGCGAGATTCGTTTGAATCAGGTTATTCGAGTCCTGGATGGCGAGCGGGCGGACTCGCACTGTAAGAGTTATACCGGGGTGCTCGAGACTTGTGTGCACACCGGAGATTGCGGCATCAGACCGGTGATTGTTGAGCTCCATCAAATCGTGGACAACGCCCTGGCGGAGATTACGTTGTCTCAACTGTTGGGCTCTGAGGCGAAAGTGGATGCCGTGTTGCATAGCATTCACGGACTTAAGCAGGGTACAAGATTGGGCATGTAACGCAAGCTGTTAGCTTGCGAGCGCAACCTAACAGGTTGCTTTACAGCGCAACCTAACGGGTTGCTTTACAACAACGGGGATCAGGAAACCAGAATGAGCACAGCTGAGCTGCTGCGTAGCAGGGAATACAAATACGGATTCGTTACCGACATCGAATCGGATGTTATTCCTCGAGGTCTGTCGGAAGATACGATTCGCTTAATAGTCGAGAAAAAGAATGAACCGGACTGGATGCTTGAGTTTCGACTGAAGGCTTACCGTCACTGGCTGACGATGACGGAGCCAAAACACTGGCCTAATATCTCTTATCCGGAAATCGACTACCAGGACGTAATTTACTACAGCGCCCCGAAGCAGAAACCAACGAAGCAGAGTCTGGACGAAGTAGATCCGGAATTGTTGCGGACCTTTGAAAAGCTAGGTATTCCGTTGCAGGAACAGAAACAGCTTGCCGGAGTTGCCGTAGATGCTGTATTCGACTCCGTTTCGGTCGCTACCACTTATAAGGAAAAACTCAAGAAGCATGGCGTAATTTTCTGTTCGTTCACCGAGGCTATTCGCGAGTATCCGGATCTGGTGCGCAAGCATCTGGGCTCAGTGGTTCCCACGAACGACAATTTTTTCGCGGCGCTGAACAGTGCGGTCTTTTCCGACGGCTCGTTCTGTTTCATACCAAAGGGCGTGCGCTGCCCGATGGAGCTTTCAACGTATTTTCGCATTAATAATTCCGAATCGGGCCAGTTTGAAAGGACGCTGATTGTCGCCGAAGAGGGCTCTTACGTCTCGTATCTTGAAGGGTGTACAGCGCCCAAGTTTGACAAGAACCAGTTGCACGCGGCAGTCGTGGAACTGGTCGCCCTGGATGACGCGCAAATCAAGTACTCCACGGTGCAAAACTGGTATGCCGGTGATGAAGAAGGCCGCGGCGGCATTTACAACTTCGTAACGAAGCGCGGAAAGTGCGCGGGTAGAAATTCAAAAATCTCCTGGACCCAGGTTGAAACAGGTTCCGCAATTACCTGGAAGTATCCATCGTGTATCTTGCTGGGTGACAACTCGATCGGCGAGTTTTATTCCGTGGCCCTCACAAATCATGCGCAGCAGGCGGATACCGGCACGAAGATGATTCATCTGGGAAAGAACACCCATTCAACGATTATTTCGAAGGGAATTGCGGCCGGTAAGTCGAACAATAGTTATCGAGGCCTGGTCAAGGTCATGCCCAAGGCTGAGAATTCACGCAACTACACACAGTGCGACTCGATGTTGATTGGATCTAATTGCGGCGCGAATACGTTTCCTTATATCGAAGTAATGAACGACAGCTCGAGCGTGGAACATGAAGCGTCAACTTCGAAGATTAGTGAAGAGCAGTTGTTCTATCTCCAGCAGCGCGGTATTTCTCAGGAGGATGCAGTGTCGTTGATCATCAACGGCTTTTGCAAAGACGTGTTCCTGCATTTGCCGATGGAGTTTGCAGTTGAAGCGCAACGCTTGTTGGGTTTGAAGCTGGAAGGCAGCGTCGGATAAACCGGACGCGGAGATGGGCAGACGCGGAGACGGGGACATTTGACTCTGTCACCGCGTCATAATTTTGAGGAGCAATCATACGTGTTAGAGATTCGCAATTTGCACGCGGCCGTTGAAGGGAACGAGATCCTTAAGGGGATTAGCCTCACGGTCAATAAGGGCGAAGTTCACGCCATCATGGGACCGAACGGCTCAGGCAAGTCAACGCTGGCCAAAGTGTTGGCTGGTCATCCCGCCTACGAAGTGACAAAGGGCGAGGTGCTCTACGAAGGTAAGAACCTCCTGGAAATGCCGCCCGACGAGCGCGCCCGGGCCGGTGTCTTTATGGCGTTTCAGTACCCGATTGAAGTGCCCGGTGTTTCGAACGCCCAGTTTTTGCGATTGGCTTACAACGAAAGGCGCAAACACCTCGGAGAAGAGGAACTCGATCCACTGGAGTTCAAAGATCTTTTGAAAGAACGCGCGAAGATTGTCGACATGGACGCAAGTTTCATGTCGCGTTCAGTTAACGAAGGTTTTTCGGGTGGCGAAAAGAAACGCAACGAGATTCTCCAGATGGCAGTGCTGGAACCCAGGCTCGCCATTCTAGACGAGACCGATTCCGGCCTGGACATCGATGCGCTGCGAGTCGTTGCCGGCGGGGTGAATCAACTTCACAACACGGAAAACGCAGTGATCCTGGTAACGCATTACCAGCGCCTGCTCAACTACATTGTTCCTGATTACGTGCATGTGCTGGCGGGGGGCCGCATTGCGCGTGAAGGTGGAAAGGAACTCGCTCTCGAGCTGGAAGCAAAAGGATACGACTGGTTGAAAACCGAAACTGCAGATTCGCAATTAAACCGCGTCGCCGTTGAGACAGGGGTGAGATAAGAATCGTGTCGCAACTGGTCAAATCAGAGAGCAAATATCAATCAGCGTTCCGGAACGTGCAATCAAGCTTTTCGGATTCGCAGGGGTCATGGCTCGAACGGTTGCGCGCACGCGCGATGGATCGGTTTGATGAAGTGGGTCTGCCGTCCGTACGAGAAGAGGAGTGGAAGTACACAAACCTCGCGGCCCTCGCTAAGTTGGATCTTGATCCTGTCGTGATTTCAAGAGTAGAGGTTTCGGCCGAGACTCTAAAAGCGTTCACTCATCCTGAATTGGCAAACAGCCAGGTCGTGCTCGTCAATGGGATCTTTCAAAAAGAACTTTCGTCCCTAGCGGGCGCAAGCGAGATCGTCGCGATGGATCTTTCGGAAGCCGTCGCCGACAGCCGTTATGGCGATCTTATTCGCGAGCATCTTGCTCGCGGAGCTGATTACATGCAGAGCGGCCTGACTGCGTTGAATACTGCATTTCTTGGCTCGGGAGCTTTCATCCTGATTCCGCGAAATGTAAGCCTCGAAGTTCCTTTGCATATCTTGTGTTTATCGGATCCTGAAGGACCTGAAATGACAAGTATGCCGCGCGTGTTAGTTGTTTCGGAAGAGAACAGCTCGGCGACGATTGTCGAAACATACTCCGCCACCAAAGAGGGTCAGTATTTCACCAATGTGGTTGTGGAGATCGTCTTGTTGGACGGAGCGCGGCTCGAACACTATCGCGTGCAGCGGGAAAGCAATAGCGCCTTTCACGTGGCCACAACCGCCGCCGATCTGGGACGGGGCAGTAGCTACGACACAACCTCGATTACTTTGGGCGGACGACTTTCGCGACACGACATAAATGTGATCATGGACCACGAAGGTGCGGAATGCTGGGTCGACGGCTTATATCTTGTAAGCACCGGCCAGCATGCGGACACGCACTCAATGATTGATCACAAGCAGCCTAATTGTTCCAGTCATCAGCTTTACAAAGGGATCCTGGACGGCAATTCGCGAGCGGTTTTTAACGGCAAGATCTTTGTGCGTCACGGGGCGCAAAAGACCGACGCTATGCAGACGAACAAAAACCTGTTGTTGTCCCCGGAAGCGCGAGTTGATACCAAGCCGCAGCTGGAGATTCTTGCCGACGATGTTAAGTGCGCCCACGGCGCAGCGGTCGGCCAGCTCGATGAAGACGAGTTGTTTTACCTGGGAACCCGAGGTATTCACGCTGAATTGGCGCGCAACCTTTTGACCTATGGTTTTGCGGAAGAGGTAATTGGAAAGATAAAAGTCGAGTCCATTCGGGCGCAGCTTGACGAGGCCGTTTTGCACCGGCTCAACGCGCGTCTGGACGTGTAGAGATCGTTTGAGAGCCAGTTATGTCGGTTAAAGTTGATCCCATCCTCACAGTTGCCGATCTGGACCTGATGCCAGATGACGGCAACCGTTACGAGTTGTTTGCAGGAGAAATATTCGTGTCACGTGCGCCAGGTCTACCTCACCAACGCGTTCTCAGAAACCTGTTAACCGAACTTACGTTGTTTCTTAAGGACCGTCCAGTCGGGGAAATATGGCCCACGCCAGGCGTCGTGTTTGATGATCTGAACGCAGCGATTCCGGACATCGTATTTGTCAGTGCCGACAGAATCAGCGAGATCGCAGCCGGTGAAAAAGTTACCGGCCCACCGGATCTCGTCATCGAGATCATTTCAGCAGGCGCTGAAAATGAGCGGCGTGATCGAATAGTCAAACGCCAGGCTTATGGCAAGTTTGGCGTGCGGGAATACTGGGTGGTGGATCGGTATCGGCGAACGATCGAGGTTTACCGTCTCGAACAAGGCCGGTTTGTGTTAGCGGCGAAACTGGAGCAGACCGATGAGCTTGTGTCGCCGTTGTTGCCCGGGTTCACGTGTCCACTCACTCGAATCTTTGGCGCTTGAGAATAGTTTCATTTTGGTTACGAGTTTCAATATGTTGGCTACAGAAAAAAACCTGGTTGCAAGAGTTTCGGGACCCGCTGACGGTTGGGACGTCGAACGAGTCAGAGCAGACTTTCCCGTTCTTAGACAAACTGTCAACGGCAAACCGCTGGTTTATCTGGACAATGCTGCGTCTTCGCAAGTTCCCCAGGTCGTGATTGATCGTGGCAGCGTTTATATCGAGCACGAGCATTCAAACATTCATCGTGGGGTTCACTATTTGAGCCAGAAAGCTACCACGGCTTATGAAGGAGCGCGCGAGAAAGTCCGGCGGTTTATTAACGCGCAAGATGTCAAGGAATGCATCTTTGTTCGCGGCGCTACCGAGGGCATTAACCTCGTTATGCAGGGTTATGGGAGAAAGTTTGTGGGCGCCGGAGATGAAATCATCATTTCCGCGATGGAGCACCATGCCAACATTGTTCCCTGGCAAATGCTCTGTGAGGAAAAAGGCGCAAAGCTGCGGGTCATTCCGATGAATGACGCCGGCGAGCTTTTGCTTGATGAGTATGAAGCGCTGCTGAATGAAAGAACCAAACTGGTTGCCGTCACGCACATGTCCAACGCGCTCGGTACGATCAATCCGATCGGGACCATGATCGATCAAGCCCATAAATATGGTGTGCCGGTGCTGATTGATGGCGCGCAGTGGGCGCCGCACATGCCCGTTGACGTTCAGAAGTTTGATTGTGACTTTTATGCTTTCTCCGGGCACAAGATGTTTGCGCCAACGGGCAGCGGTGTCGTCTACGGCAAGCAGGCGCTGCTGGAAAAGATGAATCCTTTCCAGGGAGGCGGCGACATGATCAAGAGTGTGACTTTTGAGAAGACCACTTACGCTGGCTTGCCCAATAAATTCGAGGCCGGCACACCGGCAATTGCCTCTCAGATCGGACTCGGCGCGGCAATCGATTACTTGAACGGTCTTGACCGAGAGCAGGCGAGTGCGTACGAGCACGAGTTGCTGCGCTATGCGACGGAGCGTCTCAGCGCGATTGAAGGTGTTCGCTTTATTGGAACCGCGTGCGAAAAGGGAAGCGTGCTTTCATTTGTCATCGACGAAGTTCATCCGCACGATATCGGGACGATTTTGGATCAGGAGGGAATTGCCATCCGCGCGGGACATCATTGCGCGCAACCGGTGATGCAACGGTTCAACGTGCCGGCAACGGCGCGAGCGTCATTTGCGTTTTACAACACGAGGGAAGAAGTTGAAGTCCTCGTGAACACGGTGGAAAAGGTCATCGAGGTGTTTTCGTGAATCATTTGACGTTTGACGTTTGACATTTTTCATTTGTCATCTGGTTTAGTTTCGTGTGATTTCGTGGATTGTATTTAACTTGCATCCCAGAGCGGATGCACGAAATCACACTAAGACAGATGACAAATGAAAAATGTCAAACGTCAAATATCAAATGATTTGAGCATTCATTTATCGGATTACAGGTTTTCATGACTGAACTAAGCGAGCTCTACCAGCAGGTTATTCTCGATCACAATAAGAAGCCGCGGAATTTTCGCAAGCCCGAGGTCTTCAATCGCAGCGCCCAGGGCCACAATCCACTCTGCGGCGATCAATTAACAGTCTATCTTCAACTCGACAATGGAATAATCACCGACGTCGCTTTCGAAGGGTCAGGATGCGCGATCTCCAAAGCCGCGGCGAGCATGATGACGCAGGCCCTCAAAGGAAAATCCACAGACGAAACCGAGAAACTTTTCAGCGGCTTCCATCAAATGGTAACCGGCGATTCGGACGACGATATCTCCGAGAGTCTGGGCCACCTGCGGATTTTTTCGGGCGTGCGTGAATTTCCAGTGCGAGTGAAATGCGCAACCCTACCCTGGCACACGTTCAAGGCCGCGCTCGAGAATCAGGAGATCGTCTCAACCGAATAGCGAGCCTCCAGGTCGTGGTAGGTTACCAGGGACGAACGATCCTCGAAATAACACGAAACGAGATCGCGATTATTCTGTCGATCATGAGGTCCGCAGAGAAACCTCAATAGCTTCCCACACTCTTATCCTTTGTTCGGATGGGGCGGCGGAGGCATAATGGCATCAATTCTTTTCACGGAGCACTCTATTCTTGATCATCTCTGCCATTGAACTGCGCGAAATTCGCCTGCCTTTAATTCATTTCTTCGAAACCAGCTTCGGTCGCACAACGGAAAGACGAATCATCATCGTACGTGTCATTGACGCCGAGGGCGCCGAAGGCTGGGGAGAATGCACGGCTGGCGAAGAGCCTTTTTATAGCGACGAGTGGACCGAAAGCGCCTGGGTGACCTTGCTCGAGGTGCTGGCGCCAATGGTGGTCGGCAAGGAGGTTCAATCGGCTGGTAAGACCTGGGATCTGATGAAACCTGTTCGCGGGCATCGTATGGCCAAGGCGGCGATTGAGACGGCGTGCTGGGACCTCGAAGCCAAACGCGCCGGAGTGTCCCTCTGGAAACATTTGGGTGGCGTAAACCGCGAGATATCGTGCGGGGTTTCAATTGGCATCCAGGACACGCCGGAGATATTACTGGAAAAAATAGCGAAAGAGGTTAACGCGGGATACCAGCGCATAAAGATCAAAATCAAGCCTGGGTGGGATGTCTCAATTGTCGAACGAGTTCGTCGCGAGTTCCCCGACATTCGCCTGATGGGCGACGCAAATTCAGCCTACACGCTCGACGATGTTGACCTCTTCAAGGAATTGGATCGCTTCAACTTGATGATGGTCGAGCAGCCGCTGGCCCACGATGACATCTTCGATCATGCTCAACTGCAAAAGGAGATCAAAACTGCAGTTTGCCTCGACGAGTCAATTCATTCCGTCCACGATGCGAAACACGCAATCGAGCTGGGCGCCTGTAGAATCATTAATGTGAAACTTGGACGCGTGGGTGGGCATGCCGAGGCCAGACTCGTCGAAGAGACAGCCCGGCAAAACGATATTCCTGTGTGGTGCGGCGGCATGCTCGAGGCGGGCATAGGTCGTGCTCACAACATCGCGATGTCCACATTGCGCGGTTTTGTTTTACCCGGAGACGTCTCGGCAAGCTCTCGTTACTGGGAAGAAGACATCATCGAGCCGGCCGTTACGGTAACACCGCAAGGAACGATTGTCGCGCCCGATAAGCCCGGCATCGGTTACGATATCAAACGTAAGAAGCTCGATCAGGTAACGGCGCGAAGCGAAAAGATCGGATAGCAAAAACGGTTTAAGAGGGGATCGCTTCTGGTGTTGGCAAGCAACCCCCTTGTCAATTCCTTTTAAGATTCATTTGCGGCTGGTGCGGTCCCCGCAAGTAATTTTCAGCAACTGAGAAAGATGAGCTCAGACATTCTAAGGCTGGATCTAGGTTCGCTGGACGACTACTTCAGAAGCCGCCAGCAGGAAATACTTTCGTTTACGCGCACTCTGGTCGAAACTGAATCACCTTCAGGCGACGAGGCAGGCAGCAAAGCGGTAGTCTCGTTGCTGGCCGAGCAAGCAAGAAAGATTGATCCGATCAAAACAATTGAACGGATTGCAAGTGGTGAATTTGGCCAGCACCTGCGGTTAAAAGCCTTTCATGACGATGACGGCGACGCCAGATCAATAGTCATGCTTGGTCATACCGACACCGTGCATCCTCGCGGATCAGTGGCTGACCGGCCGTGGCGAGTCGAGGGGAACCGCGCCTATGGACCAGGGGTCTTTGATATGAAGGCAAACTGTGCCCTGGCCCTCGAAGCAATTCGAGCCTGTGGAGTGCTGGGTATCGTACCGCGCCGGCCCGTCGTAGTGCTGTTAACTTGCGATGAGGAACGAGGCAGCGCCAGGGGGCGGGGCCTGGTCGAGGCGGAAGCCGAGGACTCGCACGCCGTGCTCGTATTGGAGCCACCTGCCAGCGGCGGCCGGGTTAAAACCGGGCGCAAAGGAACTGCCATCTTCAACCTCGAAACGCGCGGCAAGGCGGCACATGCGGGCCTCGAACCGGAAAAAGGAGTAAGCGCAGTATTGGAGATTGCTCGTCAGATCCAACGCTTGGATGAATTGAACAACTGTGGTGATGGAGTCTCAGTGAATGTCGGTGTGGTTCGGGGTGGAACGGTTTCGAATGTTGTGCCTGCCAACGCAGTGGCCGAAGTGGACGTGCGATTTTGGAATAACGAGGAAGCCAGGCGGATTGAAGAGGTATTTCGCAGTTTGCAGCCTTTTGATGCGCGAGTGCAGCTCATTGTTACCGGAGAGATTAATCGCCCGCCGCTGGAACGCACCGGGCAGGTCGTGGCTATGTATGAACAGGCTCGCGGCATCGCAGCGACGCTTGGTTACGAACTGGGTGAGGCGCAGGTTGGCGGAGCCTCTGATGGGAATTTTGCGGCGGCGGTGGGCGCGTCTGTTTTGGATGGACTGGGAATAGATGGCGACGGCGCACATGCCGTTCACGAGCACATCATTATCGATGACATTCCCAGAAGAGGGGCGCTGCTGGCAGCGCTGATCGCGACGTTGTGAGCGCAATGAAGATCGCCACCTGGAATGTCAATTCAATTCTGGCCCGGCTGCCAAACGTAACCCGCTGGCTCGACTCGGTGCGTCCCGATGTTCTTTGCATGCAGGAGACGAAATGCGCCGACGACAAATTTCCCCTCGACGCTTTTCGCGAGCGAGGTTACGAGTGCCTGATCTTCGGTCAGCAGTCGTATAACGGTGTCGCCATTGCCTCGCGTGGGATCTGTTCCAGTCCACAGAGAGGTTACGACGCTGCCGATCAGGCTTTGCATTCCCGTTTGCTGGCCACATCTGTCGACGGGATTCAACTTGTTAATGTTTATGTGCCAAACGGGCAGATGGTCGGGTCGGACAAATATAGATTCAAGTTGGAATGGATGAAACGCTTGCGAGAGTTCTTCGACACCCGATACAACAATGGCGACGAAGTTTTGTTGTGTGGTGACTTTAATGTGGCGCCCGAAGAGAGGGATGTGCACGACCCGCGGCTTTGGCAGGGCCGGATCCTTTTCAGCGAGCAGGAGCGGGCGGCGCTACAGGAGATCAAGGAGTGGGGTTTTACGGATGCTTTTAGACTGCAAACGGAAGCGGGCGGTCACTACTCATGGTGGGATTATCGCGCGGGCAACTTTCGACGCAATCAGGGCTTGCGCATCGATCACATCTGGATCACGGGCACGCTGGTGGCGCGGCATAAGCAGACATGGATTGATATTGAACCCCGGACCTGGGAGCGACCGTCTGATCATGCGCCCGTTGTTTCGGAATTCGTGTAGTTGTGCAGCTGGCTGATTTCCATTTATCATTTATCATTTGACATTATTTGGCATTGATCATTTGCCACTTGGCTCTGGGATGCACGCCCATTTTCGATGCAACACCCTTGCGTACTTTAATAGGTGAACAGCGGACCAATCGCAAGGGTTGCCAACTTCACAATCGAAAATCTCGCTAAGCGGCAGACGCATCGAAGCGCGGAAAAGTCGGTTTAAGAGTAGCCACCTTTAATTCTTGAAAGCACTAAAAAAATATAAATGATATCCAAGTGAATTTGCTGTGTTTACAAACCGCTATTGACTTAGGTCCTTTTAGGATGCCACACTGCTCGCTGGAACACTTGCCTAATTGGCGCAGGATCAAAAGCGCGAACCGCCACAAACCTCAACCTTTCTCAGCATTTCGGATGCTAAACATTATCTATCAAAAACTTGCTCCGCGCCTGAAGAACCAACATGAGAACCAGGTCACAGCTAGGTATTTTTGGGAGAGATTAGCTTTTTGCGATTCTGCAAAAATTTCAGCTTTTCATAAACGAGATGACACTGCAGAGCTGTTCCCGAGAGTTTCAAATGAAAAAGTTCAATTTCGTCTCAGCCGAGTTGCCGGCTCTTCAAAGCACCTCCAATAAACCATCACTGACTTCTTTCCGCTTAAGCATCCTCGTCCCTGTGTACAACGAGCGGCACGTCGTCGAGACAAGTTTAAAGAGGGTACTTGCTTTACGCCATGATCTAATCAGCAGTCTCGAGTTGATCGTGGTGGATGATCAGAGCACCGACGGCACGTGGGAAATTCTTAAGCGACTCGCATCTAAAGACTGTCGGGTAGTTCTTCTGCGGAACGCGCACAATATTGGCAAAGGTGCAGCGTTGCGGAGAGCGATAGAGCGTTCAACTGGTGACATCAGTATCGTTCATGACGCTGACCTTGAATACGATCCATCAGACATTCCTTCCTTGCTTCTGCCGTTCGCAAAGGAGGGAGCAGATGCCGTTTTCGGTTCGCGCTACCTTTCTGCTCCTTACCGCCGAGCGCTGATGCATCGGCACACCACCATAAACAAGTTTCTCACTTCTGCAAGCAATTGGTTAACTGACCTTAATTTGACTGATCTTGAAACCTGCTACAAAGCGGTGAAGACCGATCTCCTAAAATCCATCCCTATTCGCAGCAATGATTTCCGTTTTGAAGTTGAAATTACTTTTAAGCTGGCAAAGCGACGTTCGAGAGTCTTTGAAGCACCGATAAGGTATCTACCCAGGACTCGCGAAGAGGGCAAGAAAATAAAAGCGTGGGACGGGGTCCTTGCTTTAATTTCGATGTTGTATTTTTGGTTAATTGATGATCTTTATGCCGAGGGCGATTATGGCTCGCGCATTCTCTCGGGATTGCAGCACGCGCGCCGGCTTAACTTCTGGATGGCGCAAACCTTGCTCCCTTTTATGGGAGATCGTGTTCTTGAGATTGGAGCAGGAATCGGGACTCTCACGAGCCAATTCATACCGCGAGATTTATATCTTGCATCAGACACCAATCCGAATCACATCCGGTATTTGGAGTCTTATTCCTTTGGAAAGCCTTACCTGCACGTTCTGAACATTGACCCGGGCGAGCCGGAGCATTTTGACGGCTTGGAAGAAAAATTCGACACCGCATTGATGATCAATGTCTTGGAACGGGTCGGTGATGAAAGTCGCGCCCTGAAAAACCTCTGGTCTGCGTTAGAGCCCGGTGGCCGAGCCCTAATCCTTGTACCCCAACATCCTGGGCTATATGGTACGTTGGATCAGGTTCTCGAACGTCGTGAAAGGTATACGGTTTTGGCATTGGAGCGAGCGTTGACCGCAGCCGGGTTTCGCGTGGAGAAGACTTTCGACTTCAATCGAGTTTCTGTTCTCGGATGGTGGTTCAATGGCAAATTGCTTCGCCGCAAGAGCATTTCTCGCGTGCAGCTGAAGATTCTTGACATATTAATGCCCATCCTGAGCCGCGTCGATCGCCTCTGGCCCTGGAGTGGCCTAAGTATCATCTGCATTGGCGTTAAAGATTGACTCTGAGTTCCGGAAACGCCAACGATCCAGTTTGCCCTTCAGTCCTTTTTCATTGACAGAGCTCTCGATGAGCACCAAACCAACACCATAAGGCCCAGGGTAGCCACGAGCGGAACGAAAGCTAATAAGCTAGTCGGCCCGGGCACCAAAGGCGGATTACCCACTGCCATTAAACTTGCCAGATGATCAAGGTGTGGGAGCAACAACGCCGTACCAATCAGGATTGCAGCGAACGTGAATCCACGTGGAAAAGAATTACGTGCGAGTGCTTTAAAAGTAATTGCTGCGGGGATGACCAGCAATACAAGGTAATGATGCCAGGCGATAGGATTCACGACAGCGGAGGCGCAGATCAGCACCGCACACCCAGAGTCGAAATCTGAAGAAGTACGCGCCAGCAGCAGAGCTAGACAAAGCACGGCAACAGTAATAAGCAGTGACATGTATGGCGCCAGTGCCGGCCAGTTCACAAGCGGCTGCGCATTAAGGCCCGCGAGGATGTTAGCTGACGTACCTGCTAATATTCGGTAGCCAGCGGCCCACGTCGAGAAGTTTAGGAACTCCGATCGGTACAATCTTGAGGCCGCTGGACCTACATATCGATAGTAATAAGTAGTTTGGTTGATCCCGACGATCGCAGCGCCTGCTAAATTGGTTATCAAAAACATTGCACTGGCCGAAAAAACGGCCCGCCAATGTTTGCGGCAAAGGAGAAAAAGAATTAAAGGCCAGCCAATGAATTTTATGGCCAGCGCCAGGCCCAACAAGGCGCCGCCCAAAGCATCCCGCTGTGATCGTAGAGCTAGCCATCCACCAGTAAGTGTTAATAAGGTCGGCAGCATAAGCTGACCCAGCGCCAACTCGAGGGAAACTGGAAAGCAACTGAACAACCCAAGAGCAAGTAGCGCTGGCGCCATCCGGTTGTCTACCCTGAAAAATCGATGGATCAGCAGCGAACAAGTAATATAGAGGCAGGTTAACTCCATGACCAGCCAAAGCGTGGTAGCTGCTTGATAACCGAAAACGCCGAATGGAAGTGCGAGGATTACGACCGGCGGAGGGTACGGGGACGCGTGGGGGAAGGTTGGATTGTCTAGCGGTCCTACTATTTGCTTCGCCAGTGTTGGTAAAGGCGTATAAGCGGGCAGGCCCAGGATCACCGCACGCGCCAAAAGATATTCCTGAAAAAAATCTTTTCGATAAACATCAGGTATGGCAATTGATCTCACCAGCTTGCTGATATTAATGATTCCAAGACAGACTAAGGCCAGGATGAGGGCACTTTTGAGTTTATGTGTCAATAGCATTGGACCTAAGTAAATCGCCAACGTTAAATATTAAATAGGCGGTTGCTTTACGAACCCACTGCCCGATGTCGCGGCCATTTCGCATGTAATGGGGGATTGGATCAATTCGATCCGCTGGCTGGCTGAAACCGCGTTGCACGCTAAGCCAGGTGGCGAAATCCGTCATGTAATTTGCCCCACCATCGGCAATTGATCGCACAGTGGTTATTTTCTGGTCGATTGTGTTTGCGCCGAAATGGCAGGGCAGGTAGAAGAACTGCGAAAGTTGCGGTCCGCTCAAATCACCCGGGGTCAAACCGCGGAAGAGCGTGTCCGTGGTGACGGCGCCGCCACTTTTCGGTCCTTTGAAATCTGCGCCGTACAGGGTGAGGTCGGCTGCGGCAGCGTTCGCAATTGGGTTCGAAGAATATTGGGCAAAGGGCACATCTCGAAGCAAAGCCATCCAGTAGTTTTCCGAAATCTCTGCCGCCTGTTCACGACTGGCAAAGGCCGGGGCAGGCGGTTGCACGAGAGCATGTGAGTCCGGCCCCTCCATGTCGAATGCCAGCCCCGCTTGTGGGTTCGTCAACTTGCGGGTTGCTCCGAGGGGGATGGCGTTGAAATCGGCCTGCTTACCGCTATCGAGCGCTTTGAGCAAAGCCGTGTAAGCACTCAGTACCACGGTACCATCGTTATTATGTGTTAATCCCTTTGAGTAACTGCCGATCTTGTTTGGATAAATGCTTTCATCCTGATTATTGGGATGCTGCAAGTTCTGGGGAGTATCATTCAGACCATTTTGAGCAGCGTCACGACGAAGCTTTGCGCAGTCGTTTGCTCGCTGATTCGAGCCCTGTGCAGGGGCGGCATTTACGATGGAGCGGCCGGTATTGAGCAACGGCTCGATACCCACAACTCCCGCAGCGAGAGTTGTAGCGCCAACATTGCGAAGAAATTTTCGTCGATCTGAAGAATGGAAATCAGGCATAGAAGCTCCCGGGGTTAGGTAGCTCAGGTGAGCTGCGAGTTTAGAAACCTATGTTTTGACGCAAATCCCGGAATCCGGGATGGACGAATCACCAGCCGCTGTAAGGTGGCCAGGCGCGAAGGGAGAAACAAGCCGGGATCGCGCGAGGGCGGTTTACAGTAACACTGCTGCCGCACGAAAGGGTTGCAATTCTATAGCAGGTTCAAAATTTGCGAAAGGGAATTTGAACTAGTTTGATGTAAGTTCCGCCGTTTTTTCGGTGATGTCTTTCTGCGCCCACTCGTTGTCGCGGCTGGCCTCGCCCGCCTTGGTGCGCTTGGCGGCTTTCATCTTCTGAACGAGCTCCATGTGAGTCGAAAAGTAACCGAGACTCTTGCCGACCACCTCCTGCATCGAGTTGAATTCTTTATCCACCATGAACTTCTCGAGTCCTGCTTTCAACTCGTCGATCATTTTCACGCCGTGAAGCATGACCCCAGTGCAGATCTGCACGGTGGATGAGCCCAACAGGAAGAACTCAATAGCGTCATGAGAGCGCTCAATGCCGCCGATACCGCTGATCGTAATCCCTTCGGGCAGACCAAGCGCGAGCTGGCTCACCATGCGAAGTGCAATCGGTTTTACCGCCTGCGCAGAATAGCCACCGGGGACTGTGAAGCCTTCTACGGTCGGCATGGGGCGCAGCGTGTTCAGGTCAACACCGATTACCGACAAGATTGTGTTGATTGCGGAAATTCCAATGGCCCCACCGCGAACGGCTGCGAGCGAGGGCTCTTTGATGTTGGTAATGTTTGGAGTCATTTTCGCCCAAACAGGAATCCTGGAAACTTCAGTTACCCAGCGAGTGACCTCTTCAGTCAGATCAGGATGTTCTCCCATTTCGGAACCCATCCGGCGCTCGGTCATACCGTGCGGGCAGGAAAAGTTGAGCTCGAATCCGTCGACACCGGTGTCCTGGACCAGTTTCGTCAGTTCCTGCCAACGCTCTTTACTGTACTCCTCCATTATCGAAGCAATCAAAATGTGATCGGGATACTCCTTCTTAATCTGGCGAAACTCCTCAAGCCACACTTCGATGGGCCGATCCGAAATCAGTTCGATATTCTCGAATCCGATGACTTCACCGGTCGTCGAAGATCTCAACTTGCCGTATCGCGGTACGACATTTACGACTTTGGCAGATTCGAGACTCACCGTTTTTGCGACTGCTCCACCCCAACCGGCCTCGTAAGATTTCGCGATGACGCGAGCGTTTGTACCCGGGGGGCCCGAGCCCAGTACGAATGGATTGGGGAATTTCATTCCGTTCACGGTAATCGAGAGGTCCATAGACTTACTCCTTAACTTTGTCCTTGCCAGCCATTAAAGTTGACTTGAGCACTTTACATTATTGCGATTGCTATTCTTCGGTGCATTTCGTGTGATGCGCGTGGATCTTATGGTCTTAGGATCGGTAAAAGCGATCCACTAAATCACACGAAACGTTACAAAAAGACACGAAGCGCTTGGAGACTAACGTTTAATCAGCGACCAGGGCCCCATAAGAATCCGGGCGCCGATCGCGGAAAAATTGCCACGTGTTGCGTACCTCGCGAATCATATCGAGGTCTAAGTCTGCGACAACCAGCGCATCCTGGTCCCGCGGAGCTTCCGCGATGAATTGACCGCGCGGGTTGCAGAAGTAGCTCTGACCATAAAACTCGCCTATGTCCCAGGGCATTTCGTGGCCGACGCGATTTATTGCACCGATGAAATATCCGTTAGCCACAGCGTGCGCGGGCTGTTCCAATCGCCATAGATACTCGGAGAGTCCGGCCACGGTTGCCGAAGGATTGAAAACAATCTCGGCGCCATTGAGCCCGAGTATCCTTGCTCCTTCTGGAAAATGGCGGTCATAGCAGATGTAGACACCGATCTGCGCGAATGCCGTCTGGAACGTAGGATATCCGAGATTTCCCGGACGGAAATAGAACTTTTCCCAGAAACCCGGGTTTACATGGGGAATATGGTTCTTGCGATATTTCCCCAGATACTTTCCATCTGCATCGATGACTGCGGCGGTATTGTAGTAAATGCCCGTGATCTCCTCTTCGTAAATTGGAACGATGATGACCATGCCGTGTTCCTTCGCGACTTCCTGTAGCAGTCGCACAGTTGGCCCATCCGGGATACGCTCAACAGCTTCGTACCAACGGGTTTGCTGTTCGGCGCAAAAGTAGGGAGTCGTAAAGACCTCTTGCATGCCCAGAATCTGCACACCCTGCGCAGCGGCCTGTTCGATAAAGCTCAAATGCTTTTCGATATTCAGGCGTTTAAGGTCTTCGATGGGCAGATCAGTTGGTGCTGCATTCGAGCACTGAATCAGTCCGCATTTGACTATGCGTGGCATATGCTTGCGTCTCCTCGGGCTAAGGTCTAAATCGCGATCAATCACTCAGATTTACAGCGCTCTCGATTTCCGGACCCTCATCGACCTGCGGCGGCGAAAGAGTCATTAACAGGAAATGGCTCAGGGCTGCTACGCCAAAGCCGATAAACCAGGCGTAATCGTACAGCGGTCGCAGTGGGGGAACGAACTTCCCAATCCACGCGAGGCCGCAACCGAGCAACGTGGCAACCACCGCGCGCCAGTTCCAGCCCCCATTGTACGTGTAAGCGCCTTTCGGTCGATAGAGGTCTCCGAGTTGGAGACGTTTGTTTCGCACCAGCCAATAGTCGGCAATCAGCACGCCGGCAATGGAACCCAATCCGCCTGAATATCCGACCAGCCACTCAAAAATGTACCCTGAAGGATCTGCCAGCAGGCGCCATGGCTGCATGAGAATCCCTATGAGTCCAGTGATTAAGCCCCCCAAGCGAAATGAAATCCACTTCGGAAAAGCATTCGCGAAATCATTGGCCGGCGAGACAACGTTCGCGGCAATATTTACGGCGAGCGTCGCGACCACGACTGTAAACATTGAAACTGCTATTACAGAAACATTATGAAATTGTCCGACTAACTTCAGCGGGTCCCACAACTCGGACGGATTCATGTGCGGATAGATCACCACTGCGGCGGACGTGATCATTACCCCCATAGCAGCAAACACCGTCATCGTTGTTGGCAGCGCGACGACCTGACCAATCGCCTGTTCACGCTGGCTGTGACCGAACCGGGTAAAGTCGGGCATATTGAGCGAAAGCGTGGCCCAGAATCCAATCATGCCGGTGAGCGAGGGAACAAATATTGGCCAGAATTCCTTGAAGGTGTGGAATTGACCCTGTTGCTGGAGCAGATAACCAATACCGTTGGCTTTCCACAGCGCCCATCCGAGCAGCAAGGCTGTCATCACAAGAACGAAAGGGGCCGCCCAGTTTTCAACTTTCCGCAGCAAGTCCATACCGCGGTAGATGATATAAATGTTCAGGCCCCAGAAAAGCAGGAACGAGAGCCACTCCGTTGTCATGTGCCCGCCGATTGGCCCACCGAGCAAACCTTTCCAGCCGGGTATCACGGCGCCGAAGAACGTGTTGAGCGCTTCGCCGCCAATCCACGCCTGAATACCAAACCACCCACAGGCTACAATGGCCCGCATGATCGCGGGCAGGTTTGATCCGATCGTTCCATAGGCCGCGCGGGCAAATACCGGGAAGGGAATGCCGTATTTCGTGCCGGGATGTGAGTTGAGCAGGATTGGTATCAGAACGATAGTGTTGCCCAGAAGGATCGTGATCAGCGCCTGCCACCAATTCATGCCCGCGCTGATCAGCCCCGATGAAAGCATGTAGGTGGGAATACAATGGGCCATGCTGATCCAAAGCGCGGCATAGTTGTAAGTGGTCCAATTCCGCCTGGCTATCGGAACGGGCGCCAGGTCTTCGTTGTAGAGAGGGCTGGTGCTGATCTCTTGGGCTGCTTCCGGACGCAGCTCGACTCGACCGTCAGGATGCTGAATGGTTTCGCCCTTGAAGTTTACCTTCATCAACTACTCGCGTTGTCCCTTAGCTTGCCAGACTTTTTCGTGTTGTCAGCTGGAGAATCCACGAAATCACTCGACCCGGAAAACTCATTCGAAACAGTCGGATTTTCCGTCGTTTCCACACTGAAATAACCCGGGAAGTCGATTCATCGTCAACTCCCTTGTGTTGTTCCACACTTTCGACTGGGCATAAGTTGCCCTGGTCCATCCGAGCGCGTTTTTGTTGCGCCACACGCCCTCGAGAGCTGCATCTTCACCCGAGCCCAGCAGGTGATAGGCTTCGTGTAAGAGCATCGCGGCTCTCTCGTTGTCATCAACGGATACCTGAAAGAACTCGGGATATAAGGTTAACACCTCGAAAGGGAAGTTGGTTGCTGCATAGGCGTCCCCGTGTCCAACGTAAGTATTCCACCAGTTATCGCTACTGCGATAAGTGGCCAGGTGGCCGACGATAAACGCTTCCTTCGAAAATCCACGTTGCTCCAGGATTGTGACCGCTCGGCCAACTACCTCTCGTTGCTGAAAGCCAAGATCATTTGAAGTCAGTAGCAGTGAGAAGTAGAAACCAAACAGAAGTAGCAACGTGACGCCAACTATCCAGATTAATCGTCGTACAACTCCCCGTTTTCGTGGCGAAGACTCGTCGCGATCATCCTGGTGAGGTTCTTCTACGAATGAAGACCCGCAACGGCGGCAACTTGAATCCGTGCCCAGATTGATCAACCCGCACTGCGGACACTTGTTTTTATCCATTACTGCTTGTGCGAGTTGAGAACGCCTGGCTTAGATGTTCACGCATGTGCCACGTTTTAGGAAGCGGCCATCTCCGGCCCGGCCTTGATAGCCGGCATTGTCGATGACCACTTTGCCATGTGAGAGAACTGTTTCGACCACGCCTTTAATCTTCCTACCTTCGTAGGCACTGTAATCGACGTTCATGTGATGCGACTTAACCCCGATAGTCTGCTCTTTCTCGGGATCAAAGATCACGATATCCGCATCCGAGCCGATGGCGATCGTGCCCTTCCTGGGAAAGAGCCCGAACATCCTGGCCGCCGCGGTTGAAGTGAGTTCGACGAAACGATTAAGGCTGATGCGATTTTCAACTACGCCGCCGTTGTAAATTAACGGTACGCGGTGTTCGACTCCCGGGGCGCCGTTCGGAATCTTGGTAAAGTCTGATTTGCCGAGCTCTTTTTGCTCCTTCATACAGAATGGACAGTGATCGGTCGAGATAACCTGAAGATCATCCATTTTCAAACCCTTCCAAAGCTCCGCCTGGTTAGACTTTTCCCGCAACGGCGGTGTCATGACATACTTGGCGCCGTTAAAGTCTTCACCATAATCGTCGATCGAAAGGAACAGATACTGAGGACAAGTTTCCGCGAAAGCGGGAATGCCCCGGTCCCGCGCCTGTCTTACTTGATTAAGGGCGTCCGCGCAGGATAGGTGGACGATGTAGACCGGTGCTTCAGCCATCTCGGCGATAGCGATGGCGCGGTGCACCCCTTCGGCTTCGGCAATTGTCGGACGAGTCAGCGCGTGATACTTCGGGGCCGTTTTCCCCTCGGCCAGAGCGCGCTTGATGATCTCGTTAATCACGATCCCGTTTTCGGCGTGCATGCATATCAAACCGCCGCGCTCGCCCGCCGCCGACATGGCCCGGTAGATGGTCGCATCGTCAACGAGAAACACACCGGGATAGGCCATGAAGAGCTTAAAGCTGGTTACGCCCTCATCCATCAGCGTGTGCATCTCTTCGATCTGATTGTCCTCGAGTTCGGTCGTAATCAGATGAAAGCCATAGTCAATTGCACACTTGCCTTCAGCTTTCTGGTGCCAGCGATCAAGACCGGAGATCAAAGACTCGCCTTTGTTCTGAACCGCAAAGTCAATGATGGTAGTAGTGCCGCCATACGCAGCTGCCACGGTGCCGGTATGAAAGTCGTCCGAGGATTGCGTTCCGCCAAACGGAAGCTCCATGTGGGTATGCGGATCGATACCACCGGGAATAACAAGCTTGTTCGCAGCATCGATCACTCGATCGGCCTGCAGCTCGAGCTTAGCCCCGATGAGTGAAACAGTTTCGTCTTCAATCAGAATGTCGGCTTTGTAGTCATCAGAGGCGGTTATAACGCGGCCGTTACGAATAAGAGTTCTCATTCCTAATTCACCTTTGCAAAACCGGCGTCGAGCGCGGCGATCATCTCATCGACGTGATCCCTCGTGGAATTCAGCATCATTCCCGTGCGAATGACATTGCCGTAAAGACCGCCTTTGCCGATCAAGACACCTCGCTTTTTGGTTTCTTCCAACACGGTCAATACAGCCGCTGGCGCAGGTTCCTTGGTTTCGCGGTCTTTAACCAGTTCCATACCCTGCATCAGTCCCATTCCGCGCACGTCTCCGATTACCTGATGTTTGTCCTTCAGCTCTTCCAGACGCTGACGGAGATAACCGCCTACCTCGGCGGCATTTCGTTTCAGGTCTTCTTCTTCGATTACTCGAATTACCGCCAGCGCCGCAGTCATTGATACCGGATTGCCGCCAAATGTTGAAAACGTCAGACCCGGATAACTGTCCGCTATTTCAGGCTTCGCCACAGTTATACCGACTGGAACCCCGTTGCCTAGTCCTTTCGCCGAGGTCAGGATGTCGGGCTCCACATCCCAGTGTTCGATGCCGAACCACTTGTCTCCGGTCCTGCCCCAGGCGGTTTGCACCTCGTCAGCGATGAACAAGCCCCCATGTTTTCGCGTGATCTCAACTGCCCGCTCGAAATAACCCGGCGGCGGCACGATGAAACCTCCTACGCCAAGGATCGGTTCGGCCATGAACGCGGCAATCTCGCCGGTGGTCGAGGTCATAATTAACTCTTCGATATCGTTCGCGCAGGCGATCCCACACTCCGGATATGTAAGCTTGAATGGACAGCGATAGCAGTAGGGCGCGCGTGCGTGTACAAAGCCGGCAACTTGTGGGGGCAGCGGTCGCCAGGGCGCATGGCCCATTGCGGAGAGCGCAGTCGCCGAGCGACCGCTGTAGCTGTGCCGCAAAACGACGATTTCATGCCGTCCGGTGTGGAGCTTGGCAGCGTGAATGGCTGTGTCGTCAGCTTCCGTTCCGCTGTTCGTAAAGAATGATTTCTTTAGGTTTCCAGGTGTGATTTGGTACAACTTCTCGGCGAGATCCGACTGGGGCTTGTTGGCGTAAAGAGTCGAGGTGTGCTGGAGCGTTTTGACTTGATTAATGATTGCTTCGTTAACCTTGGGATTGGCATGTCCTACACTGACGGTGAGCACCCCCGCAAAACAGTCGAGGTATTTGTTACCTTGATCATCCCAAACATGAAAGCCTTCTCCCCGCACTAAAGCAATCGGTTCCTGATAGTAGGTGGCGACAGCCGGGAAGAGAAACTCTTTGTGTTTGCGGACGGTTTCCGATTGGGTTTTCTGCGTCTCGACGGTGCTCATGTGCTCTTCTCGTATTTAGCGTTATTTGTTTTGTTCGGGTGAGTTCGTGGACCGTCATTCCTCTTAGTAAAGATTTCCCTCGCGCTTGCGTCCGGTGTAGTCGACGTAAACTACCTTTAGGTCAGTGTAAAAATCCAGCGCTGTTGATCCTTGTTCTCGATCGCCAATGCCGGTGCCCTTGATGCCGCCAAACGGTATGTGTGCTTCGCCTCCCGTTGTAGGGGAGTTGATATGCGTCATCCCGGTTTCTATCTCATCCACGAAGCGGAAAATCCGGCTCGCATCGTTCGAGAAGATTGATGACGACAAACCATATTCGCAGTCGTTCGCCACCTGCATCGCCTCGTCAAAGTTTTTTACCCGCAAGACGGAAAGCACTGGACCGAAAATCTCTTCGCGGGCAATGCGCATGTCCGGAGTCACTCGATCAAACACGGTGGGCTGGACAAAATAGCCCTTGTCAAGGCCATCTCCGGTGGCACGCTGGCCGCCGCAGGTGATTGTTGCCCCGTCTTCACGCCCGATGTCGATGTACTGAATGACAGTCTTAAACTGGTTTTCATCCACACTCGGTCCCATCTCTGTCTTCGGATCTGCGCCGCTGCCGATGCGCATCGATTTAGCTCGCGCCGTAATGCGACTTACAAACTCATCCGCAATGTCGTTTACGACAACAGCCCGGCTGGTCGCGGTGCAACGTTGCCCCGACGAGCCGAAAGCTCCCTGCGCCGTTGACTCGACTGCAAGTTCGAGGTCAGCATCCTCCATTACCACCACCGGGTTCTTGCCGCCCATTTCACATTGCACCTTAGCACCACGTCGGGAACATTGCTCGTAAAGCCGAATACCCACCGAATTTGATCCGGTGAAGGAAACTGCCTTGACTGCCGGATGACCAATGATCTCGTCTCCGGCATCTGAACCGGAACCAAGTATTAAGTTTAGGACACCGGCGGGTATTCCCGCCTCCTCGAAGATCTCTACAATGCGGACGGCGGTTGCCGGAGTAAGACTCGCGGGTTTGAACACGACGGTGTTTCCCGCAACGAGTGCCGGAGCAATTTTCCACACAGGAATTGCCACGGGAAAATTCCAGGGCGTGACACACGCCACTACTCCGAGTGGCTGCTTCAGTGTATATGCGAAATTAAGCGGCAGCTCTGACTGAATAGTTTCGCCGTTGAGCCGTCGCGCCTCACCGGCACAGAAGTCGGCCACATTGATCGAACGTTGCAGCTCACCTCGCGACTCGGCGATGGTTTTACCTTCTTCTCGAGTCAGCAGCTGACTGATCTCTTCTTTGTGGTCCTCCATCAGGCGCGCTGCCCGAGCAACAATTTTGCCTCGAGCGGGTGCAGGCGTGTCGCGCCAACCGCGAAAGGCCTGGGCGGCTGCTTCAACTGCCGCCCGCGCCTCATCGCGCGTAGCCTGTCTCACCGTTCCGATGACGTCTTCAGTATCAGCCGGATTGATGTTCTCGGCGGTCCGAGATGAATTTGAGGTGACCCATTTGCCCCCGATGAAGTTTCGATACGTGTCCATATTTCTAATACTGGCGGCTACTCTCTCGTCATATTTGGTTTGTTAGAAGCGTTGCGCCGCTCCCTCGACTGGCTTGGATGGAAGACTCCAGCAAGCCTGTAATATACCACTAGACTCCTGAAATCCTCAGAATTCGTCTACCTAAAGCCGAAGGCAATGGCTTTTATTATTGACTGCCCTCTTTCCTTGGTCTATAAATCGATTGGTTCTACTTGTTCTCCCCAAGTGGAGATTCCCAAATGCCTCCAGTCCTCATGGTTGTTGGCGCCTCCGAATCTGGCTTTGCTCAAGTTCTATCCCGGGCCGGTTACAAAGTCGTGGAGGCCGACTCAGGTGAAAAGGCACTTGAACTGGCGCCTTCTGTTCTGCCTGAAGTAATACTAATGGCAATTGTAATGCCGAAATTGAACGGGTTACAGACTGCTGTCGAATTGCGCAGATTGCCTGGCTCGCGCACTACTTCAATCATCCTCCTGGGATCTATCCCGCCCATTGGAATCGATCAGGAACCATTGGCTTCGCTGATTGACGGCTACTTGAGTATGAATGCTTCCGCCAGGGACGTTCTGGCTTGTGTTAGCAGCCGGTGTTCCTAAGCACGGTGTGGCTTCCTGATTCTCAGAAAATGAACCAAGCACGAATACTTGTCGTTGAAGACACGCTCGATCTCCTGGAGCTGTTTTGCATCGTGCTCGAGCAGGCCGGCTATGAAGTGTTGCGAGCCACTACGGCGGCGGAATGCCTGCAGATCGTCAGGAAAGAGTTGCCGGATCTGGTTCTCCTGGATGTGATGCTGCCCGATGCAAGCGGCGTCGAGGTCTGTAGGCAAATCAAGTCCAACCCGCAAACAGCCACAGTGCTGGTGGCTCATGTCTCCGGCATGCTGACGTCCATCGAGAATCAGGCTGAGGGACTTGAGGCCGGCGCTGATGGTTATTTGACTAAGCCGGTTGACTCGCGAGTTTTGTTGGCGCATGTGAACGCTCTGCTGCGGATAAGACAGACGGAGCAGGCCCTTTACGAGAGCGAAGAAGAATTAAACGCGGCCTTCGAAAATGCGCTCGACGCGATGTTGATTGTCAACGATCAGTCCACTTGCATTAACGCGAATCCCACAGCATGTTCAGTCTTTGGTTTATCAAGAGAAGAGATGCTCACTCGGCGGCTATTAGATTTACTCGAGCATAGCTTGTCTTGGGAGTATGAAATGGAATGGCAGGAATTTCTCGATCGAGGCCACGCCCTCGGAGAGTTCCGTCTACTGCGACCGGGGAAAAGGCCGGTCGAGATGGAATTTCGCGCCAAAGCTTCGTTTCTTCCAGATCGGCATCTTTGGGTGTTGCGTGACGTTACCGAACGAAAAAAGAGTGATGTGGCCCTTCAGGATGCTCAGGACGAGTTGGAAAAGAGGGTGGCTCAGCGTACCGCGGAGCTGCTTGCCGCAAATATCTTCCTGAAAGAGGAGATTGCTGAGCGAAAACGAGCCGAAGAAGCCTTGCAGGCGGCAAAGGATGAATGGGAGCAGACTTTCAATGCGATTTCAAACCAGCTTTGCATCCTCGATATGGCCGGACTGATTCGCCGAACTAACCAGGCGATGCGCGATTGCTTCGAGCCTGAACTGGGAAACTTGATCGGCAAAGACTATCAGGCCTGCTATTACGGCGAAACCAGACCGGAGACCGAACCTGCGTTCAGGACGACTCTGTCCAAGGGAATACCACTAACCGTCGAAACCCGTTTACCCGCTATTGACGGATGGCACTTGGTAGCTTGCTATCCCCTGTTCGATAGCAACGGCAAACAATGGGGCGCGGTGTCAGCTGTGCGCGACATTACGCAACGCAAGCAGGCCCAGGAGGCCTTGCAAGAGAGCGAGGAGCGTTTTCGCTTGTTGGTGGAAGGGGTCAAGGATTATGCGATTTTTATGCTTGACTGCAATGGGTACGTCGCGAGCTGGAATGAAGGGGCTAAACGGATAAATGGATACGAGCAGGAAGAGATCCTCGGTAAACATTTCTCTTGTTTCTATGCCGGCGAGCAGATTCGTAACGACAAACCCGCTCGAGCATTAGAGACAGCAAGAATGGATGGCCGGCACGAAGACGAGGGCTGGTGCATTCGTAATGGCGGGTCGCGTTTCTGGGCAAACATGGCAATCTCCGCTTTGCGCGATCCGGCCGGAAACCTGAGGGGTTTTTCTATAGTCACAAGAGACATCACCGAGCGAAAGAAGGCGGAAGAAGCGCTTCGGGAAAGCGAAGAAAAATACCGTTCCATAGTCGAGAACGTTCCCGACGTGACATGGTGGGGTGATAGTGGCGGCAACATCACATACGTCGCCCCGAATGTAGAAAAGGTTCTTGGCTACAGTTCCAACGAGATCTGCCGGGCTGGTCACGTCTTCTGGTTCGATCGCATCGATGTCTCTGATGTCGAACGAGTCAAGGAAGCATACCGATTGCTCTTTGAAAACAATCAGTCTTTTGACATCGAATACAAGATTCAACGAAAAGACGGAAACTGGATCTGGCTGCACGACAGGGCGGTATCGACGTTAGAAGAAGGTAACATGAGATATGCCTACGGTCTGTTTTTTGATATCACTGAAAGCAAGCGATGGCAGGAACGATTGCGTCAATCTGAAGAAAAGTATCGTGAACTGGTTGAGAACATCAACGATATCATCTATTCAACGGATGAAAATGGGGTGATTACCTATATCAGCCGCTCCGTAGAGTGGGCCAGCGGCGTTAGCGCTTCAGAGATTATTGGCAAGCCCTTTACGAAATTTCTACATCCGGACGACGTCTCACGCACAGTTGAGAGTTTTCACCGGAGCGCGCGTGGCGAGAGTGAACCACTGGAGTTCCGCATTTTGGACAAAGCCGGTCAAATACGCTGGCTTCGAAAATCCAGCCAACCGCTTTTTCGCGACGAGCGTTTCGTAGGAACACGCGGCCTAATATCCGACGTTACAGACCGAAAGCAGGCAGAAGAAGCACGCAAGCAGCTTCAGCGAAGATTGGTTACCGCCCAGGAGGACGAAAGGCGCCGTCTTTCTCGCGAACTGCATGACCATATGGGCCAGTCACTCGCGGCGCTGATGCTCGGCCTCAAGTCTCTAACTGACTCTGGCGAGTTTCCTTCCTCGGGGCGGGATCGTCTTCAGCAGTTACAGACACTTACCAGCCAACTGGCGCAGGAAACGCACTCTCTGGCAAGAGACTTAAGACCCTCAGCCCTCGATGACCTCGGGTTACACACGGCACTTTCAAACTACGTCGAGGAGTGGTCCGAGCGATCCGGCGTGCAGGCTGATTTTCATAGTAACGGTTTAATCAAAGAGCGCCTGCCCGCGCACATCGAAACTGCAGTTTACCGACTTGTGCAGGAAGCACTAACAAACGTCCTGAAGCACGCGCAGGCGACAAACGTGAGTGTCATCGTGGAGTATCGCGGCAATCGCCTGCGCGTGATTGTCGAGGATGACGGCTGCGGTTTTGATGCTGAAGCAATGATGAAAGCACCCGCCAAAGAGCGCAGATTAGGATTGCTTGGGATGCAGGAGCGGGTTGCCCTCCTCGGTGGATTGTTAGATGTCGAATCGACACCAACAGTAGGGACAACCGTGCTCGCCAATATCATGGTTGAGGGCTAAAAGTGAAAAAAATAACCGTGCTTCTCGCCGACGATCACGCCGTTCTGCGTGACGGTCTTAAGGCTTTGGTTAACACCCAACCTGACATGGAAGTTATTGGGGAAGCGGACAACGGCCGAGAGGCGTGGCAAAAAGCAAGGCAGCTCCGGCCGGATGTGGTGGTCATGGATATATCGATGCCGGAACAGAACGGCGTGCAGGCAACAGAGATACTGAAACGTGAGTGTCCTGAGATAAAAGTGTTGGTCCTGACCGCCTACAAGGACAAAGCATATCTGGATCAACTGTTGAAGGTAGGGGCCTCAGGCTACGTGCTCAAGCTGTCTGCATCCGAAGAGTTAATCGAGGCAATCCGATTAGTGTCCACCGGCGAAACCTACCTGGACCAGGAAATGGCCCAAAAGGTTGCAAGCGGTTATGTTCGCAGACAGCTGCTGAGGGGCGAAATGCGGCCCAGAGAGTTGACAGAGCGCGAGGAAGGAGTGTTGCGCCTGATCGCTCAGGGTTACAGCAACAAAGAAATTGGTGGTCAATTAAACATCAGCGTCAAGACCGTCGAATCGCACAGATCCAACCTTATGGAAAAACTGGAACTCAAGAGTCGTACGGATATCGTGCGTTATGCCGTCCTCCAGGGGTGGCTTCAGGATACCTGAGATCCTCCCTCAGGCGTTTCCTTACAGGGAATTCCCCTACACCTCCCGCAATTTTCCTGATAGCCCGATTCCTTGCTGGTAAGCGATAAATGTCAACAGAAGCTGGCGGTGGGCGAGACACCGCGTGAAAGCAAAAGCTTTGGAAGTTTCATTCTTCGGTGGTGGGGCAGTTTGGAAATAGACGTCTTTACTCGAGCTTACAACGAGCGAAATGCCAGGCGAAAGCCTGACGGATGTCAGACTGGTCCACTACCGACTTTTCACATAATTCCCAGTCTACCAGTGCCTTAACAAGTCACAACCTGGGATTTCTCGGATCACTCAAAACACATAAGGCCTGACCAGGCCATAAAACAATCGCGGGTGCGGCCGAAACTCTACGGGCGAGATTTTCAAAACTCGCCTTTCCCCGAGGAGGTTCGTACCCGATGGACGATCTACGCATCCTTATCGCCGATGACCATGCAGTGCTAAGAGACGGATTGAAAGCGCTCGTGAACGCGCAGCCCGACATGAAAGTCATTGCCGAGGCAGAGAACGGTCGGATCGCATTGCAGAAAACAAGGGAGCTTCAGCCTGACGTTGTGGTCATGGATGTCTCAATGCCGGAGATGAATGGCGCCCAGGCCACTCAGCGTCTGAAGCAGATATGCCCTGAAATCAAGGTGCTGGCGCTTACTGCCTACGAGGACAAAGCCTACCTTCGCCATCTGATGGGAGCGGGCGCCTCGGGTTTCCTGCTTAAAAGAGCGGCGATTGACGAACTGATTCAAGCCATCCGAATCGTTGCCAAGGGCGCTATTTACATCGATCCAACTCTGGCGGGAAAGGTACTTGGAAGTTTCATTCGCCAACCAGGAGGCGGGAGAGGAACGCCGACCGACGAGTTGAGCGATCGAGAAGCGGAGGTGCTGCGGCTGATAGCCTGGGGCTATAGCAACAAGGAGATTGCCAATGATCTCGCGATCAGCGTCAAGACTGTCGAGACGTATAAGGCCCGCTTTGCGGAAAAGTTGGACCTTCACAGCCGCACTGCTATTGTCCGTTATGCCGTAAGACAGGGATGGATGCAGGATAGTTAATTGAAGCTTTTCGCGCGTCCTCTCACTGTAGGTTAAGCTCCCGACGAAGCTGGCACTCCTTCCCGATACACGGAAGTTGTTAGCGATCAGAGAATGAAAGCTACTTGAAGGATCGAGCCCTATGATGGGCAAGGAGCAGCGCAGGCGGCAACTCGGAGCCAGGGAACGATAATGCCCGGAACCGGACGCCTCCATTGATAACTTCTCTCCTTACCCTCAACTCTGAGAATCGTCCTTTATGTCGATTTCATGAGGTACTACACAACATGCCTGATCGTTATTGTGATGGCGGCCTCAATTACCACCAGCGCCCAACACCGCTCCGGTGTTGCCAGGGTCGACCGCAACCCTCAGCCCCTGGGTGCTCGAGCTTCAGATGTGGAGCCACCGGTCGTTTGCGAGCGCGAACTGTTCATAGCCAGTCAATCAGAGCGCTTTCTTGATTCCTTAGCAGACGCGACTGCCAATCCAACCAGGAGATTCATTGCTCATGAACTTGGCCACACGTTGGGGCTTAGGACCGTTGCGCCTGCAAGAAACAAATCCGACAGTCAAAAGCGAGCTTGGATCTTAGGAGCTAAAGACGAGGCCAGTGGCCAACCGACAGCGAGTAAGTCGGGGATCTCCCTGACACGCTTCTTTTCTTTCCGACTAGCAACTCCTTTGCCTTGACGATAAGTTACCAGGGCCCTTCCTCGCTTTCTACGGCATAGACCAGCAGAGACACACGCATGAGAAATCAATCTGATTCGCCTCAACAGCAGAGTGAGCAAAATCCCGGGTTGCGTGCCGAGTCACCATCCAATCGCCTGGGAGCTTTGGTTGCGACTCTAAACGGTCTTGTACACTCACGTATTCGGCGAATGAGTCTGATTCTGGTCTCCGTACCAATAGTCTTCATGCTTCTTTTTGCAGTGTTCTTAATCCGGCTCAGTCGCAGTAGCGAACAGGCACAAGACTCCTATCTTCGCTCGAGAGCAGCGATTACCGAGACCTCAGCGATTTCGGCTGATTTGGCGGATGCTGAATCCAGCGTCCGTGGCTATGTCGCAACCGGCGACCCGAAATTCGCCCGTGTTTTCGACGGTATTCGTCAGGAACTTCCAAAGCGACTGGCTTCACTTCAAAACTCCTCGAAAGATAATCCGGCCCAGGAAGTTAGAGCTCTCTCGCTTCGTGCAAAGGCTTTGGAAAAGATTGCCTGGTTGGAGGGCACTTATTCGCTCATGCACTCCGGCTCTCAGGCACAGGCAGTTGAGCGAATACGAACCGGAAATGGACTGCGGATTATGGAGGACTTTCGTCGCATCCGAGAAGAGTTCTTGCAGGAGCAGCACCGCCTTGACGGAATCCGAGCGGCAGCTGCTCGCACTTCCTGGCAACAGTTCCACCGGCTGTTTGTGATGGCCGGCGTAGTTTTCCTTTTTTTTACCGTGACGCTCGCCTTGATGTTTGGTGGCGGCATTAGCAAACAAATCGGCGCACTAACCGAAAATGCGAAGGCCCTGGCAAAAGGCCGGAAGGCTATCAATCCACCGCTCAAAGGCGCAGATGAGATCGCTCAGCTCGATCGAGTCTTCCGCAAAATGGCGGCCGCCTTGCAGGATGCCGCGCGAAGAGAACGGGGCGTCTTTGAAAATGCGCTTGACGTGATCTGCTCCACCGACGCTGAGGGAAAATTCCTCACGGTAAGCCCGTCAAGTCTCAAGGTGTGGGGTTATCTCCCTGAGGAATTGATAGGCCGAAACTACACCGAGTTTCTGGTTCCCGATGATATTTCGAGATCCGAACAGAACGCTGCAGAAATCGCCCACGGTAAGCCCGTGACGGATTTTGAAAACCGTTACGTCAGGAAAGACGGATCCACCGTCAACATGCTGTGGTCTGCCTGGTGGTCGGAAGTCGACCAGACAATCCACGCCATGGCTCGCGATATCACCGGCCGGAAGGAGGCCGAAGCGGCTATCAGCGAACTCAACAACGATCTTGAGAAAAGAGCCGCCCAGCTGGAGGCCGCAAACAGAGAGCTGGAGGCCTTTTCCTACTCAGTTTCGCACGACTTGCGAGCACCGCTGCGCGCTATCGATGGATTCTCGCGAATTCTTCAGGACGAGTATTCCGGCAAGCTCGATGAGAACGGAAACCGTCTGCTCGAAGTCGTGCGAAAGAATGCACAGAACATGGGACAGCTCATTGATGATCTGCTGGCATTTTCCCGGCTCGGACGCAAAGAGATACAGCCCGCTCAAATCGACATGGCTGACCTCGCAAAGTCGGTCTTTGCAGAACTCCACTCGGCAGATCCTGCATGCCGTTCTCGACTTGAAATTGAAAGTATCCCGCCGGCTCTCGGCGATCCCGCCCTATTGCGGCAGGTGTTCGTCAATCTTCTTTCTAACGCCGCAAAGTACTCGCGCATAAAACAACAGCCGATAATAGAGATTGGCGGAGGCTCTAAAAATGGAAGCAATCTGTACTTCGTCAAAGACAACGGGGCCGGTTTTGACATGCAGTACGCAGACAAACTCTTTGGGGTGTTTCAGCGATTACATCATCCGGAGGAGTTTGAAGGGACCGGAGTTGGACTAGCCATTGTTCAGCGGATCATTCACCGGCACGGCGGAAAAGTATGGGCCGAAGGAAAGGTCAACGACGGTGCGACCTTCTACTTCACCCTGCCAAAGGAGGGGAATAGTCATGGGCAACTTTCAAGGAATGGATGAGGTCGAGGTCTTACTGGTTGAGGACAACTCCAACGATGCCGAGCTTACACAAAGAGCCTTACAAAAAAACAATCTAGCTAACCGGCTATTCCACGTTAAGGACGGCGCGGAGGCGATCGACTTTATCTTTGCCCAGGGCGCTTATGACAACCGCAGGATTCAAAATGGTCCCAAGGTTGTGCTTTTGGATCTTAAACTGCCAAAGATTGACGGCATTGAAGTCCTGCGCCGGATTAAATCCGATGATCGCACAAAAATGCTTCCAGTTGTGGTCATGACATCTTCGCAGGAAGATCGAGATCTCACGGTTTGTTACGAGCTCGGCGTTAATGGCTATGTAGTTAAGCCGGTAGAGTTCGATGATTTCGTCCGAGCGGTTGCGAACCTCGGATTCTATTGGTTGCTGCTCAATGAGACGCCCCGCTGACGTAATAGATCTCGCTTGAAACCTGACGCGCTTGAGCAGAAGGGAAATCCTGTGAACAAAAGCACTCTCATACTCATCCTCGAAGATTCACCGGCAGACGCCGAGCTGATCGAACGAGAACTGCGCGAAACAAAGATTCCGTTCACTCCCAGGCGCGTTGACAGCAAAGAAGCCTTTGTCAATGCGCTGACAGAGTTTGAGCCCGATGTCGTTCTTTCGGACTACAGCTTGCCCGGATTCAGCGGTCCTGAAGCGCTGCGCTTACTCAAAGAACGCCAAATAGCAGCACCATTCATCCTCGTCACTGGCTCGTTGACCGACGAGGTTGCCGCGCAATGCATGAAAGAAGGAGCACACGACTATGTTCTAAAAACGGGCCTCAAGCGACTTCCTTCGGCAGTATTAAACGCGCTGGAGCGAGCGCAGACGGAGAGGGAGAAGCTTAAAGCTGAGGCGGCTTTGCACCGGAGCGAAGAACTCTACAGGCTGATCACAGAGAACACGAGCGATTTAATCTGCATGCTCAACTGGAACGGCAATTACGAGTATGTGAGTCCATCATACAAAGAAGTGCTCGGATATGATCCGCAGGACTTGCTGGGTCAGAGCTGGTTTTCACTTATCCATCCGGAAGATTGGCAGGAAGTTGACAGAAAACGGACGCAATCGCTGACAACCGGGACGCCTGAAAGAGTGGAGTTGAGGTTCAAACATCGCGAGGGCTCCTGGAAAGTTTTTGAGACCGTCGGGAATTGGATTGGCGACGTTCAAGGCGGTCTGCAGCGGGCGGTACTCGTCTCCCGCGACCTTACGGAACGAAAACAAGCCGAAAAAGCGCTGCGGCAAAGTGAGGAGCAACTCAGGCAATCGCAGAAGCTGGAAGCTGTCGGCCAATTGGCTGGCGGTGTGGCCCACGACTTCAACAACCTGCTCACCGTTATCACCGGCTACAGCGATATCCTCGTCCGCCGGCTCCCTGAGAATGATCCAAATCGATTGGGGGTCGAAGAGATAAGGCGAGCCGCTGAAAGGGCATCCACCTTGACTCGCCAGCTTTTGGCATTCAGTCGTAAGCAGGTTCTTCAGCCCAAACTGTTCAATCTCAATACACTGGTCACCGACATGGGCAGAATGCTGCGCCGGCTAATCAACGAGGACATCGAATTGGTGACAAAACTGACTGATGATCCGACGGAGATTAACGCGGACCCAGGCCAGCTCGAGCAGGTATTGATGAACCTTGTTGTCAACGCGCGCGATGCCCTGCCCGACGGGGGTAAGATAACTATTGAAACCGCATCGCTCGAGCTTGATCGTAACTACGCGGACGTGCACACCTCAGTTCAGCCCGGCCCGTACGTAATGCTGGCGGTAAGTGACAACGGCGTGGGAATGGACGCTGAAACCAGGAAACACATTTTCGAACCTTTCTTTACGACAAAGGAGGATGGCAAAGGCACAGGTCTCGGTCTCTCGACCGTTTACGGAATCGTGAAACAGAGCGGCGGCAACATCTGGGTTTACAGCGAGCCAAGTCACGGAGCGGTATTCAAGGTTTATTTACCAAGGGTGAGACCTCATAAAAGCCCGTCGACCCTGGAGGATGACTTGCAGCAGGCGGAAGCTCCCGGTGGAAACGAGACCATCTTGTTGATCGAAGATGAGCCTCAGATCCGGCGAATGGCATTCGAGCTACTTGGCGAACAAGGCTACAAAATTCTCGTCGCTTCAAACGGGCTGGAGGCTCTGAAAATTCTGGAAGAAGACAAAACGGCAGTGGACTTGATTCTTACGGACGTCGTCATGCCGGAAATGAATGGACGCGAGCTCGTGAATCGAACGGCCCTCCTTAGACCAGATGCAAAGGTGCTTTATATGTCTGGCTACACAAATGACGCCATCGTCCGTCACGGCGTTCTGGATTCGGACACGTCATTCATTCAAAAGCCCTTTTCGTCATACGCGCTGGCTTGCAAAGTCCGGGAAGTGCTCGATGGTGGCAACCGATCGAGCGGATTAGCTTCTCTATGAGAACATCTATGACTGAAAAATCTCTAAACAAAGAGCGCATCCTAATCATCGATGATGAGCCGCAGATCACCAACATCCTTTGTGAAATTCTGCGTGACGAATACGCTTGTCAAGCCTCGTTTTCCGCCGAAGAGGGGTTAGATCTAATTCGCACAAACCAGTTTTCCATCGTTATCAGCGATGTCAATATGGAGGGCATCAGCGGGCTTGAGATGGTGCCGCAGATCGCGTCGCTGGCACCGGACACTGTTGTGATTATGATGAGTGCAGCACAAACGATTGAGGCTGCAATCAATGCTATGCGGGTTGGTGCCTTTGACTACCTGATGAAACCCTTCGACCTGCGGCAAGTCGAGACTGCTGTCAAGCGCGCGGTGGACCACTATGCACTTCGCGTTGCGAAACGGCACTATGAAACTGAGCTCGAAAAAGAGGTTCAACAACGCACTGCGGCGCTGCGCCATACGACCGAAGAACTTGAAGAACAAATTGCCCAAAGAAACCGGGCCGAAGAACGCCTCAATTATCTTGCCTATCACGATTTGCTAACTGAATTGCCCAACCGAGCCCTCTTTAAAGATCGTCTCGGACAGGCGATGAGTCTGGCGCAGCGTGATAATCAAGTTCTTGCGGTTCTGTTTCTATCGATCGACCGCTTCAAGACCATTAACGACACCGTCGGTCCAGGAATAACTGATCAGCTAATTTGCCAGATCGCTGAACGCCTCAGAAACCACATACGAGAGGGCGACACGCTTGGATATTGGGGAAGCGACGAGTTCGCGTTTCTCTTTACTCAGCTTAGTGATACGGACGGCGCATTTGAAATCGTCAGGAAGATCCAATCGAAACTCGAAGGACCATTTCAGCTGTCCAAACAGGAGTTCTACGTCACCTCCAGCATCGGAGTATCCCTTTACCCCTTTGATGGATGGGATGAAGAGCGGCTGATGAAAAACGCCAGCGTGGCACTCTGCAAAGCAAAAGAGCATGGTGGAAATTTCCATGAGTTTTACACCGTGGGAATGAATTCCCAGGCGCTGATGCGTCTGACTGTGGAGAACAGTCTGCGACGAGCAATTGAGCGGCAGGAGTTCGTGATCCACTATCAGCCCAAGATCGATATTAGCGCCGGGCGAATTGCCGGCGCCGAGGCTCTTGTGCGCTGGAATCATCCGGATGGACGGCTGGTCCCTCCAGCAGAGTTTATTCCGATTGCGGAAGATACGGGCTTAATCGTCTCGATCGATGATTGGGTATTGCGCAAAGCCTGTGAGCAGCTCAAACAATGGCAGAACGTCAGCGAATTTCCGTTGTCCATGTCTTCGAATGTGTCAGCCCGCCAGTTTCAGCAACCAGGTTTTTTCGCGTCAGTTGACGCCATGCTCAAAGAGGTAGGAGTGGATCCACGATACCTTGAACTGGAGCTGACAGAGGGCTCGATCATGACCAATCCAGGTATAGCCGTAAACACGCTTAACTCGTTAAAGAACATCGGAGTGAGCATCTCGGTCGATGACTTCGGCACCGGATTTTCATCCTTAGGTTATCTAAAGAGCCTGCCCCTCGACACACTGAAAATTGATCGCTCATTCGTCAGCGACGCGACGATTGACCCTGATGACGCCGCGCTCGTAATGGCGATCATTACCCTGGCGCATAATTTGAGACTGAAGGTAGTCGCCGAAGGAGTGGAGCAAAGAGACCAACTGAAGTTCCTGCACCTGCTCAGATGTGACGAGATTCAGGGTTACTTGTTCAGCAAACCTTTACCGCGTGAAGAATTCGAAGAATTGCTTGTTCGCGGCCAGTTCACCTCAAACCATTGGAATGGGCTTCGAGAGATGCTGCACCTCAAGCGGGACCCGAAGAAATTCCTGACAGCCGCTGCCTGAATTGAGAAGAAAAACGCGCAACCAAATGTCCGACATGATCGGGTATTCGACGATTCCCAGATCGGGAAGTTCCCGACAGAAGGTTCACATTTCCCTGATATTCCAAAAAACGAGGCGGTTATATGCTCTTTACTATAGGTAAGGGAGTTTCAAGTATGAGGCACTACAGTATTAGCGATTGGAGCGACGAATCCAACCCTCGGCAGCGAGCAATGGGAAAGGCTGCCTTGCTGCTTTCGCTAGCCTCGGCTGCGTTAGGGTTATGGTATTGGTTCACTTAGTCGGCATTCTTAAACCGTAGTGAGAAGTCACCGTGGCCAATAACAGATGGCCGTGGCACACGTAAAACCTGGGTTGCCGATTCTCGGCACTCAGAACCTGCAGGAGGTGAAAAATGATTGCATTTGGAAAACGAAGAACTTGCCCTCCTTCTGAGACGATTCTTTCGTACGTTGAAGGCTCGTTTCAATCTTTGTTGCTAGGACCAACGATCGAATCGCACCTGCGCAACTGCGATTTCTGTGGCGCGGAGATGCAATTCCTCTCCAAGCATACGCCGAAGATTGAGGACGACCAGACGTTCGGGCTAATAAAGTCCTGGGCACCGACGGTTCGCGAACTTTTCAAGCTCAGCCAGCAACGCGCTGCTTAAAGGCTCAACTTTCTTCCCGGTGACTCATGGATCGATACTCACGTCGCTTCAAAATCGACGAAGTATCACCTGAGCTGTGGTCCCTTAATCTGAAGGCCGGCATGAGATGAGAATCCTCACTCCTCACACCACCTGAAAGACCTCATCCAGAACTCCCATCCAGATAAACAAAGTATGTAGGGGCGGCCCTCCGTGGGCGCCCCGAGTCGCATGGAAAGAGGGCGCCCCACGGAGGGAGGCCCCTACAGTTATGAGTGGTCCTTTCTTTGTCGGGTAATTCCCGACAGAGGCTCTCTCCTCTCCCGATATACAACCGGCTGCAAAAAAGCGATAACGTAAATGCTTGCGTTGCCAACGAATCAGATTTACGAACACCGGCTTAGAGCAGCGTCGCGCGAGCATATCTGGCGCCGAATCTTCTGAAGGAGATTTGAACTTGAAACATTCACACTATATCAACACCGATGTTGCTGCCGGAGAACATCGGCTTGGAATTCACGCTGGTGCCTCGCGCAACTGGGCCAGCTATTTCCCCTCATGGATCTTAAAGCTCTGGGCAGGATCTCGGGCCGCACGAGCCGGCCAGAATGGCGCTGCCGAGAGCATTCCCGAAGAATTGAGTCTTTTTCGCGACGTCTTTTATCACGCCGCTGGCATGGCCCTGGTCAGCTCCGACGGCCGTTGGCTGAACGTCAATCCGTCGATGTGCGGGAAACTTGGCTACACTGAGCTGGAACTGCTCAACAAGCCAATTGGAGACATTACCCACCCAGATGATGTTCGAGCGGTAGTTACCAACATGAAGAAGCTGCTTAACGGCAAGGCTTCATCCTATCAGATCGAGCAGCGGTACCTTCACAAAGACGGTCACAGTGTTTGGGTCTTGCTTAATGCCTCTCTTGTCCCTAACTCCCAAGTCGAACCTGCTCGTTTTGTTTTTCAGGTCCAGGATATAACCGAACGCAAACTGGCAGAAGAAAAACTGGTCCATGACGTTTTTCACGATGCGCTTACCGGTTTGCCAAATCGTGCTTTGTTCCTGGACCGCCTGACTGTGGCTATCGAACGAGCCAGACGCCGGCCCGGTGAATTTGCGGTGCTGTTTCTCGACCTGGACGGCTTCAAGGAGATTAATGACAACCTGGGGCACATGGTAGGCGACCAGTTGCTTATCGAGATCGCGCGAAGACTAAGAGCATGTTTGCGCATGACAGATACAATTGCGCGGCTTGGCGGAGATGAATTCACTATCATCCTGGAAGACCTCGAAGATCAAAAGGAGACCATTCGTATTGTTGAACGCCTTCAGCAAGAGTTGGCCCAACCGATCAAGCTCGGCAATAGCCAGGCATCGGTGACAGCCAGCATCGGCATCGCCTCCGGCATTTCCAACTACGCCCGGCCAGAAGAGGTTGTCCGCGATGCAGACTCAGCGATGTACCAGGCCAAAGCCGCCGGAAAAGCTCGCTACGAGGTTTTCGACGGACGTGGCCATTCCGCGAGTCTGAGTCATATGCAGAATGATTTGTCGAATGCCGTTGATAGGCGGCAATTGCTGCTGTTTTACCAGCCCATCGTTACGCTCCAGGATGGAAGGCTGATCGGATTTGAAGCCCTGGTTCGTTGGAAACATCCCCAGCGAGGAATCATCTTTCCGGTGGATTTCATTCACATGGCCGAAGGCACTGGAGCAATCAATCACATCGCTCGATGGGTTCTTCGCGAAGCCTGTCATCAATTGCGGCAGTGGCATGAGCAGTACCCATTCCATCGCTACATCACTATGAGTGTGAATCTTTCCGCTAAACAATTCATGCGGCCAGACCTTATCGATGAAATCCTGGCTGCACTGCAGGAAGCATCTCTCGCTCCGGGCATGCTGAAGCTTGAGATAACCGAGAGTGTGTTGATGGACAACATCGAGACCTCAGCCGGCATGCTTCAACAGCTGAGAGCGCTGGGCGTCGAGTTAAGCATTGATGATTTTGGCACTGGCTACTCGTCATTGAGTTACCTTCACCGGTTGCCGATAAACAATTTGAAAATCGACCAATCGTTTGTCAATCGCATCGTGAAGAACGATGAGAACACCGAAATCATTAGAAGCATTGTGGCGCTGGCGCAACGGCTCGGTATGACTGTGGTCGCAGAAGGAGTTGAGACTTTGCAGCAACTCGCGGAACTGCGCCTGTTGAATTGTGACGCGGGTCAGGGATATCTGTTTTCCAAGCCCGTTGGAGCTAAGGCTGCCGGAAATCTCATGGCCAGCACAATGAAATGGCAATCTGCCCTTGTGTCGTTGGCAAAACATTCGAGACCGGAACTCGCCAGCTCGCTCCATACTCTTAGTGCGAGTACTTCTCGTTCACCTTTGCTTCAAGCAGTTTGATGGGGCATGGATCATTATTCTTGTGGTTAAGGAGATCAAATAACATGAGCGCTACAGCACCACGCAAAATGTCAACTGATTACTCGTTGATGCCAAACCTGGTCAACTTTCAGCTAAAGAGTTTCAAGGCTCCTCCGACCGTTCTCATTGCCGATTCAGATGCGTCGAATCTGCGATTGGTGTCGAACATCATCGAAGATGAGGGGTTTAAGGTCATCGTGGCCCGAGATGGTCGCGAAGCGCGCCAGGCACTTCAGTATGGAGGCCACATAACGGCTGCCATACTTGAAGGTCTCTTACCCGACGCTTCGGGCCCGGATATCGTCAGGTACATGAAGAGCGACGAAGATCTGAAAGACATTCCGGTGATAATGATGACTCGTGCGAGCAGCGCCCGACTCTCATGCGAAGCCTTCGCTGCGGGCGCCGCGGTGCTTGTGCCTGAGCCATTCTCCATAACTCAGTTACAAAATCTTCTGCACACACTGGTTGATGGAAGCCGGGTCGCCGAGTCAATTTCACATTGAACTAAAACCACGCCCGGCTATTCGAGCCGAGGTTTGCCAGGGGGATTAGCAGAACAATTGGAGGCGATGAAACATGATCACCAAGCCACTACCCGTGCTGAACTGCTCGGATGCGGTCCTGATCGGGCGCAGCAAAGGTTTCCTCGACATGATGAACCAGGTAGGACGCGTTGCCGAAACCGATCTGCCGGTTCTTCTGACCGGAGAGTCGGGTACCGGAAAAGAACTGGTAGCTTCGGCCCTACATAAACAGAGCGGCCGTTCAAACCACCCATTCGTGGCTGTCAACTGCGGCGCCATACCTTCTGAGTTGATCGAATCTGAATTGTTTGGGCACGTGAAAGGGTCTTTTACTGGCGCAGATCGAGACCGGCAAGGATTGTGGGAGGAAGCAGCGGGCGGAACCATATTTCTGGACGAGATTACCGAGACATCTCTGGCTTTTCAGGTCAAGCTCCTGCGTACGATCCAGCAGGGCGAGATTCGCAGCATCGGATCAAATCGAACTCGCAGCCTGGATGTCAGGGTGATCGCCGCGAGCAATCGGGATATCGAGCGTGAAGTGGAAGCCGGTAGATTTCGCCAGGATCTGTTTTATCGCCTAAATGCCGTGCAGATAAACTTGCCGCCGCTGCGCGCTCGCCATGAAGACATTCTGCTCCTGGCCGAATCCTTTGCAATTAAAGCTTACTCCGGCAAAAGGCCGCTGGGCTTCTCGCCGGAGGTCGTCGACGTTCTCACGCGATATCCATGGCCAGGAAATATCCGTGAATTGCGACACGCGATCATCAGAGCTGTGGCAATGTGCGGTGACGTGATTACTGCGCAGGATTTGCCGGACCGTATTCGGGATTATGGCCAGCGGCAAGCGGAAGAGATCGCATCGGCAGAACGATCGGACGTGCCTCGCAGCATCAACAAATGGCGCACACTCGCAGCAGCTCAAGCTAACTACGTCTCGGAAGTACTCAGACACACCAATTGGAACAAGCAGGCGGCATCCAGAATTCTCGAGGTCGATCGCAAAACCCTCGCCCGGATGATCGATCGTCACAAACTCAGGCGCCAAAGTGCAGAAGCATTGGTTCCGCCGCCGGCCATACCTCGAGGCCTTTTGGCCGCGTGAGAGTTATCGCCCCCCCCAACATTCCCTGACAACCCGGAGGCATCTCTCCGATACGACTCTTGTCGGGGGATTTCAAGCGCGTGTTGGACTTCGAAGTTCAATCCACCACGCACGACACTCGTCATAGCGACTTGCAGCCGAGGAGGACCGCCATGCAGAAGGTTCGATGCATCGTCAGTAAACTTGATCGTTTAGTGTTCATTACGATGATCCTTGTGGGGATTGCCTGTATCGTAATCCCGTTTGACTCGAGTGCGATGCGAACATTTGAGTCGGCTCCTTCGCTGACTGATCAGAGAGTTCGCGGCAGCTCGCTCAATGCCGCCACAGTAACGCCGACCGTTCTACACTTCCACGGCAATCCTACTGATGACGGGAGTTGTTCTGGGATTGGAAACGCCGATGGCGCCTTGTGCGGCGGTCCGTTCTTACTTCCAAAAGCAACTTTGGGAACATTGGTTGCAGCCCACTGGAACATCCCAGATCCTGAGCTCAATGGCGCCACGGATCAAAACATCATAGATCCGAATTGGATCTGGAATCTGTCTTCGCCAACTACAATAGGCGGCGATATGACGATTCATTGGTGGGCATCATGTGGTGCCTGCGGTCAGAATCCATTTTCACCGGCTGATTGGACCATCCGGCTGTGGGCCGATGGGGCGAAGGTCTTTGAACAACAAGTGACGAACTTGACACCGCTAAACACGCCGAACCTTCCCGAGTTGGTTAATGCGACAGTCACCATTCCGACGATTACGGCCAACAGCAAACTGGTCCTGCATGTAGATCCAGTCTTCCTTGACGCGCAAAATAACACACGCGTCTACTACGATTCGCAATCACCGTGTCCAGGCTCTCTTGGAAGCGAACCATGCGATTCGCAGGTAGTCATGCCGGTCATAACAGGGGCTTCACCATCTCCTACGCCAAGCCCTACCGGCTCACCCACACCATCTCCCTCGCCTACACCATCTCCGACGCCAAGCCCTACCGGCTCACCCACACCATCTCCGACGCCAAGCCCTACGAGCTCACCCACACCATCTCCCTCGCCAAGCCCTACTAGTTCACCAACACCATCTCCTTCGCCGACACCTGCCGGCTCACCTACACCTGGCCCGACAGTCCATTCCGGTACCTTGTCTCCTGCAAATCCGGCGATCACTTATGTAGGTGGTCCCTTCTCAACATCGAATCCGCTGAGCAAGACGGGCGATACACCGCCGGTTTGCAGTGTGGCTACTCCATGCGATCAATTTGCCTTGCGCATTGAGATTCCTCCGGATGATCCAAATACCTATATGGCCAACGCTGTAGTTGGTTGGACAGACTCGGGGACCACCACCCAGGGGAATACAGCCTCGGACTTCGATCTCTATGTTTACCAACCACAGTCTCCAACCGGGATGAGGATTGCGCAATCAGCTTCGACCGATAATCCGGAGGCAGTTTCGTTTCTGGCATCGGCAGGTGACTACACTGTTTACGCTGTTCCTTATGACGTGTCGCCAACGGTCCAACTACACGGGACGATCACGCTGGTGCGAGTCAATGCGGCGCCATCGCCGACGCCAACACCAAGTCCGACGCCACCGGCGTCTGCTTCAGCAATGGGGTTTGGCTCTACGACCTTCACTGCTGCTGAAGGTTGTTCAACGGCGACTATCACCGTGCAGCGGACGGGTCTTATAAACGGGACGACTTCTGTTGATTATGCGGTCATCGATGGGACGGCAACTCAGAAGGGCGATTACGAGTTTGCAGCTGGACGGCTGGTCTTCAATCCGGGCGAGGTCAGTAAGAGCTTCGACATCATTATCAACGAGGACAGCTACCTGGAGGGGACAGAGACCGCCACTCTGACCTTGACAAATGTTTCTGGCGGCATCATCGGCGAGCCGGCACAGGCGACCTTGCAGATCGATGACAACGAAAGTGCTTCACCGGCAAGCAACGTCATAGACGATACAGGGGATTTTATCTGTCAACACTATCACGATTTTCTGAACCGCCAGGGAGATGCGGGCGGCCAGGCTTATTGGGCCAATGAGATCAGTGTGTGTGGAAACGATTCCTCGTGTGTCTTTGCCCGCCGTGTTGGAGTGTCCGCCGCGTTTTTCATCGAACAGGAGTTCCAGGATACGGGCTTCTATGTATATCGTCTCTTCAAGGCGTCGCTCGGTCGCCGGCCAACATACATAGAGTTCATGACTGACTGGAGCCAGTTGGTAGTTGGCAGCAATCTCGAGTCGGAGAAAAATGCCTATTCGCAAAAGTTTGTGCAACGTTCCGATTATGCCAGCAAGTATTCCGCGGCAACTGAGATGAGCTCTTATGTTGACGCGCTGCTTCAAACTGTGAGGGACAACTCGGGTGTCGATCTGTTCTCGCGGAGAAGCGAGTTGAATAGTGAATACGAGGCAGGCGGCAATCGGGTCGACAGTCGCGCGCGCACACTCAGGAAACTGGTTGAATATACTGAGTTCAAGCAGGCAGAAAACAACCGTGCGTTCGTGTTGGCACAGTACTTCAACTACTTGCGACGTGAGCCTGAGGAGGGTGGTTATCAGTTCTGGCTTGATGTATTGAACAATCGTGAGCCCAACAATTACCGAGCCATGGTCTGCGCTTTTATTACTTCGCGCGAGTACCAGGAGCGGTTTGACTCGCTCGTGACGCACAACAATTCCGATTGCGGTAGCCTGGCGCCTTAAAAGGCACACAAGGGCGGTCGATTAGGATTTGGACAATTCAAATCCTCGGTTTCAAAGCTCCAAGGCATCCTCAGAGTTTTCACAACAGTCACTGCCGTAAGGTGGGATTTCTGACTTTTGAAGCAAAGCTCTGTAATATACCGTACCGGAGAGGCCCGTACTTAGACGGCCTTATCGGTACCAAAATGACCTCTGAACCGGCCGGGAATTCAGCTGAAAATCTGCCGCAGTTGCTGGCAGCGCGGGTAGGCGACCGGCCGGAGTCGCCTTTCTTGTTTTCTGACCCAGTCGGGCGTCAGTTTACTTATGCGGAATTCGACCAAGCGGTGAATCGCGCAGCGAATATGCTTGCATCGCACGGTGTCGGGAAGGGCGACGTTGTGAGCCTGCTGTTGCCAAACAGCGCAGAATACATCATCGCCTATTTCGCCTGTTGGAAGCTCGGGGCTTTGGCCGGCCCGGTCAACTCGCTTTTGAAACCTCAGGAACTGGCTTATGTGATTTCCAACTCCGAGGCCAAAGCTTTGCTCGTTCACGGCGACTTCCTGCCTGTGATCGAGAGCATCAGAACTCATCTGCCGTCGCTTAAGTCAGTCGTGGGATTCGAACGACAAGAGCTCGTCACCGAGGGTTTTAGTGAAGAGCCGCCCTCAATCCCGATTGATCGAACTGATGAGGCAATCATCATCTACACTTCGGGGACCACGGGGAAACCGAAAGGCTGTCTGCTTACCCACGGCAACGTAATTGCCAACGCCCGGCAGATTAGTGAGTGGCTGGGATTCTCTGAGCGCGATCGTCTGCTTTCTATCATGCCCCTGTTTCATATGAATGCCGTCTCGGTAACGACGATGTCTGCATTGTATGCGGGCGGCTCAACCGTCGTCAGCCCCAAGTTCTCAGCATCACGTTTTTGGGAGACGATCTCGGAATATCAAGTTACGTCGTTTGGTTCTGTCGCGACCATGCTGACGATGTTGCTCAGCAAGTATCCTGATGGGGTGCCGGCGGGACTGAAGACCGATCAGTTGCGTTTTGCAATGTGCGGCTCGGCCCCGGTCCCTGCGGAAGTAATCAAGCGTTTTGAGGAGACGTTCCACTGTCTGGTGATTGAAGGGTATGGGCTTTCTGAATCTACCTGTCGTTCAACTTTCAATCCACCGGATGAACGGCGGCGTCCCGGCTCATGCGGATTGCCAATTGGAAATGAAATGATGGTGGTTGATGAACAGAACCATGAGGTGCCTGAGGGATCGCTGGGTGAGATAGTGCTGCGTGGGGAGAATGTTCTCAAAGGCTACTACAAGGACGAAAAGGCGACTGCCGATGCTTTCCGCAATGGCTGGTTCCACACCGGCGACATTGGATATCGCGACCAGGACGGGTTCTTTTATATAGTCGATCGCAAATCGGACATGATTATTCGCGGTGGTGAAAATATCTATCCGCGCGAAATTGATGAAGTTCTTTATCAGCACCCGTCAGTTATCGCTGCGGCAACAATTGGTGTCCCAGACCGCTTATATGGCGAAGAGGTCGCAGCGTTTGTGGTTCTCAAAGAGGCAGGCAAGGTGACTGCTGATGAGTTGCTTGCTTTTTGTCGCGAGCGGCTGGCGGATTACAAGTGCCCGAAAACTGTTCGGTTGGTCAAAGAGATACCGAAGGGTCCCACGGGGAAACTTTTGAAGAGGGAACTGTCAAAAGAAGGGGGGAGCAGGCAGGAGCAGTAAGCATTTGTAACGATCAGGCCGGCGATCACAACAGGATGATCTTGACTGTCTCCCTTTTTGGTTACTGCATATTCCTTACGGGCCAGCCTCAACCAACGGCGCGCTACTAGCGGTTCGGTGCTGCAAGCGATCGACCACCCACCCGCCTAACAGCCAAAGACCACAGAACGAAACCATAAAGACGGAAAACCATTTGCCGTAGAGACCATCCGGCGACAGTTTTTCAGTGGCAGCGTGCAGCACCTCACTATTCGGCAATAGCCCTGCCTCAGAGAATTCATGGAACGAATAGATGGCCACCTGGATCATGAAAAGGAGCAAAAAGATTCCGGTCACCTGAAAAAAGCGTCTTACATTAATAAGGTGGCCAAAGCGGATCCAACCCCAGGCAAAAAAGCTTGCGGCGCCCAGCCCCAGAACAGCTCCACTCAACAATTGTGGATCACGCACCTGCATGAGCAGCAGCGCGGTCTCCATTCCCTCGCGCGTAATCATCAGAAAGGTGAAGAGGAAAACTCCAGCGACGGCGGTAAACCGCGAGGCGCGAGAGGATACAGCGTCAAGCCGATGTTGCATGCGCTGTTGAATCCTCGGTCCGGAGCGCCACATATGAATCACCAGGCTGCCTACCATTATGATCGCCACCACGCCGAGAACGCCTTCGCGGAGCGATTCATTATTCAAGAACTGGCTGATATAGGCGCCTGCGGTTGCGCCGAAAGTTGCTTCCAGGGTTGTGTCGCCCACGCCAAACTTAAGCAGGTAGCCAAGGGCCGCGCTGGCGGAGAGGCCGAGGAATATTGCTGAGAAAACGGCCGAGCTTAGCCACTGTTGGCCTGAGCGGCGCAAGTAAGTCAGTATTACTGCCACCAACAGGAACGACTCGAATCCCTCGCGAAGAATGATGATGAAAGAATTAAGCATGAGCGGACCGAACTGTTTTAACGGGTCTGATAAAGTCTCGCGCCGGGCTTGGGACGGCTTCACCGACGCGGCGGGCAGTATAGCCTAAATGAAAATAGATTTCAATTTCAGTTCCCGGGGGATCCTGGTGGGCTACTCAAGATACGGAAATTCGCAGATGGGGATGCTTCAGATTCAGCCCCTACAACCAAACAGTTATTGCGGGGTGACCGGGATGATTGCCAGATCAGCCCGTAACTGGCCAAGCTCGGTTTGGGCCGTGAACCGCAGCGGCAACCGGCGGATGTCGTCGCTTATCCACGCGCGAAAAACGAATTTATCGCTTTGTGGATCGTCTGTCGTGAGGGATACAGCGATGGCGGGAACCTTCTCCGATCCCATCTGAATTACCTCTCGCTTCAGAGAGCTGATGAAAATCGTCTTGGGCCGGTTGTTGACGAGCATCGACACGGCGTTTCTTTTTGGCGGGGCGAGGGAAAAAGTGCGTACCGCATAGACGAAGGAGATGTAATCGTGTGTACCAACTGGAATCTCAATGCGCTCGTTCTGGTTCGTGGTGGCGGTGCCATAATCCTGGTTGATCGTAAGCGTCTGACTTAAACGACGTGTACCCTCAGCCAAACTCATCTCATCACGGAAGGGAAGGAGAGTCTTCGGATCTACGTACGTGCTGATTTGATCGTTGGCTGAGAACAGCCGTTGCGCTGCGCCGGTCGTCTGCGCGCTGACGACAAAGAGTAAACCATCCCGGCCAAAGTAGCGCGAACGTGCCCGCACCTGGAATGAAGCTGTAGCCACCGGGGTAGAACCACCGCCCAGAAACACCTGATAGTTGAGTTGCTCGCCGACCTTAAAGGGAAGATTTTCGAGTCCTCCACTTTCTGCTGGCGGTTGGGGAATTGCTGGCGTTGGGGTCGGCGCAGCGGCCGCCACCGGGGGCGTTGGGCCCGGCGTCGGACTGTGCTGTGGCGGCACCACAAAATCAGAGCCGGCAAGTTCAGCCCGTATCTCACCAGCGGAATGGTGGGCTGTAATCAGAACAGGAATGTGTCGTTCATCCTCGCTAAAATAAATGCGCAACCGGTAGCTGTCCGCCCGCTGGTTATTCGTCACGTGAATCTGGCATACAAGCGCACTGAATGAACCCACGCTCGTTTTCATAGCCTGTCTGCCAGTTACCTTAAGCTCAGTCTGATAATCCTCGCCATTCTCACCACGGACTGCGAGGGAATAGACTGAGCCCTCGCTCAATGGCAAGGCACGTAGTCTGTACAAAGCGGAGACGAAATCAAATGTACCCGAAAAGCCACCCTCTTTCTGCTTAATCGGAAACGATGCTGTTGCGCCTTGATTCAAATCGTTTGAGGTGTCGGAAGTACGCGCCGGCTCGCGCAAGATCTGTTGCGTGCGAAACGGCAGTCCGTTGTCCGGGTCGACATAGCTGACATATTCGTTGTTGATGGAGAATAACGCCGCATTTACAACTCCGGTTGTTTCGACGTGTGCGTGAAGTTGAATGCCCTCCCGGCCCGCGAATGTTCCGCGAGCGACTACCCGAAGCTCGACATGTGCAACACTGATGAAATTTGAGAACGAGACGTTATAGGTCAGCCGCTCTCCGACTCTGTACGGCGCGGGAGAGAAAGGAATTGAGGCTACATCACTTTTTCGCTGAGCGGAAACCGGGCCGAAAAGTAAGAGGGCTAAAAAAATTGACCTAAGGACGAGGAGCAGCTTCAAACTGAGATTCACCTTCGCATAATAGTTTTAAAGTCGAGATGGGGCAAACAGGTCAACCTGGGCCTATTTGGTTGACTCAAAAGCTCGTCCGGGGGGGTCGAGGCGACTTGACCGCTGACGCTAGCCTTGGCAGGTGCGTACCCGCCGTACCCCTTAGAAACAGATCCCCGAGACAGGGATCCCCTGAATTGTACACGCATCCTGCGCCCCGGGGTTCCTCTTCCTTCTGGTTCGCATTTCAGGCCAAAGAGCCTTCAATTTCACTGATTATTTGCTGAACGGCGCTGATAGGGTCACTTGCGGCGGTGATTGGCCGTCCGACAACAAGGTAATCTGCGCCCGCCCTGATGGCCTCGAGCGGGGTCATTACGCGCTTTTGATCGTCTTTGGATGCTTCAGTTGGGCGAATCCCCGGAGTCACGATTACGAATCCCGGCTGATCAATTGAGGCACGAATCAATCGTGCCTCGCGCGGAGAGGCGACCACTCCATTTAGACCGGCCTCGGCGCTTAGCCTGGCTAAGCCAAGCACCTGCTCTTCCACCGATCTGGCGATCCCGGTTTCCTGTAGAGTCCTGCTGTCGGTGCTAGTGAGCACAGTAACACCAAGCACGAGTGGAGGCTCCTGGCCGCTCTTCATTGCCGCCTCTGAAGCTGACTCAACAGCTCTGACGATCATTTCGCGTCCACCGGCAGCGTGCAGATTGAACATGAATACACCGAGGCGAGTTGCCTCAGCGGCGGCGGCTGCCACCGTCGTCGGAATGTCGTGAAACTTAAGATCAAGGAATACCTGAGCTCCTGCAGCCACAATTTTCCGGACAACATCCGGGCCGGCGGCAGTAAAGAGTTGCGAGCCTACCTTGAATCGTCGCGTGTAGCCACTGAGGGTTGTGACCAGTCTAAGCGCCTCATCTCCGCCTTCCACATCAAGGGCCACAAACAGTTTATCTTTCGCTTCCATAAGTTCCTTATCAGTTAATTGTTTTCTTGAGCAGGTTTTTTTGCGAGTGAACAAATCCATCCACCAAATCACACGAACCGAAAAACAAATTCACACGAAATGTTCCTCTCTATTTATTTCGTGAAATTTCCTGCTGCGTGAATGCCCCACAGCCTATTGCTTCCTGCAACGAGGAGAAGCCTTCCCTTTTGAGAATCTCGACCAGACCCTGGTTGATTCTTTGTACTATCCGCGGACCCTCATAGATAAAGCCCGTGTAGATCTGGACGAGACTTGCGCCCGCGCAGATTTTTTCCCAGGCGTCCGCAGCGGTAAATATGCCTCCTACTCCCACCAGTGGAACTGAACCCTGAGTAAGCTTGTAAAGGCAGGCGATCGTTTTGGTGGAACGATCCCGCAACGGCGCCCCGCTCAAGCCTCCCTCGCCATACGATCTAACTCTCGCGGCTGAAGTTTGGAGGTTACTGCGATCAGTAGTTGTGTTGGTAGCTATGATTCCTGAGACACTCTGCCGCTGTACGACGTCAACAATCATTTCCAGGTCAGACTCTTCAAGATCCGGCGCCAGCTTGACCAGGAGTGGCATTGTCGCGCGACGACCAGCTCGCGCAGTCAGTTCCTGATTCTTTCTATTTAAGGCGGCTATTAATCCTTCCAGTTGGGTGGCGTTTTGGAGTTCTCGCAGTTGAGGCGTGTTAGGCGAACTTACGTTGACTGCGACGTAATCAGCGATTGGAAAGACAGCCTCGAAGCTCTTCAGATAATCTTCAACGGCCTCGTCCAATGGAGTCTCTCTGCTTTTGCCTATGCTGACTCCAAGAATGCAATCAGGGCGTTGGGTAGCTACTCGGCGGGCGAAGGCCGCCGCGCCGTCATTGTTGAATCCGGCACGGTTAATCAACGCTTTGTCCGCTGGTAGACGAAACAGGCGAGGACGTTGGTTGCCGGGTTGCGGCCGGTGGGTTACCGTGCCTGCTTCTATCAAGCCGAATCCGAGGGCTGCGAGGGCTGGCAAGGCGATGCCGTCTTTGTCAAAGCCTGCGGCGAGTCCCACTGGATTCCTGAAGCTCAAGCCAAAGCTTTGAACGCGGGTGATCTCTGAGGGGTTATTCGAATTAGATTGAGAGATTTTACCGGCGAGGAATGGCGCGAGAGGAAATGAAAGGGAGTGCAATGCCAGTTCGTGGGCCGTTTCCGCAGGCAGGCGGAAGAGTATCGGGCGCAGCAGTGAACGATAGAGCATGAACTATCGCGGGTGAGACTAACAGAAACATTGCCGATTTCCAATTGCCGATTGCCGATTGCCGATTGAAGGCATTTCCGATTGCCCATTGGTCACCCCAGCAAAGATAACTCAAGCTCTTAACGGGCAATGCTTCCAATCGGCAATCGGCAATTGGCAATCGGCAATGTCTTTGCTAGTATCCGGCAAATGGAATTTGTCGAGAAAGCCCGCATCATGGATGGCCCGCGCATCAATCGCGCGCTGGCGCGCCTGGCGTCCGAGATTGTCGAGGAAAACCACGGCGCCGGCGACCTGTATCTGGTGGGCATTAGGAGGCGCGGCGTGCCTTTGGCTGAGCGCATGGCCGATAAGATTGCCGACCTGGAGGGGGACCGTCCACCGGTTGGAGTGCTCGACATAACACTGTATCGCGACGATCTCTCGATGGTGGGAACAAAGCCCGTGGTTAATCGCACAGACCTTCCCGGTGACATCGCCAACCGCAATATAGTTTTGATTGACGACGTGCTCTATACCGGTCGCACCATCCGGGCCGCCATGGATCAACTGGTTGACTTTGGGCGCCCGCGCCGCGTGCAATTGGCAGTACTAATCGATCGCGGTAAGGAACATCGCGAGGTGCCGATTCAAGCGGATTACATCGGCAAATTGGTGCCCACGAAGAAGAGCGAGATCATCAAGGTAATGCTGAGGGAATTTGACGAAGAAGAAGGGGTCGCTATCGTTGAGCGACCGTCTTCAGAGGCGGGTTGACGAAGCGGCCAGCGCAGGCCGCTTTTTTTTGGGTAGTCAGTGGTCAGTGGTCCGTAGTGAGTTTGTCAACTGAAAAGGGAAACGTTCAACGGACCACTGACTACTGACCAATGACCAATTTAGATGCAAACCACTTTCGAACGAAAAGATCTTTTGGGCATTCGCGAGTTGTCGGCGGGAGAGATAACGCATCTGCTCGATACGGCCGAGACCTTTCGCGATATTTCACGCCGCGAAGTCAAAAAAGTCCCCACCCTGCGCGGCCGCACCGTCATCAACCTCTTTTTTGAACCTTCCACACGTACTAGAACCTCATTTGAAATTGCAGCCAAGCGGTTATCCGCAGACGCCGTCAATGTCAGCGTTTCCAGTTCGAGTATCAGCAAGGGTGAAACCCTCCTCGACACCGCGCGCAACCTCGAGGCGATGGCGCCTGACTGCATCGTCATCCGCCACTCCATGGCCGGTGCGCCCCATCATCTCGCCAGAATGTGCAAGGCGCCGATCGTTAATGCGGGAGACGGGGCCCACGAGCACCCTACACAGGCTCTTCTCGATGCTCTTACCATTCGTGAACACAAGAATAGGATCGAAGGACTGAAAATAGCGATCATCGGCGACATTCTTCACTCGCGGGTGGCTCGTTCCAACATTTACTTACTGACTCGCCTCGGAGCTTCGGTAAGTGTGGCCGGTCCGGGAACTCTGGTACCAGCCGAATTTGCCGGTCTGGTGGACAATGGTCTGAGCCTCGAAGGGAGAATCGAGGATGCCATAGAGGGATCCGACGTCGTGATCATTCTTCGCATACAGCGCGAGCGACAGGATGCCGCTTTCTTTCCTTCGATGCGCGAATATGCGGTCCACTACGGTCTGCGCTCGGAGCATTTGAAATACGCGGCGCCGGGCGCGATTGTTCTCCACCCCGGTCCGATCAACCGAGGCATTGAAATCTCATCGGAGATTGCGGACGGCGGCAACTCTTTGATTCTCGATCAGGTAACTAACGGACTCGCGGTGCGTATGGCAGTGCTCTACCTGCTTTCGCGCGGCGCACGCTCCGAGTCGCCAGAAACACCGGTCGAACCCAGAAAGCAGAAACGTGAGCGCAGGGGAAGCAGAGTATGAAGGTTGTGATCGCCAACGGTTATCTAGTGGATCCGGCCCAGCAGGTCAACACTGGAAAAAACCTTCTGATAGAGGATGGAAGAGTTATCGGTTTGCTCGACCGGGGTGAGGCGATGCCCGAAGGCGCGCACATTCTGGATGCTACCGGATTGATCGTTGCGCCGGGGTTCATAGATCTTCATGTGCATCTTCGGGAGCCGGGTCAGGAATACAAGGAAACCATCGCTTCCGGAATTGCTGCGGCTGTCGCAGGCGGTTGGACCAGCGTCTGTGCAATGCCGAACACAGATCCCGTAAATGACAATCCTGCCGTTACCAGGTTCATTATCGAGCAGGCTGAACGGGCCCAAATGGCCAACGTCTTTCCAATCGGCGCTCTCACAAAAGGAAGTAATGGGAAAGAGCTCGCGGAAATGGGCGAGATGAAAGCCGCCGGAATTGTCGCGGTGTCAGACGACGGCCGACCGGTGCCCACGGCGGGGATCATGAGGCGGGCGATGGAATATGCGCGCGGATTTGATCTACCGGTTGTTGACCATTGCCAGGATCCATCTTTGAGCAAGGGTGGAGTGATGCACGAAGGTCGCTGGTCGCTGATTCTTGGTCTTCGAGGCATGCCTGCCGCGGCTGAGGAAGTCGATGCCCTTCGCGACTGTTTGCTTGCGCGGATGACTGGAGCGCGCGTTCATCTCGCGCACGTCTCAACCCGCGGCGCCGTCGAAGCTGTGCGCCAGGCAAAGCAGACGGGCTTTCCGGTGAGTTGTGAAATTGCGCCACATCATTGGACGCTCACTGACGAAGCTCTGGAGTCTTACGACACAAACATGAAAATGAGCCCGCCGCTGAGGAGTCGTGAACACGTTGAAGCGCTATTGGAAGCCATGCGCGATGGCACCATCGATGCGATTGCTACTGACCACGCGCCTCACCACGCTGACGAAAAAGCGCTGGAGTTTGATGAGGCGCCTTTTGGAATCACGGGCTTGGAGACGGCAGTGGGTCTGGCTTTTGAGCTGGTACACCGGGGAGTGATCAGTCTTGAACGGCTGGTTGAAATGTGTGCTACAAACCCCGCCAGAATATTTTCGCTAAGTGACCGCGGGACACTGGCGAAGAATGCCCATGCCGACATCACGATTCTCGATCCGGAGTGCGAGTGGGTATTTGATGTCTCGCGCTCGAAGTCAAAGAGTAGAAACACTCCATTCAACGGACGAAGAATGACCGGCGCCGCGGTCGCCACAATCGTGGGCGGCCGGCTGGTTTATCTTCATCCCGACTACGGTCGAATCACCGAATCAAAATATCACGAAGCCTCGGTGAGATAGATTGGCACTGAAAAGTTTCAAGAGGCTCTGGCGAACGCAGGAGAAAAGGGGCTAGAAGAAGCCTTAGCGAAGTCAGATGAAATAAAACCCGAAAATCCTGTCCCGTCAGGGGCCTGGCGAAATGGATTTCAGATTGGCGTTAAATACCGTCAAGTATCGATTGGCGAAAGCCAAGACAAAAGGCGGTCTAGATGAAACCAAGCTCGAACTGAATCGCCCTTTTGATTCAACCGACGGCAGACTAGAGCCATGAAAGTTCCTTACCTACTGGCGCTTGGGCTCTTTCTTCATGGCTGCGTGCTTGGAGCTACGTTGCCACCGAGCGTAGCGCAATCGGCGCAAGAGCGAGAACTAGACGATCGTGTGCCAAAGCATCTACCAATCACGATCAAGATCAAGACTGAAAAAGAGAGAGCATTCAAAGAATTAAAGAACGAGCACTGGGCTGGTGACTTTGAGCTCGAGGTTAAAAACACCGGGAGTAAGACTATATATTTTTTGGTCCTTGGATTGGTTTTGCCTGAGATAACGATGCCCGATGGGAACCCGTATGGGTTTTCGTTGCATTATGGTAGAAGCGAATTAGTTGAAATAACGGCATCCGTAACGCCGGAAGACATTTCCATTAAACCGGGCGAGACCTATGTCTTTAAGATCCCGGCACACCAAATAGCCGGACTGGAGGACTACATCCGAAGAGAACAAATTCAACCGCCGAAGAAAGTTCAGATACTATTCCAATTATTGAATTTTGGAGACGGAACCGGGTTTGTAACTACAGAGGGCAAAGCTGTTGACAAGAATATAATGCGCAACCAGGAGCTGGGCGTGGGATGTTGTCTTAGTAAGGAATCGATAGCCGCACCCTTTGGACAAGCCAGAACCGATTAGGTTAACCACCATGATAGGTACAATTCCAATTATTGCCGATTTACTTGTAGTTTCTGGTTCTATGAACAAGGCTGGTCACTCCTTTTTTCATCACTTTCTGTGACAGGGGAGATGGGTTCCCAGCTGCGGCCAATACGGGGCGGTCCCATTAGTAAGAAGAGACCCGCTGCGCTCTCCCCTTCGCAGCGAGTCTCTCGTCTGGTCGCTCACTTACGCTATAACCGGGGCGACCGAACTATCGAAATTGTTGGAAGCCCGCCCGCGCTCTCCCCTTCGCAAACGAGCCTCCATCGCACGACAACCCTGAGGCTGCCGATCTCGCAAAAACTTAGCGGGCGTTTGCCGCCGGCAACGAGACTGACTGATTCAAGACCACACCGAACTCGGTGCCCGACTTAACGACGGCTTCATGGCCCTTTGAGAACCAGGCGCCGGCTACACCAAGGCCGGCTCCAATGCCCGCCCCGATGCCGGCTCCTTTGCCGCCGCCCGCAATGGCGCCGATTAATGCACCGGTTGCTGCGCCGCCACCGATGAAAACAACATTTCGTTTTGTTGCCGACCTGCCTGAGACCTGACCTTCATTGTCTGCATTAACATTCTCTGAGTTTGCCTCAGTCAGGTCGCCATTTATCGCTCGGGTGATACCCGACGGCAGACGTACAGAAACAAACTGCACTCCAATTGTTCCTGCTTTGCTCTTTTTCGCGGCGCGTTCCACAGTTCGGACACGGCCGACGACAGTGCTGCCGGCCGGTATTACTTCGACGCCGCCAACATAAACAGGATCGACCACAATCGTGGAAAACTGGTCCCCAACCCGAGCAGTTTCGGAAGTGATCGTCTGACTCAGGCGAACTCTAATTACCTGACCGGCGTTGACCGGATAATAAACCGGCGCCGGTGTGACAGGTGGTTGCACTCTGCGAACGGCTGTGCGCGAAGATCGGCGCAAGCGCGGTTTGCGTCTGCTGGTCTGCCCAAAGGCAGGAGCAACTGCCGAGGCAATAATTGCAAGAATAATTAGAAGTCCCGCGGCCCGGATCCGCTTTTGGCGCCTTATTCCTGTTTTCATTAAACCCTCCTGCACACAATGGAACTCGATCTTCCAGAGGACTGAGGTTGGCAATGAGCGTGCCAGCCAACAAAAGCTCACTGAAGCACAGAAAATTCGAGAACTAACGAGGATTTCTTATGAGACCGGAAAGGGAACTAAACGATGTGCGACCCGGGTGCCCCGATCTGCACGAAATGGGATAACCAAGACAAGTCTAGCCACAGATTAACGCCGATTTCGCGGATCAGAACAGAAAGAGTTCAGGCATCCTAAAGGTGAATTGGGGGTTGACATCACTTCCATGTCGCGAGTAAGCTGGTGCCTCATTTTGAAAGTGGTTTTCAATTTCAGTTTCAGCAAGGCTGAAAAAGACGCTCATAATGTCTCTGGAAAGCTCTCACAAGTTGTACTGCGTGCTTTTTGTTCTCCTGGCACTTGGCGGTTTTGCCTCGTCGGCAGCTCAAGTGTCGATGAACGAGTCGTCGTTGCGCGGAAAAGTCCTGGATCCGAAGGGGGCCGCCGTCGTTGGCGCACAAGTGACCGCGTTAAAGAAGACGGGCTCAGCAAGTTCCTCAGCGATCAGCAATCAAAACGGAGAATTTTCACTGCAACTCGCGCCCGGCAACTATCTTTTGACAGTGAGTGCCGAAGGGTTTGCCGAGTCTTCGCAGGTTATAACTCTCAAACAGGTTCCTTTGGATAATGTCGAAATCGTGCTGCAAATCGCCGGCCTGAGCGGAACGATCACCATTACAGATACCTCCTCGGGTTACCAGACACCCGCTATCAGCACTGCGACTAAAACAGTCACCTCATTGCTCGATATCCCCCAGTCCGTCACCGTCATGTCGCGTGAAGTTATCAACGATCAAGCGATGCAAAGTATTGGCGACGTGGTGCGTTATGTACCCGGCATAACGGCGACTCAGGGCGAAAATAATCGCGATCAGATGGTGATCCGCGGTAACAGTTCTTCAGCCGATTTCTTTCTCGATGGAGTACGCGATGACGTTCAATACTACAGAGACCTCTATAACCTGGAACAGCTGGAAGCTCTAAAGGGACCCAACGCGATGATTTTTGGCCGTGGCGGGGGAGGAGGAGTTGTCAATCGCGTGACCAAACAGGCCGGCTTCGCAGCCTCTCGAGATTTGACTATTCAAGGCGGATCCTACGGGCATAAACGAATTGCCGCAGACGTTGACCAACCACTCGGACGGCTCGTGGCATTTCGGGTTAACGGGGTGTACGAGAATTCGAATAGCTTCCGCAACCGAGTTGGCCTCGAGCGCTTTGGCGTCAATCCGACACTTACGCTCACAGCCGGGCGGCAAACGCAGTTAAGACTGGGCTACGAACATTTTCGAGATAGCCGGGTTGCTGATCGCGGAATCCCGTCTTTCCGAGGCAGACCATCCGATGTAGACATCTCCACGTTCTTCGGCAACCCCGATGAGAGTCGAGTCAGGGCAAGCGTAAATCTCGTTTCCGGAGTGATTGAGCATCAAACCGGAAAATTGAACATTCGCAATCACACTTTGTTCGGCGACTACCACCGGTTCTACCAGAACTTTGTTCCGGGCGCAGTTAATGCCGACCGGACTCGTGTCAACCTCAGCGCTTACAACAACGCCACCCAACGTCGCAATCTCTTTAATCAGACCGATCTGAACTATGATCTGAAAGTCGGTTCGACGCAACATACCTTCTTAGTGGGTGCGGAATTAGGGCGCCAGGTTTCCGATAACTTCCGCAACACTGGGTTTTTCGATAACACTGCGCCGACTATCTCTGTACCTTTTGCCGATCCGACCATCAACACCCCGGTCACCTTCCGCCAGAATGGAACTGACGCGGATAACCACGTAGTCGCTAACATTGCCGCGGCCTACGGTCAGGACCAGATTGAGTTAAGCCGCAGGTTTCAGTTGCTGTTTGGAATTCGCTTCGATCGATTCAACCTGAACTTCCACAACAACCGGAACGACGACAGACTTCAGCGCACCGACAACCTTGTTTCCCCACGAGCCGGAATAGTGTTCAAGCCTATTGTTGGACTGTCGCTTTATGGCAGCTACAGCGTGTCGTTCCTGCCGAGTTCCGGCGACCAATTCTCTTCGCTGACATCAATCACCCAGACGCTCAAGCCTGAGAAGTTCAGCAACTATGAAATCGGCGGAAAGTGGGATCTGCGTCCTTCGCTTTCTTTAACAGCCGCTGCCTACCGGTTAGACCGGCTAAATACAAGAGCGACGGCTCCAAACGATCCTACTCGAATCGTGCAAACAGGCAGTCAGCGCACGAATGGGTTTGAGCTGGGCATTAACGGGAACGTCACGCGTGATTGGAAAGTCTTTGGCGGGTACGCGTACCAGGATGCGAGGGTTATTAGCGCAACAACCGCGGCTGCCCGGGGTGCGCACGTGGCTCAGGTTCCTCGCAACACGCTTTCTTTCTGGAATCATTACCGATTCCTGACGAAGTGGGGTGTGGGTGTGGGACTGATCCACCGGTCCGATATGTTCGCCGCGATTGACAACCGCGTGGTTCTTCCCGGCTACACCAGGGCTGATGCGGCAGTGTATTACTCCATTTCCGAAAAGATGAGTGTGCAGGTGAATCTCGAGAATCTGCTGAACAAGAAGTACTTCGTTAACGCAGACAGTAACGACAACATCTCGCCGGGAGCTCCGATCCTGGGTCGCGTTGTATTCAGGTGCAGATTCTGAATCAGCGCAAGAAATCAGTCGTAGCCAAAAAGCGACACTCGTTCGAATCCTTACTCATGAGGCAACTTCTAAACAACTCTCTGCTTTCTTCGTTGCTTTTTTTTGGAAGAATTCGATTTGGATACGTTCGTAAGTGGCTGCAGCGCTGGGGCACGGAGCGCCAACTCGCGATCTATTTTTTGCAACCAACGCAATTCCAGTTTGAGTTGCTCAATTATCAACCCTACCATCCAGACTGCTTCATGGTAAGGATGGCCCACCTCATTAAGGACAGCCTCGAGCGTCGTTTCTTCCCGAGAAATCTCCGACTTCAGAAATCTTTGGCGGCGAAGAAGCTGGCTTTTTACAACCGAGGGTTCTGCCTGCCATGAAAGCGCAAGCCAGGTGAGAAAGGCCGGGCGATCGCGCTGATTGGTCCAATTCTCGTTCGCGAGGGCATTGGCCAGGGCGGCACGGCCTCTATTACTGGTTGCGAGCACTCGGCGCTCAGCGCCAATCGCCGGTTCCCTGGTCTTAATCTCCCCCAGGAGTTTCAGTTGGGTGAGCTTCTCGAGCGAGTAATAGATTTGCGGTCGCGAGATAGCGACCCAGTCCCGCGCCTGCCGCCGCTCTAATTCGGCATTAACCTCATAGCCATGCATTGGACGCTCGGCCAGAAGACTCAGCAATACGAGGTCGGGGGTTGTCAGTGACAAGCTATCGGCTACCATGACCAGCTTTTCGTTTGCGGCTCCAGTACCACCATTGACATTTTTCAATAGGGAGGTCCGGATGCTTTGCCTGGGCCACCGCGGCCTCAAACACATCCAGACAACAGATATCTTGTGGCCCCTTCAACCGGCAGAGTTCTCGATAGATCTGCGCCGGCTTTTTGTTTGCCAGTTCGCCTACATGTCTAATCCCGAGCAGGTTGAGGTCCCTCAGCATCGCCGGACCTATTGATACCAGGTCTTGAAGTCTCCGTTGTTCCGCTTGCATTTGCACCTCCATTCAACAAAAGGCTTGACTGAAATCCGACAGTAGTCTAATTTAGACTATATTCGGGGCAAACGTCAAGCATAAAGGTTTTTAGCCCGCAAAGCCTCGCCTCGCCAGACGTATGCAGTTGCCGTGATGGCGGGCTGGTTGAGTGGTTTCGACAAAGAGTTGCTTCAAAAAAAGTTAATCAAAAGTGAAAGGAACGCTCATGAACGTTGAAAAGATCACGCCGGTATTGTTTGTAGACGAGATTGAACCGTGTCTGGGATTTTGGGTCGAAAGGCTCGGATTTGAGCGAACGATGGAGGTTCCGGACGGTCCAAAGCTTGGATTCGTCTTGTTAAGCAAAGGCAACCTGGAAATCATGTATCAGACTTTTGCCAGCCAGCGGAAAGACAATCCCACACTGGCCGAAGAGTTTCGCAGAGGGCCGACGTTTCTCTATATCGAAGTAGGTAGTCTCGATACGATCATTGATGCGATGAACGACTTCCAGGTATTTCTTTCCATACGCACCACTTTTTATGGAACTCGGGAAGTAGGCTACGAGGATCCCGCAGGACATTTGGTTGTTTTCGCTGCGCCGATTGCCGCATCATAGGCCAGAGAATCTCATATTTTGCGACCCAGTGGTGGCCCAAGGGGTTGGTTCCGGTTTATCGCAGTGTCGCAGTCCGGTCGGAGGTTATGTCATGATCAAAACTCGCGGTCTAACTCATATCCACCTGATGGTCAGTGACCTTCAGCGATCGCTGAGCTTCTACAAATCTGTTTTTGGCTTGCAGGAGAAGTTCCGGGCTGGTCCGGATCTCGTGTTTCTCAACACGCCCGGCTCAAATGATCTGATTGCCCTGCACCAGACTAGGGATAACGCCCCTACCGGTAACAGCGGTGGCATTCTCCATTTCGGTTTTGAATTACAGGATAAGGCAGACTTGGATAGCGCGATTAAAGAAGTCGAGTCAGCGGGCGGCGCCTTAAAAAAGCGGGGGGACTTTGGACCACGGTTACCGTTTGCCTATGTTTCTGATCCTGATGGGTACGAGATAGAACTTTGAAGTCAGTTTTCAGATGGATTAGGTATAACCAACACTTTTCCCGACGAAGAGGAGTTGTCGATGCACGGCATAAAATGGCTGTCTTGTCTCTTGATCTCTGCAACACTGGTTTTCTCACCTCTGGGACTAACCGCGCAACGAACTCAAAAACCGGCGCTCCATGGCAAACACTGGATGGCTATCACCGGCAAGCCGCTGGCAGCTACGGCCGGTTCGCTAATTTTTCAGAAAGGTGGCAACGCTGTAGACGCAGCCTGCGCCATGATTGCCGCCACTTGCACAATGTGGGACACGCTCTCCTGGGGAGGCGAAACGCAAGCGCTCATTTTTAATCCACATACCGGGAAAGTGATCGGAATTAACGCGCTTGGCGTAGCGCCCTCAGGAGCTACAGCGGAATTCTACAAATCGAAGAACCTAAAATTCCCGCCTGAGTATGGCCCGCTCGCGGCCGTTACCCCGGGCACTCCGGGCGGTATCCTGGTGATGCTGGCCGAGTACGGTAAGCTAAGTCTCAAGGATGTACTTGAACCCGCAATCCAGATGGCCGACGGTTATCCAATTGAAGCGCAGCTTACAAACACCATCGAGCGAGAGAAGAGTCAACTAAAAAAGTGGCGATACTCACGTGAAATCATGTTGCCGCATCTGGGTCAGCCGCGCGAAGCGCCGGAGCCGGGAGAGATCTTTCGCCAGACTGACCTCGCGGCCACATTGCGCAAGTTGGTCGAGGCAGAGCAACAAGCGTTGGGCGCCGGAAAGAATCGGAAGGACGCAATCTATGCAGCGTACGACCGCTTCTATCGCGGGGACATCGCGAGCGAGTTTGCGCGCGGGGTAAAAGAAGAGGGTGGCTTGATTACTGAACAAGACCTGGCAAACTGGAAAGTAAAAACAGAAGAGCCTGTCCAAACCACATACAAAGGGGTTGAAGTTTACAAGCTCACGCTTTGGACCCAGGGCCCGGCAATGTTGCAAGCGCTTAACATCCTGGAGAATTTCGACCTTCGCCAGATGGGCTACAACAGTGCTCGCTATGTCCATACGATCTACCAGGCGATGAACCTGGCGTTTGCCGACCGTGATTTTTATTACGGCGATCCGGCTTTCCCGCCTGAAGAACCGATACGCGGGTTGCTGTCCAAGGATTACGCCAAGCAGCGAGCCGGCCAGATTAGATTTGAGCGTAATGATCCGAAAATTGGACCGGGCGACCCGTATCCCTTCCAGGGCAGTACAAATCCTTATCGAGCGCTGCTGGAAAAGTGGAATGATCGACCGGCCGCTACCCCGACTGCCGCTCCCGCCTCAAACCAGGAAACCATCAGCCCATCAAGCGAAGCCAGTATAAAGACTGATGACGATTTCATGCGGGCGTTCTACGCCGGGACTACTTCAGTCGAAGCGGCGGACGAAGAGGGCTGGGTTGTTTCGGTTACACCGAGCGGTGGCTGGGTGCCGGCAGTAATAGCCGGCAGAACCGGTATCGGTTTAAGTCAGCGCGCGCAAAGCTTCGTAACTGATAGAGCGGAGAATCCCTTCAATGTCATTGAACCGGGGAAGCGTCCGCGCGTTACGCTGACACCGACGCTGGCGTTGAAAGACGGCAAGCCCTTTCTGGCCTTTGCGGTGCAGGGTGGTGACAGTCAGGATCAGAATCTTCTGCAATTCTTCCTCGACATTGTGGAGTTTGGAATGACCGTGCAGGAAGCGACTGAGGCGCCGAACATAAATAGTTTCCAAATGCGCAGTTCGTTTGGTGAGCATGAGATCAAGCCCGGGCGGATCTTGCTTGCCGAGTCGATGCCGCAGTGGGTGCGCTCTGAATTGCGCCGCATGGGGTACGAGCTTACTTTCGAGGAGCGGACATCAGGCCCAATCAATGCGATTCTTTTTGATCGCAAGCACGGTACGATGTGGGGCGGCTCGAGCAACCATGGCGAAGACTACGGCATTGCGTGGTAGTGGGTGGGAGCATGAACAATCAGAAATTCAATTGGCAAATCTGGGTGGGTTTCCTGTTCAGTGTGCTTTCACTGTTCAGCTATCCGTTGGTTTTCGTCAGATTTCCCGTCACGAGGGACTTTCCCTGGGCCAACCTGCTGCTTTTCGGGATTGCCGCTGTGTTCTTGTTCGTAGGACTCCGGCGGGCATTTGCACCTCAACGACGGGCCAGATCGAGGATCGCCGGCGTAGTTCTGACAACTTTGAGCGTCCTGGTGCTCGGACTCTTCATCTTCTCAACCTTTGTCGCGGCTAGATGGTTGCCCGCCTCAAAAGGTGCACCGCAGGTCGGGCAGAAAGCACCCGACTTCAGCCTCACCGACACGAACGGCAGGGTGGTGACGCTTTCGGAACTCTTTTCGTCACCGATCAATGGAAAAGCGCCGAAAGGTGTGCTGCTGATTTTCTATCGAGGTTATTGGTGACCTTCATGCAACTCCGAGTTGCGGAGCATCGAAAGGAGTTTGGACCAATTTCAGCAGGTCGGGATTCGTCCGGTCGCTATCAGCGTCGATAGTCCGGAGCAGTCTCGCGACCTTAGTACGAAAGCCGGGTACACGTTCACTATTCTATCTGATCCCAAAGCAGACGCGATTCGGCGTTACGATTTAGTTCACGCGGGTGCAGGAGAAAATGGTCGCGATATTGCCAGGCCCGCAGAGTTTCTTTTGGATTCCGGTGGTACAGTGCGTTGGGTGAACCTGACTGAGAATTACTGGGTGCGGGCCCGGCCGGAACAGATTCTTGAAGCTTCGAAATCCCTGTATTAAAAAATGTCCGTTCACTGGTCTATCCCGAAAACAGGCGCGTTCCAACTGGAAGCCCGCTTTATAGACGCGCTCGCAGTGAAGGGGGTTGAGTCACTTATCAATCGCAGGCCTCAATGCACGTATGCGCGTCGCCAGACGTTTATCACCGATCTTCTCAGCCACCATTTCGAAAGATCTCATAGGTCCGCGCCAGCGTAGCTTTTCCACATCATCGAACAGCGGCGCATCAATTCTGAGCGTCGCGAGGTCCTTGAAGAGCAGTGCGTTCTGACGGTTGTCATCACTGAAAATCTCGAGCGGAAAATCCTCGAGTGGGCCAAAGCGGTTGATGAGTTGGGCCGCTGTCCTGGGACCGTAGCCCTTGATCCCGGGATAGCCATCCGCCGCGTCTCCCACCAGCGCGAGGTAGTCTGGAATATACGCGGGCGCAACACCGAACTTGGCACGCACACCCTCCTCATTGCGAATCACGTTTCTCCTCCCATCCACTTGCACCACGCGCTCCCCGACGACGCACTGCGCGAGGTCTTTGTCCGGCGTCCAAATGCATACTTTCTCGACTTGTTCATCCAGCGAAGCAAGGTAAGCGGCGGAAGCTAGTGCGTCGTCCGCTTCGAGTTCGATCATGGGCCACACAGTCACACCCATCGAGACGAGCGCTTCCTCGAGTGGAATGAACTGTGCGCGCAGCACTGGTTCGATACCGGCTCCCGTCTTGTAATTGGACCAGAGCTGGTTTCGGAACGACTCAATCACGTGGTCGGTCGCGACTCCGATGTGCGTCGCGCCGTCCGCAAGCATTTTCGCAACCGTACTCAGCACGCCCGCGACGGCCCCGAGCGGCGGATCGGTTTTCTTGAAACGACGCAGTCCGTAGAAATGGCGAAAAAGCTCGTAAGTGCCGTCAATCAGGTGAACAATCATTTAGCTACCAGGAACACGTCAGATTCTTGAATCGTTCTTTTTTTGTGGCTCTTTCCCTTGCGTAATCTACCCAACCTGCGGATTATACTTGCAAAAAGATGCTGAACTGTCGATTTCGCTACTCGACGTTCGATATACGGGTAGAGAGCACAGGTTGTGCCGGTCAAGGTCGTCCGGAAGCCGCCTCCGAATAAAACGAGAAGGAGAAATCTACAATGCGAGTAATGGTATTAGTCAAAGCGAATAAGGATTCCGAAGCGGGCGTTATGCCGGACGAGAAGTTGCTTACGGATATGGGAAAGTTTAACGAAGAGCTCGTAAAGGCGGGGGTGATGCTTGCTGGAGAAGGACTGCATCCAACCTCGAAAGGTGTGCGTATCAGGTTCTCCGGGAGCAAGCGGACCGTGATTGACGGGCCTTTCGCTGAGACGAAGGAACTAGTCGCCGGTTTCTGGCTGTGGCAGGTGAAGTCGTTGGAAGAGGCCATCGAGTGGCTCAAGCGTGCCCCGTTCGACGAGACTGAGGTGGAGATTCGTCCGTTGTTCGAGACGGCGGATTTTGGCGCAGAACTCACCCCGGAACTAAGAGAGCAGGAAGAGCGACTGCGTGCACAAATCGCCAAGAAGCAAAGCGCGTCGTGACTTGATTGACACCTGGCGGGTCCGATTGTTGTTATTCCGATGAGAAAAATGCTGTTCCTGCTGGCTTTGTTGCTAACGACGATTCTACATGGCCCAAACACGGAGCAGACACGTCCCCAGTCGCTTGCCCTGCGAGCGTGTGAAGTACCGGGAATTACAGACAAGGCTCAGTGTGGGACACTGGAGGTCATTGAGAATCGCAGCACTCAAAAGGGACGAAGGATTAGTCTGAAAATTGTTGTGCTGTCTGCGACAGGCCCCGAACGGTCGCCGGACCCGCTATTCTATATTCCCGGTGGACCAGGTTCCTCCGCGATCGAAGATGCGCCGGGTATTGCGTCCCTATTTGTCAGTGTTCGCCAGCGGCGCGATCTCGTGTTTCTCGATCAGCGGGGCACGGGAGGATCACACCCGCTCAATTGCGAATTCTTTAATGCAAGCGACCCACAGAGCTTTCTCGGTTATTTCTTTCCTCTCGCAGACGTGAAGAAGTGTCGGGAACAACTCGAACGTGAATCGGATCTTACGCAGTATACGACACCAATTGCCATGGATGACCTCGATGACGTGAGAGCGGCGTTGGGGTACGAACGAATCAACATTTTTGGCGGGTCCTATGGCACTCGTGCGGCGCTGGTCTATCTACGGCAACACCCGCAACACGTCCGGACAATAATGATCCAGGGTGTTTCGCCAACCAACCAATTTATGCCGTACGATTTTCCCCAGGGTACCGAGCGCGCGTTGCAGGGGGTGATTGCCGAATGCGCTGCTGACGAAACGTGTGCCCATGCTTTTCCAAACCTTCGCGCAGAAGCGAAAGCAGTGCTCAATCGTTTATTGCTAGGACCGGTGGAGGTCGAGGTTCCGATAGGAAGCTCGGCGAGTGCCGGAGCGTCCGGTCCAGAAACTGCCTCGAAGAGCGTAGCGAAGGTAAAACTCTCGCGGGATCTGGCCGCGGAAGCCATTCGCTACATGCTTTATAATCCAGTTGCGGCCTCTCGGGTTCCATTAATTGCGCACCGCGCCGCCACTGGAGATTTTGTTCCTCTGGCACAGACCGCACTCAGATATCGCCAGGACCTCGTAGGCACGGGCAGCAATGGCTTGTACCTTTCAATTACCTGCGCGGAAGACCTTCCATGGATCAAGCCCGGTGAAGGCGAGCGTCTCGCGGCCGATACTTTTCTCGGTGACTATCGATTGCGACAACAACGCGAAGCATGTGCGGTTTGGCCACGCTCCAGGATCCCCGCTGGTTATGCCGAACCTGTTCGAGGCTCAGCGCCCGTTTTGATTCTGACCGGCCAGTGGGATCCGGTAACGCCACCAGCAAATGGCGACGCCGCTGCAAGCCATCTTCCGAACAGTCTGCACATTGTCGTTCCTCACGGCGCCCACGGTCTCGGTGGTCTCGAAGGGATCGAATGCGTTCTTGAAATAATGACCAAATTCATGGAACAGGGAACAACGAAGACTCTGGACACAGGCTGCGTGAAGAATATACGGAGGAAGGGTTTTGCGGTGAATTAGCCCGCACCGTGTGACATTGGCGCAGGCAGAAACCCGTGGCCACAGCCTCGTACGACTATTTTCCTGATGCATGATATATCCTACAGTTGACATATAGACAATGTTAGCGTAAGGTGGCGTCGAACCGAGTCCAGCTTACTCCGCTCTCAGCTCTTCTGGGATCTTCCAGATCACCTGATAATCCACAGCTCAACTATAAGAAGGCCCTCATACGCTTACCAAAACAGTCTCCGAACCTGCGCTTGGCAGAGTCTTAGGATTTCGGCCTTCTCTGTTGAGTATTGGCAAGGTCAGAGCGAAGTGGTGACAAGGCCGCGCTCTCAAAAGAAGACTCAGGTGAACTAAGGAAGGGCCCTACAAAGGAAGATAACCAGACCATGACGACGAAAATCACACCGTTACACGACCGCGTTATTGTGAAGCGCATTGACGAAGGCGAGCAGATTCGCGGCGGCATCATTATCCCGGACAGCGCAAAAGAAAAACCGCAGGAAGGCGAAGTAATTGCAGCCGGCGAGGGAAAATACAAAGAGGACGGAACGCGCCAGCCATTGGATGTCAGGAAAGGCGACCGGGTCCTGTTTGGTAAGTACGCCAGCTCGGAAATCAAAATCGACGGGGAAGACCTGTTGATCATGCGCGAGGATGAGATCCTCGGAATCATCACGCGAGCCGGGGCTGCAGCGGGCGGCAAGAAGAGCAAATAGGTTCTGGGGTAACGCAAACTGTCAGTTTGCGTAGAGAGGCGACCAACAAGTTTGCATTACGGGAACCCGCAAACTAACAGTTTGCGTTACAACTTAGATTTGGAGAAAAGAGAGAAAAGTTATGGCAAAGCAAATAGTTCACGGTGAAGAGTCACGGGCCGCAATTCTGCGCGGCGTCAATCAACTCGCTGATGCGGTGAGAATCACGCTCGGCCCGAAAGGACGCAACGTCGTTCTCGGCAAGGCGTATGGTGGCCCGACAATCACCAAAGACGGCGTGACAGTGGCGAAAGAGATTGAGCTTAAAGATTCGATGGAGAACATGGGAGCCCAGATGGTGCGCGAGGTGGCCGCGAAGACCAGCGACGTAGCTGGCGACGGTACAACTACCGCCACCGTTCTGGCGCAGGCTATTTATCGCGAAGGTGTGAAGACCGTCGCTGCCGGGGCCAATCCGATGGCGTTGAAGCGGGGCATCGACAAAGCAGTTGAGCATGCGACTGCCGCGATCAAAAAGTTGTCGAAGCCGGTTGCGGGCGACATGATTGCCCAGGTAGGCACGATCTCGGCCAACGGCGATGCGGCAATCGGTGAGTTGATTGCCGAAGCAATGGCCAAGGTAGGCAAAGACGGCGTGATTACGGTTGAAGACGCGAAGACGATGGAGACGGACTTGGAATTTGTCGAGGGAATGCAGTTTGATCGAGGCTACCTTTCGCCCTACTTCATAACCGACGCCGAAAAGATGGAAGCCGTCCTCGAAGATCCAGCTGTTCTGTTGAGCGAGAAGAAAATCTCTTCGATGAGAGAGTTGCTGCCCATTCTCGAGCAAGTTGCCAAATTACGCAGGCCGATTCTGATTGTCTCTGAAGACGTTGAAGGGGAAGCGTTGGCAACACTGGTTGTAAACAAGTTGCGCGGCACGATCAACGTGGTGGCAGTAAAAGCACCGGGCTTTGGCGATCGACGCAAGGAGTTACTGCAGGACATTGCAGTCCTTACTGGCGGCAAAGTCATTAGTGAGGACCTCGGCATCAAACTCGAGAACGTACTGGTTGATGACCTGGGACGCGCCAAGAAGGTGACGATCAATAAGGACAACACGATCATCATTGGCGGCGGAGGCAAGACTGAGGAGTTAAAGGCTCGCGTGAAAACGCTAAGGGCCCAGATTGAAGAAAGCTCGTCAGATTATGACCGCGAGAAACTGCAGGAGCGACTCGCGAAACTGGTTGGCGGTGTGGCCGTCATTCGCGTTGGAGCTGCTACTGAAACCGAGCTTAAAGAGAAAAAGGCCCGCGTTGAAGACGCAATGCATGCAACTCGCGCAGCTGTGGAAGAAGGCATCGTGGCGGGTGGAGGCGTTGCCCTGATTCGCGCGGCCAAGACATTGGACAAGTTCAAGGTTTTCGAAACGAATGAGGACGGCGAAATAGTCGGCGATCAAGACGAGCAGATTGGCGTCAACATAATCAGACGCGCGCTTGAAGAGCCGTTGCGTCAGATCGTTCAGAACGCCGGCAAAGAAGGCGCGGTAATAGTGGAAAGAGTTCGCGCCAGCAAAGACCCAAATTTCGGCTACAACGCCGCCACTGAAACTTTTGAGGACCTGGTCGCGGCGGGGATTATCGATCCCGCCAAAGTCACGCGGTGCGCGTTGCAAAACGCTGCGTCAATCGCAGGCTTAATGCTGACCACCGAGGCCCTCATTTCTGAGCTACAGGAAGATGATAAGCCACGGGCGCTGCCCGGCGGCATGGATATGTAAATCCCAGAAGTCCTTTAGCAAATTGGGAAGCTACCATGTTCCGCATGCGGCTTCTGTTAACTCGCCCAAAGGAGAAGTCTCCTGGAGGTGAAACCCCACAGGGGAAAAGGTAACTATGACTATGAAACTATATGTCGGTAATCTCGCGTTTGAAACGTCGAGCAACGATCTGCAGACATTGTTCGCGCAAGCGGGCACGGTCGAAAGTGTCTCTGTGATTGAAGATCGGGAAACTGGCCGCTCGCGCGGCTTCGGTTTCGTTGAGATGCAAACTAAGGAAGAAGGCGCCGCAGCTATTCAACAATTCAACGGCAAGGACCTGGGCGGACGAGCGCTGAACGTAAACGAAGCCAAACCACGCGAAGAACGCGGTGGCGGCGGTCGCAACGGCGGCTCGCGTTACTAGTTCGCCAGAGAAAATCAAGGGAGAATAACAAAGCCTGCGGCGGAAAATTCTGCCGCAGGCTTTGCTGTCGCAAGCTTATTCGTTCATGTGGGAGGAATGAAGGCTGAAGACCTTTGTTAGTCTGCTAGTGGCCAACGCCCCTACGAGGTGACTCAATTAAGCCTTGGATTACCTGGGCAACTTGGGAAAGCGGTTTTGGTTTACGGAGGAACGCATTGGCGCCTACGCGCCGTGCTTCAGTTTCGATTTCATCAGCGCCGTAAGAAGTGAGCACAACGATGCGTGTATCAGGGCTTCGCCGGCGGGCAAGTTTGATAATGTCGAGACCTCGATATTGCGCGGTAATGCCCAATCGAAGATCCTGAATTATCACTTCATAGACATTCTCTTCAATAAGACTTTCGGCTTCTCCTATCTCATTTGCTGTGTCCACCCTGAAGCCACGCCGCAAAAAGTATTCGCTCATGGCGAGGCAAATCGCTTCCTCGTCGTCAACTATCAGTAAATGAGGGACCACCGTTTTCGCTTGCGCAGCTTTGCCCGCATCTCTTAGTAATCGCTTGAGACGACCGGACACTTTTTTGAGCGCGTCTAGGGGGCTCCTGTAAAGACTAAAGTTTTGGGCCTGCACGTCACTCCAGAACACCGCACTGTTCGGGATTTTAAATAATGATCGCCGCTCGCACATTTGAGAGTTGAGTTCTTGCACTGGACTTTATGGCGAGCTTTTCTGAATGCTGTTTGTTAATGATGTGTATTAGGACTTCGCACACCTCACGCGAGCCGGTTCCCAGGATATTTCCCATTTTGTCCTGGATGGCGCAGATTGTCTCCTCATCGTCCAGAGGAAGAATAGTCGGTCCGTTCACCTCTTACCTCCCGGCGGCTGCGGATTATTGCGCGTGCCTTCCACAAGCGTTCCTAAAGTTCCACACCTCACAGGAATAGCTGGTCGCCAGGACTGTTACAATGCGAACAGCTAATCCAGGAGAACCAAGAGAACCTATTGATGATTACCTTCTATATCGACTGCGGATTCCGAGTGCGACTCCAATGAGTCCGGTTCCGAGCAACACCATACTCGCTGGCTCAGGTACACTCTGCGGTGGTGTTGTGCCCCCCGCCCCAGCCGCGAAACCGGTTGCCGCACTGGTATCCATGGGTGCAATCTGCGCGGCAAAGAACCATCCGGCAGCGTTTAATTCTGCGAGTTGGTTGGCGTTCGTGAAGCCACCCGTCCGGCTGACCGTAAACGTCACACTATTCGTGTTGCTGACTCTCGCCTGGGCCGCGCTTTGGTTTGAGTCGAGGCCAAATTCAAAATTGCCGAAACCATCGTATTGAACACCCGTACCCCCCGCACTGAAGATTAGGCTGGGGGAGATGCCGGTGATGCTGACACCGAGGTCTGGATCTACGACGTTAAAGCCAAAGGCACCGCTGCTGTGAAACACATAGCCCGCGGCTAAAGTGACGTTTACAGTGATTGTGCTGTTGCCGTTCAGAGTAGTCACCACCGTGCCAAAGTTTCCATTTCCGGCAAAATTAGAATTAGTTAGCGTGTAGTTGTCTGCCTTCGTAACAGCGGCCGAAGATAGAGCAACAACAGCAAACATTGCCAGGGAGATTACGGCTTTGCGTAAAACAATTAACTGGGACATTGCTAACTCCTTTTAGTTTGAAGATGCGTTACCTACAACCGAAAGTTATAGTTGACATCTTCCTATTGGTTACTTTCCTGTGAGGATTGGTTAATGGAGCACTCGTCTGGGCTCAAAGCACCTCCAAACTACCAAGACAGACACTCCGGCGTGCCGAAGTGCGAAGTAGAGTTTTGGGAGGCTGAATGGCTAAACTCCGGCGGGCAAATACGTCGTTTAGCCGTTTTAGCCTCTCCATCAACGCCAGCCCCCCAAATGGACCGCGTTGGACGGCTTGTGGCTCACACACTTTGCACTCTTGGTGAATAGGCTCTGGGCGAATCGTGCTAATCACAAACCGCGTGTGTAGGCTCGCAGCATGAATTGGACCAAGGCACGTGGTTGCTGAGAGTTGTACAAAAAACGGAATTCGTGTGTGCTGACTGATAATAGAAATGTTGTGGAAAGGTTACAACGGGGTTGTCTGCCTTTTTATTTGGCAGGATTCTACTAATTTTTATGGGTAAAGAGTGGCAGGATCATGCCAGTGGAACCAGGAGACTGAGGCTACTCGTGCATCAGCCAGGCGCTTTTGCGAGGCCGTGGCGAAACGAATAGATCATTAATTCCAGCCGATCTGAGACTTCCAGCTTCGAAAAAACCGAGCTGAGGTGATGAGTTACTGTTGTTTCGCTGATAAACAACCGTTCGGCAATCTGTTTGTTCTTCAGACCTTCGCCGACCAGTCCGATTACTTCGCGTTCTCTGGGTGTGAGAGTGTTTATCTTCAGCGTTTCCGGATCGGCTTGGTAAGGTTTATTGAGCTCCTCAATCATGATGCCCATCATGGACCTGTCGATCCAGACTTCTCCGGCGTGGACTTTCTTAATCGCCTTCAAAAGCAACTCGGCCGCGTGCTCCTTGAGAACAATGCCCATTGCGCCGCGTCGGATGGCTCTGCGATGCAAGTCGGGATTTTGTACGCCAGTCAGCACCAGAACGCGCGAGTCAGGAGTGGCCTCCCGAAGTTCTGGAAGAAAAGCCAAACCGTCGTCCTCCCCAAGCAGCAGATCAAGAACGATTATGTCTGGTCGTTCTTTGGTTGCGCGATCGAGGGTTTCCGCGCGATTTCCCGCCAATGCTACGACCGTCATAGTTTGATCCTGCTCGATAAGCATCTGCAGCCCGGCACGGATGACCGCGTGATCATCGACAATCATGACACGAATTTGGTTCGCCTTACGAGCGCTCGAAATGGATCGCGGCATTTACGACCTCGCCAGCATGCAGCCTAATTCTAGATTGGAATTCCAACGCTTACCACAGTGTAGTTGTTCTCATCCACTGATACTGTGGTTTTGCCACCAAGCAACGTCGCCCTCTCGGAAATTGAGCGGGGGCTGAACAAATTACTTCTTTCTTTGTTTTCTTCAGGGCCTGGATCAAGCCTGCCGCTGGGACGCGGACGGCGGTTCTTTATCTGCAGCAGAAGTCCCCCTCCCGTACACTCTATTTCCACCAGGGCGTCATCACACTGCGCATGGCGTCGAACGTTGTTCAAACCCTCAGTAACAATTTGAAATAGCTCGGCAGCCAAACGACCGTTAACTTCAACTTTCCCATTTGCTTTTACTTTTACATTGATACCGGTCACAGAAGAAAACCGTTCGGCATAGCGTTGAATGGCCGGCAAAAGTGCGTCAAGCGGTTCCTCCCCTCCTCGCAATCCCCAAACATAGCGACGCAGTTCAGCCAGTTCCTGGTTTGTCAGTTCCATTACTCGCTTAACATCATGCAGGATCTCGGGATTGCCAGGTTCGAGTTTTTGGGCAATTGCAGCGAGGGCAAGTTGCAAACCCAGGTAGGGTTGAATGACGCTGTCATGAATGTCCCGAGCAATCCGCCGCCGTTCCTGCTCAGCGGCATCGGAAGCGAGCGTTTCTACTAGTCGCATGTTCTCCATTATCGGAGACATGTGATCCATCAGTTGCGTGACGAACTCCAGCGCTGGCTTATTAAAGCGACTTGGCCCCCCAATTACATAGAGTCGACCAATCGGTTCATCTCGCGCAACCACGGGCACTGACAAGTAACTGTGCGCTTCGAGTGCGGTCGCCACTCTACTACCCGCTTCCGGATCTCCCACGGATACCGTCCGCTTCTCAATGTCAAAAAGAAGGGTTTGTACCGTACCGCCTTCGCGATAAATGACCGCCTTCGTGTGCGAGGGGAAAATAAAGAATCCGGCGACATCAGAACGTATTTCCGGTGGTGATGCTGCCGTCCGATTTGCATGGCGACCGACGCGGTATAACTGATATGACTTTCCATCGTTGTCTCCACGCCGAATTAGCAGCAAACAGGCGTCTGCGTCATAAAACGCGCGCACCTTCTCCAGGATGGCATTTACGGTTCTATCGATTCCGAAAGGAGGGTTCGAAAAAACTGTAATGTCTTTCAACAATTGCAGACGGTTCCATAATTTCACTTTAAATCCTCCCCAACGGGAGATAAGGAAACCGAGGATTAACAATTGGATCGGACGATACATGAGACGGTTCAACTCAAATTTCGTCTCGGAGGAAGCCAGGAAACCGACAACTGCAAAAAGAACCGTCGAAACAATAGTGAGGTTCAAACCGGATTCGTAACCCGAATCAAAGGACGCTTCGAGGATCGCAAAAAACAAGAGGTTAAAGAAAATACTGTTTGAGCCCCCACTCAGGCCGATCAGCACCAGATACCATCCTGCGTCGATCCAGGGCATGACTGCGGTTGGAAAAATGCGTTTCTGGCGAAGTGAGAGCATGTATACGATTGCACTAAAAACGGTGTACAGGACGAGTGTTAAATAAATAAGCAGTGCATAGCGACTGGGCTCGGAAGGATCAATAGAAATAACAACAAGAGCCGAGGCAGCCAGCATCACCCGCATTGCCGACACAAGAGGGAGATCTACCGAAGGCTCTGACAGAAGCCCGCTGCTGATACGATTTGTGTAGGTTAGGCGTTGAGTCAAAACGAGCCCTTCGCTAAACGCAAAGCTCAGGAACCAGGCTCTTCGCGGCCAGGCCGCTCGGGGAAAGCCCCAATACCGTTTCCGACTACGGCTGGGGACAGCAACCCTCGCACTTCCTTTATGCCGAAAAGGAACGACTGTTAGCCGTGCTCAGGGCTTTTGCCACCACTCATCTGGAACCCTAGTTGAGAGATACTTGAGAAACGCCTTGAGCGGAGTCGGTCAGATACGTTTTCCCAGGCTAACTGGCGATGTGAAACGAGAGTAAATAGGCCCAGTAATTGTTTGTCAAGTTAGGACGAGGTGAGTGTTGACAAACGTATCAGTTGTTACGCCTTCTTGCTAACACACCCTAATCGCAGTTAACCATCCACGGGATGCCGTAGCGATCTACACACATGCCAAAGCCGGAGGCCCAGAAGGTCTGCTCGAACGGCATCTGAACGGTGCCGTTTTCTGCTAATGAGTTGAATATACGTTTCCCCTCTGCCCGATCTTTGGTTTGGATCGATACAGAAAAGCCTTTTGGTTGTTGATACTGCTCGGGCGGCGCGTCTGAACCCATCAATACGTTCTCACCGATAATCAACCGTGCATGAAGAATCTTATCGCGCCATTCAGCCGGCACATGTTCCTCCGCCGGCGTGCCCGCGTGAGTCATCATTGCTTCGATCTTGCCGCCAAGACACTGAGCATAGAACTTAAATGCTGCCTCGCATTGGCCGTTGAAAAGAAGATATGGATTCAATTGCATATTGAACTCCTTTCGCTGGAGAGTCGATGATTAGAATGAACTCTTTGCTAAGACCTTAGCGTCGCGGTGCGGCGCCAGCCGCCACCGGCCATAGGCAACAAATGCTGCGAGCACGCCAACCACCAGGGGAATGAGCGCAAGTCCAACTCCATCGCCTATGATTGTCAACACTGTCGCACCAATCATGATGATCGCCAGCCCTGCCGCCGCCAATGGCGTGAGAGCGGGACGAATACGCAGCAGCCCGGGAAGGATTAGCCCGAGGGCGCCGAGCACCTCGCACACACCGATGAAGCGAATAAACAAGCCAGGCAGTTGCACCTGGTTCGGCGATCCCATCGACTTCAACACTTCTATCGGCAGGACCAGCTTTGTTCCACCGGCAAACAGGAAAAGGAGTGCGAGCAGCACCTGAATAATCCAAAAGACGATGTTCATAGTTCCTCCGCGAGCTAATTGAATTGCAGCCATTTGCCAAGGTCAACGACTGTGCGTTCTGCGCTTCGTTTGAATGAGTATCTCCTTTAAGAACTCTATCCATTCTCCCGTTCACTGGGCAGTCTGAAGGCGCAAGGGAACCAGCGCCCGCAGCCGATCATCGCGCAGATAAAGCCCAATCCAGATCAGCACGCCGAGAATGATTGGGAACACGATGGGAAACACGCCTTCACCGACGCGCACGTGTGTCGCAACTGCCCCGCCCAGGTAACCTGTCAGCAGGATCGCGCCCAGCACGGCTGTCCGCGGAATCAAATATAGAACCGTGCAGGCGAGCAAGACGATCCCGAGGGGAAGAATGACGCTCGCGGTATATCCAAGGTGGACGGTTGCCTCTACGACAATAGCTGGTCTAATCAATTTCATGATGCCGTCCATAAGCAGAAACAATGCGGGCAGGGCGCTGATGATAAGTCCGGCCCATGGTCGTTTCTTCAACCGTTGAGCATCGGAAGGTGATTCTCTCATTGACTTGTTCCGTTCGTTACGAGATTGGACATAGAAACTAAACCTGGGCCGTTGGTAGACCCGCAATTTCCAGCACTGGCCGGATCTCAATCGTACCCACGCGAGCTATCGGAATCCGTTCGGCGATCCCCATTGCTTCATCGAGATCGGTCGCTTCGATCAGGTAATACCCGCCCAATTGTTCGCGCGTTTCCGCGAACGGACCATCGGTCACGAGTTTTTTACCATCGCGGATGCGTACGCTGGTCGCGGTCGCAGTAGGGTGAAGCGGCCCGGCCGAGAGATACTGCCCGCGCGCCTTGATTTGTTGCGCGAGTTGGGCTGACTCCACATAACAATGTTCTCGCTCTGTCTCGCTCAGCGCCTGCTCGTCGAGGTAAACCAGTAACATGTATTTCATAATGTCCCTCCCTGGGTAAATCGAATGCCTGGCTCACAAATCGACACCTGGGCAATAAATTTTTTATTATCTCACATGCTTCCAAACACCAACGCAGCCGTTGATGGGGTGTATCGCTCCGATTGGGGCCGAATTGTGGCCACGCTGATCCGTCACTTCGGCGACTTTGACATGGCTGAAGAGGCGGCGCAGGAGGCCTTTGCGGCCGCTGTCGTTCAGTGGCCCACTGACGGCGTTCCTGAGTTTCCCCGGGCCTGGATCATCCAAACAGCCAGACACAAGGCCATCGACCGTATTCGCCGGCAGACCAGGCTTAAAGAAAAACTTGAGTCTTACGCAGAGTCCGGCTTAAGCCCAACCGTCGAGGAGCCAAATTACGACACCGATGAAATCCCCGACGATCGGCTGCGTTTGATCTTTACCTGCTGCCATCCTGCGCTTGCGCTTGAGGCACAGGTCGCCCTTACGCTGCGCACCCTGGGGGGTCTGGAAACCGATGAGATCGCCCGCGCTTTTCTGGTACCCACCGCGACGATGGCGCAACGCCTTGTCCGGGCAAAGAGGAAGATTCGCGACGCAGGCATTCCCTACAAGGTGCCCGACACGAATGATCTCCCCGCGCGACTGGACGCCGTTTTGACGGCAATCTACCTAATCTTCAACGAAGGGTACACCTCGACTCGAGGGACAGCGCTCGTACGGACCGACCTCTCCGCCGAAGCGATCCGTCTGGCGCGTCTCGTGATGGCTTTGATGGCTCCGCAGCCTCCGGCGGAAGTGACTGGTCTGCTCGCTCTAATGTTGCTTCACGACTCACGCCGCGGCGCCCGTTTAGACGAAGCGGGTGATTTGGTGGTACTCGAAGATCAGGATCGTAGCCGCTGGGATGCGCGGCAGATCGCCGAGGCATTGCCGCTCGTGGTCGAATCTCTCCGCAGAGGGGCTGGTCCGTATGCGCTACAAGCAGCAATCGCAGCCGAGCACTGCCGGACTGGCCGCGCCGAAGACACTGACTGGCTCCAGATAGTCCGGTTCTACGATCTTTTGGCGCAACAGCAGCCATCTCCCATCGTGTCGTTGAACCGCGCCGTAGCAGTGGCTATGCGTGACGGCCCGGAAGCAGGTCTCGCGCTGATCGATGCGCTCGTGATAACCGGTGACCTTGAAGGCTATCACCTGCTGCCGGCTGCGCGCGCCGATCTCCTGCGCCGATTGGGCTCAAGAGCGGAAGCGGCGAAGAGTTATCAGCAAGCGCTCGCCCTGGTGACCAATGAGAGCGAGCGACGATTTCTCAAGCGTCGGCTGCGCGAAGTGCAGCCGCAAATGGAATGACCTTTCTCGCAGCTCAAGACACCTGGTAAACCTGGATAGCCTCTTCGCGACCCTTCACCTGGACTTGGCCCATCGGGGTTGCTCCAGTCAAAGTTTTGCCGAGGTTTTGCCAGACGATTTCCGAGATCAGAAGTTGCGAGCCAAACTGCTTGTTGAGTTTTTCGATACGCGCGGCCAAATTCACGACATCGCCAATCACCGTATACTCTCGCCGCAGTGCCGAACCAATACTACCTGTCACGGCCTCGCCGGCATGCAAACCAATTCCGACCGTGGTTGATAGTACTCGCCCCTCAGCTACTTCCTTTCTGACGCGCGAAAGGAGGGGATAGACGAAGGGTGCGGGAGTGAACAGGGCGTAAATGGGGCCAAGAAACTGTGCTGCAACAATCATTCCCACTGTGGGAATACTCGTCTCTATAAAGGCACTCAAGTATTGCAACAGGGGAACTGCCTTTATTTGTTTCTTTATTCGCCGAGCGATTGCGGCGCGCTCGATGAACAGGCAGCCAAGCGTTGCAGCCATCGCAATGAGAACTGTAAGCAGGAAGGCTTTGAAGTTGCCATGGAATGCCTGCTGAAACTCCTCATATGCGAAAACCGAAAAAATCAGTATCACCAAAACTGAAGCCGTTACTGCTCCGATCAGTATTGTGATTCTCAGCTTGTCGCTCTTAAGAATCTCGAGCGCAAACTCTTCCTCAAATGCGCCCGAAATTGCAGTCGAGGATTTTCGTCGATGTAGTTTCATTCTGAGGGCCTCTCTGGTCGACTGACATCAACGCCGAATTCGCGGTAGGATTGCTGGTCTTCGAAGACTTTGCCTGCTACGTCCGTGATTATATTAGGAAGCCGTGGGTGGGCCAAGATAACGGGACTCCAAAGTTTGAACGGTGGAATCAATGAAAGATGGAAGTCATCTCTATGAAGTCGAGCGCCGCGTCTGCCATGCCGAGCGGCCTGGTTTTCGCATCAGCGAACTTCAGATTTCACCCACCCAAAGAGTACCCTGGCATTGCCACAGCAACGTGCAGGATACGTTCTATGTCATCAATGGCCACATCAGGTTGTTCCTGCGCGAACCCGAAGAGGAAGTGCTACTCAACCCGGGTGACACCTACTCCGTCCGCCCTAGTCGGCCCCACCTTGTAGTGAATGGCGGAGCACAATCGGCCACGTTCCTGGTCCTTCAGGGAATCGGTGAATATGATTACATCCCACTCTTCTGACTGAGAGTTTCGCGCAATCGACCACATAGAGTAAGCTAAGCTCAAGACTGCAATACCTTGTAAAAAACTTATCCGGGGGGATTTATGTCGAAAATGCGAGCTGTGCAGATCTCTAAGCCTAACGGTGCCTTTGAGCTTATTGAACGAGAAATTCCGGAGCCAGTTGCCGGCCAGGTGCGTATTAAGGTCGAGGCGTGTGGCATCTGCCACAGCGACTCGCTCACAAAGGAGGGGACGTATCCGGGGATTGAGTACCCGCGGATTCCGGGCCATGAGGTCGCCGGGATTATTGATGCGATTGGCTCAGGAGTTGTGGGCTGGACACAGGGCCAGCGGGTTGGCGTCGGTTGGCATGGTGGATACTGTGGTCACTGCGAGCAGTGCCGTCGTGGAAACTTTTTTGCCTGCCAGTGGGGCCAGGTAACCGGGATCACCTACGATGGCGGCTACGCCGACTACATGATCGCGCACTGGAGTGCTTTGGCGCTGATCCCCGAAGATCTTTCCGCGGTGGAAGCAGGGCCGCTCGTCTGCGCCGGCGTCACTACGTTCAACTCACTTCGTAACAGCGGCGCGCGCCCCAATGAGTTGGTGGCAGTACTGGGACTTGGTGGATTGGGTCATCTAGGTGTTCAGTTCGCTGTGAAGATGGGATTCAAGACTGTAGCCATCGCGCGGGGCGGCGACAAGGAGCCTTTGGCCAGGAAACTCGGTGCGCAGCATTACATTGATAGTCAATCGCAGGATCCCGCGGCGGAACTAACAAAAATGGGTGGCGCAAAAGTCATTCTCGCAACGGTGACGAACGCCGGCGCTATGAACGCGACGCTGGGTGGCCTGGGCGTTAACGGGCAGCTGCTTGTTCTGGGCGCTCCTCCTGAACCGCTTGCAGTGCCTGCTCTTCTGCTCCTCGGCGGTCGTCGTTCGGTCGACGGCTGGTACTCCGGCACGTCGATCGATTCGCAGGACACGCTTTCCTTCAGCACGCTCACCGGAGTGAGGGCCATGACCGAAGTGTATCCGCTGGAGCGCGCCGCTGAAGCCTATGAGCGCATGATGAGCGGCAAGGCACGATTCCGAGTCGTTCTCACAACAGCCGAGAACTGATATCGCGTGTTTTGGTTGCGGCTCTGCTGCGCTGTGTTCTCAGGGTCTCAGTGGTGAATTTACTCCGCAAACACTCACCACGGAGTCACAGAGATCACGGAGGATGCATCGAGATTCTCAAATTAGGACAACTAAAAGCTATAGCGAATCTGGGCTTCGATGCGGCGGTTGTAGGCGTTTGAGTTCAGACCACCAAAGCCGCCGAAATTTCCGCCGCTTGAGGTGGAGATTCCGAATAGCTGCGAGCTGAGATTGCCAATCGGGTTACCATCATTCGTGTGGTTCAGCAGATTTTGAAAGTTCAGCGAGAAAGTCACGTTATAGCGCTTACCCGTCTCTGTAAAAGCATCGCTGCGTCCGCCGGCACCCCCAACCGCCCTGCCCGCACCGCCTAGAACCGCCCGCGGCGCTCCTCCACCTCCTGGACCGCGCCGGCCGTTCTGGAGAGAAGATCCGCTGCTCACTTCATTGCCGAATCCGAATGTCTTGCTGAGTCGCAGGTTGACCGTAAACGAGCCTGGACCAGCCCCGAAATTACGCGGGATGATCTGTTCCCCAGGCGTTGGGTTGGGATCGAAAGCACCAAAGCGCGTCAAGACTACGCCGGGTTTTGTAAGATCGGTGGCGAAGGCTGGTCGCTCGGTAAATAGAGTGTCGCCGTTTAAGTCCTGTCCGATGATGATATTAAAAGGACGGCCAGACATGGCGACCACAAAGGGACTCAAGCTCACGCCCCACGGTGCTCGGAAATTGCCGAACATTAGAAAACGGTGCCGCACATCAAGTGAGGACCGTCCATACTCGTCGCTCAGGTCAAACGAATTCGCCGGAAAAGTATTAGCGCCATCAGTGTCGCTGTTTGCTCTTCCCAAAACATAGTAGGCGCCGATCGTGGACGTACGCCCAAAGCGGTTCTGAACGTTGACGATCAACTGGTCCTGGTTGAAGCGCCCGGTCGACTCAAACTGGAACAAATTTTCATTGCCGAAGGGTCGCACACCGCTGTCTGGAACACCCGGCACGAAAGTCCCGGGCAGCGGAGCATTGATAGCCCGGCTGCGCAATAAATGACGAGAACGCGCATCGATAAAGCTCACCGCCAGAGTAAAGTTACGCGGCAGCTGACGTTCAAGACTTATCACCGACTGCAATGTGTAAGGCGCTCGAATGTGTTGGGCCAACTGGTAAATTGTCACAGGCGTAGCAAAAGCCGCGAGCGTAGGAAGCGATGGCACATTTGGAAACAAGTCCAACACGGCCGGATCAGTAACGATGAACTGCTGCTGATTTACGCCGTTGAAGCGATCCGCCTGCAGGGTCAGATTTTCTCCAACCCGGTCATAGAAAACCCCGAAGCCACCGCGAATGATCGTTTTAGGCTGGCGCTGTCCGCCCGCCGCGGGTGCCCAGGCAAAACCGAGACGCGGAGCAAAGTTCAAATTGCTTTTGATGTTGTCCTGATTCTCGTAGCGCAGGCCAAGATTCAGCGTCAGGTCCGGTCGCACCTTCCAGTCGTCTTGAACAAATCCGCCAAAATCGAGTTGGCTAACCTCCGCTTTGGGATTCCCTGCGGCGAGGGAGAATTGCGTGGCGCCTCCGCCCATCGCCCTTATCTGTTCAGGAGACAATCCCTGCTGTTGCAGCAACAGAGTGCGTTGATAGCGCTCGATACTGGTCGTTCCGAAACCGCCGGCGAAGGTCCACGTGCCACCAAAGTCTTGCGGAGACACGTCAGTTATGGCGACATGACGTAGCCTCAGTCCTACCTTTAGCGTTTGATGGCCCAGAGAAATTGAGGTGTTGTTCTGTAATTCCCAGTGGTTATTGATATTCGACGCTTGACCAACCTGTGAGCCGCCACCCGTAAACGCGTCCAACACGTTGATGGTGGGAACAGAGTTATTGCCATCCTGAGTCAAGGTCTGATGAATGAACTGAAAGTGCGCCTCGTTGACTATGGTCTTGCTCAGAATAGACGTCTCTGTCAATTGGGCGGTTTGCTCGGTGTTGGCCGTGTCAAACTCGCGTTCAGGTAGCGAGAAGCCTCCCACGCCAGTTAGATTTGTCGAGTGCGTGTAGGTGTAGCGTCCCACCAGCGTGTTGTTTCGATTGAGCTGATAATCAATACGCGGGCTGAAGGTAAGGCGGCGGTTTGGCGTTGGCACTGTTTGACTCAGCGTTGTGATATTGAGATTTGGATCGACAATGGTGGCGTTGACGAGAGCGTCATCGTCGATGTCGCGCTTTTCAAAATCGAGGAAAAACGAGGCCTTCTTTTTCGAAATTGGACCACTGAGATTGCCGCCGTAATTTCTCAGTTGAAACGGCGGACGATCGGGGGCGAACGGATTGCGCGAATTCAGGCTCTCGTCATTAAAGGTGAAGAAGCCCTGGCCGCGAAACTTGTCGGTGCCGGGCTTGGTGAGAATTTCGATGCGGCCAAAGCCCAGGCGATCATATTCCGCCGAAAACGGATTCGAGTTGATGCGAATTTCGCGAATTGAAGACTTTGGCGGTAGCCGCCCGCCGGTAAAACCGTCGATATATATTTGACCGCCATTGGGGCCGGCTGATGGTCCTGCCAGCGCCTGCAATGCCGCCGCGAGATCGTCCGGATCGTCGGGTAAGGCATCAAGATCGGCGCCTTTAACCACGAGGGCGCCGGCGTTGTTTTCGGGCTCCGTGCTTAATGTGGGACTCTCGTTGGTGACGGTAACCCTTTGTTCTTCGATGGTAACCTGAAGAGTGATGTTGAGCTGGCGGTTCGCGCCGGCAACAATATCAACTGCGGTATTTTCATAGAGAGCAAATCCAGTTGCTGTCGCGCGCAGGGTATATCGGCCCGGCAGCAACCGATTAATGGAATAGACGCCTTCGCCGTTGGTCGTAGTCGTCTGCTCCGCTCCACTCGCGCTGATTGCGACTATGCGTGCGCCCACGATGGCGCCACCGAGCTCGTCAAGAACCTGGCCTGTGAGCGTTCCACCGCTTTGTTGCGCAAAAGTGGTAGAGGCGCACAGGGCCACGATCACCAGGAGTTTAACCATCCTCTGTCTCCTTTTTTGCATTTTGTGCAGACTAAGCGCAGCCCTCAACAGTCGACTTGTCTCGCCCTCATTGGACTACCTCGAAATTGATCTTGTTGGACTCGACCATTGGGCCATCGCAACAGCCAACGCGGTGTTGAATCGATAGCTCGTAGTCGCCCGGAGGAAGCGGATCGTACCAACCATCCGGATCCAGCAGACCACCGGCATCCAGCGGTGCGTCATTGACGAGAATCAGCCAACTGATTACCGTCGGTTCGTTTGGTTTCAGCAGGATCGATTCGGGAAGAGACAGGTTCAGGCAGGCTTTGTCCTCTTGGGCTCGGTGCAATTCCTCGGATTGCCATTTCATGTAGGGCAACAATTGGCCGTCTTTAGTGATCTTGGGAAGATCCTGAAAAAAAGTGCTCGAGACGCACACGTTCAAAGGCTCACCTGAGGTGTTGGTCATCGTAATGGTTACAGGTATCTGCTCACCAACTCGGAACCGGTTCCTCGCTGGACCAAAAAGACCGCCACCGGTGGTGATGGACAACTTGATCGGCTGCAACTGATAAGCTGGTCCAACCGCCCCCTCGTTCGGCTGCGCCACTGCGATTTGTGCTTGAACATGCGCCAGATGCGAAACTGCAAGCGAAGCTCCAAAGACGAGTGCGATTCCGAGAATCGTTAGCGCAACTTTTTTCATGGCCCACCTGAATCTGGTAATTACTTACCTCCTCCGCTACTGCGGTGTTCACAGCTCTTAGCAGCACAGACTTTGATCAAGACTCGGGTGCCAAATTTGCACTTTTATTCCGCACTGTCATGACGCTGTCTGACTGCTAAGAGCTCGCTTGTGAAGCGCAAAAGATGTGCCGTTCTGGAACGCGATATATTTGCCGAGTAATCGCAGATAAGGGGTGTGGCGTTTTTGATTAAGGCAGGAAAGGAAGCCACAGGACGTGTCTTCGAAGGTTTCTTGCCTTGCCGTTTTTCCGTGTCCTACCTCAGTGTTCTCGGTGCCTCCGTGGTGGATAAAGCCTGAAGACCATTAACCACGAAGACACGGAGAACACTGAGAAAACAAAAGGATCAGAAACGTGAGTTCTAACCGAGAGCCTGAGTTGCGAATGAAGATATTAGCTATAACTCTCTACTGACCAACACTTATGCCGTTCCGGCCCATAGCTTTCGCGCGATACAACGCATCATCGGCTACTTTGAATAACTCTTCCCCCGCCGCTAGCGATTCCGCGGCCTTCGGGATTAAGCGACTCGTGATGCCAACACTGATCGAGAGCGTACCTGACGGGAAGTTGCGGGTCGCTAAAACCACTTGTTCGTTCACAACTGAAAGTCTTAGCTGCTCCGCGACCTCCACGGCTTCCTCCATTCGACAATCAGGAATTGCCACAACGAATTCATCGCCGCCATAGCGGCACGCGACCGCCCGCGCAGGAGTGTGACGGGCGATGAGCTGTCCGACTATCCGAACGGCGTCGGCTCCGGCAAGGTGCCCATACTGATCGTTTATTGACTTGAGCCGGTCAACGTCGAGTACTAGTACGGACAGGATGGATCCATCTTTCTTCGCCTGACTCACCAAAGTCGCGAGGTGAGATTCGAACGATTGCAGGTTATGTAAACCCGTCAGGTCATCAGTGATCGACAACAGACGCAACCGGTTTGCGTCGTCGGTCAATTTTGCGGCCACCAACCCGACCGTGAAGAAAAGAATAATTTGCACTATATCTCCCTCACGAAACTCGTGCAGCTGGAACAGCCTGGGGTTCGCCAGGTGGTAAAGGAACACAGAGCAGAGCGAAACAAATAATCCGCCAGCGAATCCGAATTCAGTGGCGGCGAGAATTATCGGCAGATAATAAAGGTGCTGGATCGGGACATCACCGGTTGCGCGATCCAGCAGCCCAATCAGAATGAGCCATGCCGTAATGAATGCCAGATAGTAGATTCTGCGTGACGAGCGGATCCCCTGATGAAGGATGACTCTGCTGGTAATTTGCATTGGCTATACAGGCCGAAAGACTGTTGCACTTTTTCCCGCGTGTGGCGCTTTTCGCACACACCTACCCTCGTTGCGCGGAATCCAACCCGAAATTCAAATCAAAGCAATTCTCGTGCAGTTACCGGCAGAATGAAGGCGAGACTCCAACAGAAGACGATCGCTCGGGTGTAGTGGGATGCCGAGGGACGAAACAGACAAATTGTAAGGTTAGGTGTTCTTTCGTGAGTTCGGTCTTGTTTTCGTGTGGCTACGTGGATCTGTTTTGCGGAGTTAGAAGAACCGATCCACTAAATCACACGAATAAAACAAAACACGGGCACTTCAAACGGGTCAAGTCTTTTAAATAACGCTCAGAATACAGTCGCAAGGTAACCGATGAGCGCGGCTTTGCACAAAAGCCGATGAGCGTGCCAGGCTTAGGCTCCCGCCTGCGAGGCAGGCTCATTGCCAGCTAAGAGCAAATCCGGCTCCTCTTCTTTGCGAAACTGGATTTCGTAAAGGTGAGAATAGAGGCCGCCGGCGGAAAGCAAAGCGGTATGAGTTCCATGCTCGACAATAACGCCTTTGTTAAGAACGAAGATAACATCAGCTCTTTGTACCGTAGCCAGCCGGTGGGCAATCACAATGGAAGTCTTGCCCTCCATTAACCGGTTCAGTGCCTCGAAGACCAGCTCTTCCGATGCCGCGTCGAGACCGGAAGTAGGTTCATCAAGGATCAGGATAGGAGAGTTACGGATCAGGGCGCGAGCGATTGCGATCCGTTGGCGCTGGCCGCCGGATAACGTTGCGCCACGCTCGCCAACAATCGTGTCATATTGCTCGGGCAGGTTGACAATGAACTCATCAGCATTTGCCAGCTTTGCAGCCTCAATGATCTCATGCCGTGAAGCCTCGGGTTTTCCGTAGGCGATGTTTTGCCAGATAGGCGCTCGAAAGAGCAGGTTCTCCTGCAAAACGAAACTTATTTGCCGGCGTAAAGATTTCAGTTTGTAATTCCGCACATCCTGACCATCAATCTTTACCTGGCCTTTTAACGGATCGTAGAAGCGCCCGATCAGACTTGCAATCGTAGTTTTGCCGGCGCCTGTTGGTCCGACAAAAGCCGCAAGCTGACCAGGCTCGATTTTAAGGCTGACGTCATTCAGTATTGCGCCGTCTTCGGTGTAGCCGAAATGCACGTGGTCAAATTGAATTGCGCCTTTAAATTGCGGGGCGGGTCGTGCATTGCGCAGATTGCGCACTTCGCGCTCGGTCGCAATCACCTCGTGTATGCGGTCGTAACCTACGGCGGCCTTAGACATCGTGTCGGTCATTTTCGAGAGGTCGCGCATTGGCTTGTACATCTTTCCGAGATAGAGGAAGAAGACAAGCAATGAACCCGGGGTCATGCGGCCGGCCAGCACCAGATTGACGCCGTACCAGAGCACCAGGCACGTTCCCACCGCCACGATGACCTGCACCACCGGCGCGAGTTTTGCCTTAAGACTGCGCGCCTTTAAGGCGGTTTCGACACTCTGGATACTCTGTCGTTCAAAACGTTCCTGCTCGTAATCTTCGCGAGCGAAAGCCTTGACGACGCGGATCGATGAAAGCACTTCTTGAACGATCGAGACTACCTCGCCCTCTTTCTCTCTCACTGCCCGTGAAGCCTTCTTGATGCGGCGCGTGTAACTGTAGACAACTATGAATAACAAGGGCGCTACCGACAGAGCAATCAGCGTGAAATGCCAGTTGATGTAAAACATAATAATAAGCATGCCTATTAGAGTTAGCACATTGACCAGGATGCCCAGGAGCGCCTGAGAAATAAAATCCTGGATTGCGTCGATGTCGCCTGTAACCCTGCTTATCAGGTCCCCGGTGCGTTTGTGATCGTGATAGGACAATGACAGCCGTTGGATGTGGTTATAGAGAGCGCGGCGGAGATCATGCATCACCCATTGGCCCACCGAGGTAGTCAGGAATTTTTCTCCGTAGGAACTAACAGCTCCGACCAGGGCGATGATCAGCACTGAGATGATGGCGAAATAAAGAACAGCCATTCTACTTAGACCGATCGTCGAGCTGAGTAGTCCAGACATCCATTGCGGCATCTTCTTCGTACCCAGAACATAGTCGAAAACAATCTTCAACGGCCATGGCTCGAGCAGGTCAGCAGAAGTCTCACCCAACACCCCAATGAAAGCGATTGTGAGCATCTTCCAGTGAGGCCGTAGCAAATAGCTAAGTTTTATTTTTTTCTGCTTCATAAGTGCCAGTGCCTGATCGATCTCAGGAGACCCTCGAGACTTTCCACATTCCGAAAGGAAACACCTCCTCAAGAGTCTCCGGGTCTTGTCTAAGCAGCATGAGTATACGCTGTCAAGATGCAGACCATCGAGCGGCGCCTGAGTAATGCGCTATCAGTTCCTTTTACTCGCGACAGGGTGGGGCGTTCTTGCTTTGATGGAGCAAGAAAGCCTCAGGGAATGGTTTGGCCCCTAATGTGGGCTGCTCGCAGTGAATGGAAATGGCCTTCGTGTTGTGGCATGCCAATTTCAAGTGGGTAAGCTGCGTCAGAACCGAACGCTTGGTTCTAACGCCGAAAGATATGGAAAGCGCAAATAACAGTGGCGAAGCAGTTGGCAGAGATAGAACCAGCTCCACTTTTGAAATCCGAGAGACGACCGCTTCCGTCGTTAATCCATCGAAGGAGAAATGATGAAAAAGCAGATATTTAATGTTTTGGTTACAGGCTGTCTCCTGGCATTGATGCTTGCGGTACCCGCTAGTGCGCAAGAGCCAGGAACGGCAATGCGGGCAGATATTCCTTTTGATTTTATTGTGAGAGGGAAAACCCTTCCCGCGGGCAACTACGAAATAGAACGAATCAATGATTCACCGGAAGGCCTGATCATTCGAAACATCAATGACAAACACGACCACGCAATGTTCGAGACGCTATCCGTGGAAACAAGGATAACGCCAAGTACGGGTGAAATTGTTTTTCATCGCTACGGCGACAGTTACTTTCTTGCTGAAGTCTTGACTCCCGGCGAGCAGATCGGCCGCGAGTTAGTTCCTTCTCGAGCAGAGCGTCAGCTCAAACGTGAATTGGCGAGCAATAAGACCGAGGCAGAGACCGTGGCTCTGGCCCTGTACTAAGCAGGCTCGCAGACAGTGCTCTCCCTAAAGATGGATGGCTTCATCCGCGACTAAGGAGGTGCGTTACACAAATGAGAAGTATGGACCAATCTAGTATTAAGGAGGTTCTCCCTGACCTGGCTGAAGGATCTCAGCCCAGGCTCCACCACTCGGGCTTCCACTCAGTGCGCGCGAATATTTGGGGAAGATGCTTGCGCAGCGCAGCAAGAGTCGGTGCTCTGACAGCAAAGCCAGCTCTAATACTGGTCGTGCTCTTGACCAATATCTTCGGCTCAGGACTTAGCGAATTACGCGCTGCCCTGCCCAGCCAGGAAACTCCTCCGGCTGCGCAAGCGGGGCAGGAAACTGCCGAGGAGTTGCAGCAACTCGTAGCTCCGATCGCCTTATATCCGGATGCACTCGTGGCGCAGATCCTCGCGGCATCCACGTATCCGACGGAAGTCGTTCAGGCGGATCGGTGGTTGCAGCAGAATTCCAACCTGCAAGCAAGCATCCTGGCGGCTGAGGTCGATAAAGAGTTGTGGGATCCAAGCGTGAAAGCACTGACGGCCTTCCCGTCAGTCCTGGCTAATCTGGATAAGAACCTGGCCTGGACGTCGCAGTTGGGAGAGGCTTACTTCAATCAACCGCAGGACGTGCTCGACGCCGTTCAGGTTATGCGCAAGCGCGCGGAGGATGCCGGGAATCTGGGAAGCTCACCACAGGAAACAGTGGCCACACAAGGGTCTACGATCGTCATCGAGCCAGCTAGCGCTGAAGTTTGCTACTTGCCAATTTACGATCCCTGGCTGGTCTACGGCGCCCCAATCCCGGTCTATCCGGGATACGTTTATGATGCATGGTATGGACCACCCTATATTTCATACGGCTCGGGAATTGGCCTCGGGTTCTTCGGCGGGTTCGACTGGGGCTGGCCGGCGTGGGGCTTTAATTGGGGCAGGAGAGTAGTGATCTTCAATCACAACACTTATGTATCCCGGAGCCGCGTTTTCTTTCACCGCTTCCCAGGTGGTGAAAGGGGCGGTTTCGTACGGGGTGGAAATGGTCCGGCATTTTCAGGAAATCACGAAGGTAGAAGCTTTGATCGAAACCCATCTAGAAGCTTTGATCGAAATCCATCTAGAAGCTTTGATCGAAATCCATCTAATGGCATTTCTAATCCGGACCGAAGACTAAATCCGGAGCCAAGATTCAACCAGGGCCGTCCAAGTCCCGAAATGAACGATCGCGGTCGCAGTGGTGGACTCTCATCTCTGGGAAACGACGGCGATCGTCGAAACTATCGAGGCTTCGGCGAGTCGCGCCCTAACATGGGCACTCGCTCGGGCGCTTTCAGTGGGTTTGGTGAAGGGGGAGCAGAGCGCAATTCCGCCATGCGTGGCCAGTCCAGTTATGGTGGAGCTGCCGGCGGCGGACGTAGTTTCGGCGGTGGACGAAGCTTTGGAGGTGCGCGAAGTTCAGGCGGCGGAGCACGAGGTGGCGGCGGTGGCGGTGGCGGACACCATCCGTAAACGAATGGCAAATCAATCGACGTTGAGCACACTGGGAAAAAACGGAGGAACGGAGACAAGAACAATGTCACAGATGAAAGAGACGTTTGGCGGTTTTCAGGCTGGGCTACTCGGTTTCACATTGGTCGGGTTCACGATCTTTGTGGCAGGCTCTTTCAAACCTGTTCCGGCTCAACAAGCAGGGCAAAAAACTTTTGCTTCCTGTGAGCAGGCGAGTACGGCCCTTTTTGTAGCCGTCGAAAACGGGGACGTGCCGACCCTCTTACAAATTCTTGGACCCGCTGCAAATGAGATCATTTCGAGTGGCGACGAAGATGAGGATCGGAACAGCCGACACCAGTTTGCTGCGAAATACAGGGAGATGCATAGACTATCTACCGAGTCGGATGGAACCACCATCCTCTACATCGGCGCAGAGAACTGGCTAATGCCGATCCCGCTGGTCCAGAAGGGAAGTGGCTGGTACTTCGATACCATCGCCAGCAAACGTGAGATCTTGTTCCGGCGAATAGGCGCAAACGAACTGGCGACCATTGCGGTCTGTCGGGAGCTGGTAGCCGCGCAAAAGGAGTACTACGTTGAGCCTCACGACAATGATCCGGTCATGCAGTATGCGCCGAGGTTAGTCAGTGACGCCGGCAAACACAACGGACTCTACTGGAAGATCTCGAGTAGTGAACCGGAGAGTCCGATTGGTCCATTGCTGACCCTTGCGAGCCAGGAGGAATACGCCAAGGAAACCAACCAGCCGAGACCGTTTCACGGTTACTATTACCGAATACTTACTGGGCAGGGAAGGCACGCACCCGGCGGCGTCAAGAAATATTTAGTTAAAGGCAAGATGACGGGCGGGTTTGCTTTCGTGGCTTATCCAGCAGAATATCGGGATTCCGGAGTAATGACCTTTATTGTGAATCAGAACGGTATTGTTTACCAGAAGGATATGGGTCCGAACACCGTCGCTCGCGCCCGAATGTTGAGCCTATATGATCCGGATTCATCCTGGCAGATCGTGCACTGATTGCAGAGGCTTTGCACAAAGAGTCCTGACTACCGTCACGTGGAGCGCGATCAGTACAGTACCGCGAGCGAAGCGACCGGATGTTGCGCTTCAACTAACTAAATGACTGGCTGCCAATTATGAATCACATCGGGAAGTCGAGTGTAACATCCGGTCGCTTCGCTCGCGGTACTGTACAGCCCATCGCATCTTTTTGTGCAAGGCCGAGTCGCCAGCATTTAATTACGCATCCACATTGACCACAACCGAACCGGCAAACCCGGTGTCCATCGTGCCTTCGAGACTCAACAACCCACGCGTGCCGTGTTGCCTGGTATAGACGCGATCGTCGGCGTTGTTTGTAAAAGGATTGTTGTCCTGCGTGTAGACTGAGCGCAGCGCTTCGTTCATCGACGGAGAAAGAAAGAGCTGTCCACCAAACGCTGACTGGCTGCCGGCAGTGGAGTATGACGACCCTGAAACCGTCCCGCCCGTGTGCACTTTGAGATGAATATGGCAGGCTCGCCCCGCGTACCAGCCGGGATAGATGGTCTTAAACTTTACGAGTCCGGTGGCATCACTCAGCTGAACACCACGCAGATACTTTTGCCCGACTGTACCTTCCTGCGACTTGTCGGAATATTTGCCAAGACTATTTGCGGACCAGATTTCCACTGCCGCATTTGCAACCGGCTCACACGTCGCTGCTTTCATTACTTTAATCGAAAGCAGCAGCGGCACGCCCGTCTGCCCGTCGACCACATCTGACCTTAGTAAACCCTCGTCAACATAAAACGGCCCCTCTTCCTGCTCCGGGTTGAGCGGGCATGGTCCAGTATCGGAACCAGGATTTAAGTTAGAGCTACCCATCCCGCCACGACAAGCATTGAGCAACCACAACCCCGCGCCTACGCTTATTGCAAACAACTCTCGCCGATTCATCGTAATCGCACTCTTCATTTGTATTTTACTTTAGGGGTTGGAAGCGGCGCGGTAAAGGGGTTCGGAGCCGCAGTGCCCTTCACGAAGTCTATTAGACCCGTGCGCAAGACGAATGAGCAAGAGCTGTTGCACGCTCAACCTGCATCGGTTTGATTACGGTGGGATTAAAAGGCGTCGTTCCTTTAAGACCTAGGCCCACGACCTAAGTGCTGCCGACGGTGCTCGCTGGTCGCGCGAAACTGTCGGAAAGAATTCAACACCCGAAGTGATTTGGAACACAGAATCCAGCCGCGTGATTTCAAGCACTCTCTTCAGCGGCTTGCTAACGTTCATGAGTTTGAAGCGAATTCCTCTTGCGTGCATCCGCTCGCGCAACTCCAACATCACTCCTAAACCGTGGGCATCGATTGTAGTCACTCGCGCCAAATCGAGAATGACTGCGCTCGTCTCACATAGTGAATCCACGACATTACGCAGAGTTTCCGTTTCACCACTCACAATTTGCCCTTCCAGGCACAGGACAGCGGCAGTCTCCAGATTTGTGGCGTGTACCTTCAACATAACGTTCCCCCCTTTGTATTTCATTAACACCGCCGACCCGGGATTTCAGTGCATCTTTTTTTCGAGATTCCCATTCCAGCCTACAGGAAAGCATACGCAGATTATGCAGATTACTTCGAATCAGAAAAACGCGGCCTAAACTGCTGAGGTCGAAAATCTGTTACACAGCGGCAGAGCCCGCAACCAAAAACCAAGACATGATCCACGAAATCACACGAAATAAATAGAGGAACATTTCGTGTGACTTTGTTTTTGGTTCGTGTGATTTCGTGGATCGATCTGTTTACTCGCAAAAAACCTGTTCAAGAAAACAAGAAATTGTCACTCTTGGTAGCCCAGCGCTAAACGCAACTATTGCCATCACTCGTTCGGGGAAGATCGCCGCCATCGCCGCGAAGTGCTGGAGCAGGTCGGTCACTTCCCGCACCGCGAAGCCCCAGACCGGGTCGCTGATGCCGTGCTCGATCATTTTCAGCGAAGTATAAAATCAAAATTGCGAATTTCCGTTCCTTGAGTCGGGGCTGCCAATCGCCTACACCTGGGCGAAGCCGCCGTCCACAAACAACTCCGTTCCAGTGATGTAGCTGCTGTCGTCGGATGCAAGAAACACCACTGCCTTAGCAATCTCATCGGGTGTGCCAAGCCGGCCGAGCGGAACGGTGGCGGAAATCATCTTCAAGCGCTCCTGGCCCGCTTCCGCGGAAGCCAGCAGGCCACTCAATCCGGGTGTGTCGGTGCCGCCTGGGCTCACCGCGTTAACGCGAATGCGGCGAGCTTTCAGGTCCGTCGTCCATGTTCGCGCGAACGAACGCACGGCGGCTTTGGTCGCGCTATAGACACTGTTCGCCGGTAATCCTCGACTCGCGACGATGGACGCATTCAGGATAATCGAAGCGCCATCCGGCAACAGTGGAAGCGCCTTCTGCACCGTGAACAGGAGACCCTTTACATTAATGTCGAAGATCGAGTCGTACAACTCCTCGGTTATCTCGCCGAAAGGAGCAAGCTTTGCAATCCCGGCATTTGCGAACACGATATCCAGCTTGCCCTTCTCCCTCTTGATTTGTGCGAACAGGCGATCAAGATCCGCAGGGTTCGATACATCTCCCTGTACGGCGGTCACACTTCTTCCGATCTCCTTTACTGCTGCCGCCAACTCCGCATCTCGGCGTCCGGTTATAAAGACGTAAGCACCTTCCTTCACAAATTGTCTGGCAGTAGCCAGGCCGATGCCGCTATTGCCACCTGTAACTAATGCAATTTTTCCTTCGAGCCTGCCCATATATTCTCCTTAGTTTTCTTCAGTCAGTACCTAAAAGCGCAGCCGCCTCTTTGGCAGTCACGTCTTTATTGTAGACAGCGGTCCCGGGCTGTTGATTGCGACCCCCTTCATGCAAAAAGCCCGAATCGACAGCCGCGAATCCGATCTCTTCAATCAAGCGCGCGACGATCTCTTTTGCTTCCGAGTCATCACCGGCGATGAAAATCGCCCGGCGATCCTCGAGGGGCCGGCTTGAATCGCCTTGAGTCGCCAGATGTTTGAAATAGATGGTGTTAAAGCCCTTGACCAGTCGCGCCTCCTTCAATTGCGAAGCCATCAGCTCGCTCGAAGTAGTCTCGTCACGATCGATTTCCACGAATCTTCCGTCACGCTCTGGGTAGTAATTCCCGGCATCAATGACAACCTTGCCCTTAAAGCCGTTCGCGGGAAGCGTTCTAAACTTACCGAAGGGAATAGCGATTAGCACCACGTCACCAAAACGCGCCGCGTCTTCAATCGTACTCGCATGCGCTTTGCCACCGAGTTCAGCAACCAGCCCTTCCAGACCGTCGCCGCCGCGCGAATTGCTGAGCGCGACTTCATGCCCGGCGCGCACGAACAGCCGAGCCGCGTTTGCCCCGATGCTTCCCGAACCTATAATTCCTATTTTCATTATTCCCTTATACTTATTCTGGAACGAACAGTCAAGAATGGGTCGCTGCAGTGGAGTCTCACGCTCACTGCTAACAAATTACCGTACTTAATTTTTTCGCCGCAGGCGCCGGAGGCGGTTTTCCGAACCTGTGCTACATATTTCAACGTAACCTCCGGCGCCTTCGGCGATAGAGAAGGAAGCTGCGAAAGTTTTTGGCAATGAGCGTGAACCTCCACGGGGCAAGCCCATGGCATCCAAAGCAGCTTCTGCCGCTTGTGCCTGCGCTTTTGTCCAGATGACCTTCTTGTCTGTGCTCGCAGCAGATGCTAACGTTCGAGCGTGAGTTCTACCCGGATTAGTCGCCGCGTGAACGCGCCCCGCCCGCTAGTCTATCGCGCGCTGCTCGATGCGCGCGCGGTCGCGACCTGGATGGCGCCAATCGACATGACCAGCCAGGTACATGCATTCGACGCCCGCGAAGGTGGCTCGTTCCGGATCTCGCTCACCTACGACGCGCCGACCGGGAAGGGGAAGACGACCGCGCATACCGACACGTACCACGGTCGCTTCGTAAAGCTCGTACCAAACGAGCAGGTTGTCGAAGTGGTCGAGTTCGAGACTACAGATCCTGCACTATGCGGCGAGATGACGATCACAATCTCGCTCGCCGACGCTCGCGGCGGCACCGATCTCCTCGCTGTACACGACGATCTACCGCCGGGCTTGTCACCTTCCGATAACGAGACCGGCTGGCGGATGGGACTCGAAAAACTCGCGGCGCTTGTCGAAGCCGGTTACAAATAATGCGCACGGCAGTTTCAACTCTATCCGGAACGCGTTAGAAGTTCAAAATAGCTGCCAACGGGATGAGTGGAACGCCAAAACAAGCTGTCCCGCACGTCCCGCCGAGCGGCGCCGCCGATCCACTCCTCAATTTTCCAACCAGGCAACGACCGCAGTAAACTCTCGGATTGATTGCCCCGATGAAAAAACACATTCTCATTTACGGTCTCTGTGGGGGGGGTGCTAATTGTAGCCCTCAAGCTTATTGAGTACCGCTTCCTGGTTGTCGAGCACTCGATCGAGATTTACGGAGGTGTAATCGCCCTGATCTTCGCCGGGCTTGGGATTTGGCTTGGACTTAAGCTGACAAAAAAGAAAGAGACCGTCGTCGTGAAGGAAGTCCTGGTCGCCGGCGCGCAACCATTTGCCTTGAATGAAGTGTGTTTGCGCCAACTTGGCATCACGCGACGCGAACTCGAAATCCTTGAGTTGATCGCCGCGGGTTTAAGCAATCGCGAGATCGCCGAAAAACTGTTTGTGAGCGAGAATACCGTCAAAACGCATTCGAGTCGCTTGTTCGATAAACTGAGTGCCAGGCGACGAACGCAGGCAGTGCAGATCGCAAAAGAACTTGGTCTGATTCCGTAATGAGATCACCCATAAATGTGGTTCTTCGATTTTTGCGCAAAATCACCCGAAAGTATGACGACAAACGGATAGCGGAAAACTATTCTGCCGCCGATTTCAAAACTCTTACTACCGAGAAGCATTCGCATCATGAAAAAAACTGTACTGACCTTCGGCTGAAATAGGGGATCAGATTATGGCGAGTGTCCGACACGTTGCAGGATATTGGCAAAGCGCTGATCTGAGCGCAGGCTGTCGAGCAAGGGTTCGACTTTAAGATGGATCATGTAGTAAGAACCCTCATCGTAAGCCTTCACGATGTGCTGAAGTGCCTCATCCTTGTTGCCCAGTCCGATGTAAATTGTGGCGATGCTGTACGAGGGGACAAATTCTGTCCTGGCTCGCACTTGCAACTCACGGATGATCTTGAGTGCCTCAGCTTTTTTGCCTGACACTGCGTAGCCATGCCCGAGCGCTGCCAGTACTTCGGGAATTGAATTCTCTATTTGTACGGCCTTTTGAAACTCCGCGACCGCTTCGTGGAGTTTGCCCTTTTGTTCATAACAGCGACCCAGCAACACGTGCGACACCCAGTAGTTCGGCTCAAGATCAACTGCTTTTAGAAGTTGTTCGATCGCTTCGTCGTATCGGCGCGCAAAATAGAGATCCCATCCTAAATCCGCGTTCACTGCCGGTGAAAGCGGGTCAAGTTCCAGGGCTCGTTTGTCCTCTGCGATGCTCTCGTCAAACCGCCCCATCGCGGCCAGATGCCAGGCAAGGAACGAACGACCCAACGCATAATTCGGGTCAATCTCGATAGCTCGCCTGAATTCTCGCTCCGCAGCCGGCCAGTTCCAGTCATACTGGAGCAGTATCATTGCGAGCATGGTGTGAGCCTCAGCGAGCGTTTCGTCGATCTTCAGGGCTTTCTCAACTGCTTGGCTCGCCTTTGGCGCAGAAGCTCTCGGTGCGAAGACCCAATCAGTCTGGTTTAGATAACAGAAAGCCAACCCACTGTAAGCCAGTGCGAAGTTTGGATCTTTGAGTATTGCCTGGTTGAGATACTCAATCCCTTTGTTGAAACCCTCTTTGGTGTACCTGGACGCGTAGTAGTGGCCCTTCAGATAAAGTTGATAAGCCTCCGGATTCTTCGTGTATTGCTTAGTCACTCGCCTTTCGTCTGCGCCCGACAGTTTCAATTTCAGGTTTTGGGTGATTTCGGTGGCAATCTCTTGTTGAGTCGTCAGTAGATCAACCAGTTTGCGATCATACTGCTTGCCCCAGAGCAGTTTATTGTTTCGCACATCAATTAGTTCAACACTAATAGTTAAATCTTCGCCGCGCTGCGCGAAGCGTCCTGTCATCAACGCGTTGACGCCAAGTTCACTGCCAATTTTTATTGGATCTATTTCTTTGCCTTTGTAACGAAAGACTGAATTTGTGGGGCTGACTTTCAGATCGGGCAATTGCGAAAGGCTATAGATCAGCGATTCTGCCAAACCATCAGAAAGATATTCGGTTTCCGCGTCTGCATTCTTATTCTGAAACGGCAAAACCGCAATCGAGTCAATCGGCAAGTTGTTGGCTGAACTTGAGGAACGATGAACAGCGACATAAGAGAAAATTCCTGCTGCAGCCAGCAGCAAGACAGCAAGAGCCACGAGGCCGAGTTTGCGTTTCTTAATTTCGCCAACAATGTATTCCGCGCTCGATTGAGTGCTCGCGATCGCTACTGGTGTTGCGCTTGAGCCTTCCGTCGTAGGTTTCTTTCGTCCAGACACCGGCGATACCTTCAGTTTGTCTTGAAACTCCAACTCCTTCCTGACATCCCTTAGATCAACCAGCACATCCTTGACGGTTTGATAACGCTCGTTACAGTCCTTTCTGAGCAGTTTATTAATGATTCGTTCGATCTCGGATGGAACTTCAGGAATCAATTGACGAATTGGCAGCGGTTCCTTGTGCAATATTGCTCCGATGACATCCAGTGTGTTTTCGCCTTGAAAGGCCTTTTTCCCGGTGAGAATTTCATACAGCACTACACCGAAACTGAAAATATCCGTGCGCGCATCAACTACCTGACCCTTTGCCTGCTCGGGCGACATATATGACGCCGTGCCGACTATCAATCCCGGGCTGGTGCCCGCTTTGATTGTCGTAGCTGCCTGAGGATCGGTGCCCAAAGCCATGGCCGGATCTGCCATTTTGGCAATTCCGAAATCCAGGAGTTTGATTAATCCGTCCGGACGGACCATTACATTTGCTGGTTTGATATCGCGGTGAATGATCTTTGCTTCGTGGGCAGCTTGCAATGCAGAGGCGATCTGTACGCCTGCATCGAGCACTGAATTAAGCGAAATAGGCCCGCGCTTTAATTGTCTATGCAGAGTCTCGCCGTCAATATATTCGGCGGCGATAAAGTGCTTGTTGCCGGTTTCACCAATTTCATAGATCGTGATGATGTTCGGATGATTAAGAGCCGAAGCCGCTTTTGCTTCCGGCACAAAACGACGCCTTCGTTCGCCTTCGATAGCCAAATCTTCCCGCAGAATCTTCAAAGCAACTTTGCGATCCAGTCTGGTGTCCTGGGCCAGGTACACTTCACCCATCCCGCCGGCCCCGAGCTTGGAAACTATGTGGTAATGCGGCAGGTTAAGTTGCGGGAATCGTCCATCCATTAGCTGTTCATTCGGCGCGATATGTTCACCATGAGCATGTCCAGGCTCTCATGAGTATCTGGCTGGAGCGCTAATTGAGCTCACTGATATTATCGATATTAGTCTTAGGATGCCAGAGGGTTCGGACGCCCCAAGGATGGAAGGAGCGGACCAATCTGTAGGGGTGGCCCTCCGTGGCCACCCCGTGTTGCGAATCATGCATCAGACGGAGAAATCGAGCTTGGCTACGACGCGCGGCCCACGATTTCTTTGAGTGTTTCGTGATTCGGGAAAACGGGTAGCCACGGAGGGCCACCCCTACAAGTGCCTCGCAACGAATTCGTGGTATATACAGACAATCCAAGCTATTGGCACAAATTGGTAATCGAGGAAACGGCCGGGCGATAGTCAAGGGCAATGAAAAGGGCAATCCTTCGACTCTGAGAAGTCGGTAGTCGCAGAGAGGTTTACGATGCAGTTAAATCCATATCTGAGTTTCAAGGGAGAATGCGAGGCAGCGTTCAAGTTCTATGAGCAGTGCCTCGGTGCCCAGCCGCGAGCTCTCTTCCGTTACGCTGGGACGCCCTTGGCGAATCAAGTTCCGGCCGATTGGTCTGCCAAGGTTATGCACGGCAGCCTGACAGTCGGTGACAACGTGCTGATGGGTGCCGACCTTGCGCCCGATCAATATGAGGAACCAAAGGGCTTCTCGCTCTCACTACAGATCGAGAGCACAGCTGACGCCGAGCGCATCTTTGACGAACTGGCCAATGACGGAAGGGTTGTCATGCCTCTCGAGAAAACTTTCTGGGCCGCACGTTTTGGCATGCTCGTTGATCGCTTTGGCATACCATGGTTGATCAACTGCGAAGGATCCGATAAGCCCGCAGAAGAATGACTCCGGGACGACTCAGCTGTCGCATTTTCTCAATTTCGCCTATGATTCGCCGTGTTCGTTGAATCACTGGAGCTAATAAAATGAGCGACCGCAAATACCGACAGCGCGGCTATATGGAAAGTGATCGCGAGCCGCAGCGACCAAAGCCGCAATCAAAGCCGCAGTCAAAACCTCAGGATCGTGAGGGGCCGCGCTCGCCAAAAATGATGGCATTTGGCGAGACGTCGAAGTGTGCCGCGTGCGGAACAAAGACACCGCCGAACATCACCGTCGACAGCTCTTGCCCAAAGTGCAACGCTGACCTCCACAGCTGCCGTCAATGCACGTATTTCGATCCGGGCGCGCGCTTCGAATGTCGTAAACCGATTGCCGCGCGGATAATGAACAAACACGCGCGCAACACGTGCGAATTGTTCGCGCCTCGAATTGTAGTCGAGCGTGAAACCTCGTCAGGCCCTCCGACGGATGCTCGTCAGGCGTTCGCAAAACTATTTAAGAAGTGAAATATCTCGGATGTTGATAATGTAGGGGTTGCCCTCCGTGGCCACCCCTCTTTGCGAATTCACGCAACTCACCCGTTGGTGTTAATCCACTTTCGAATAAATTTGATGTATTCCCGTACGGGCATCATCTTTAGATCGCCCTTGGAAAAGCTTTCGTTTTTTCGTCGTTCATAAAAGTCCGCGTTGAAATCCATGAACTTGTACCAAATTGCAGTTGCACTATCAGCTTTTTTCAAATGGACGGTATCAATAAACCAGTTTCGAAGAGCTAGAACCGCCTTTTCTGGTTTGTTTCCATGTGACTTCGCGTCGATACCGGCAAGGTCTGACAGAGCTTTCTTGTAGTCGTGAGGCTTGGCCGTCAATACTAAGAATCTCTTTCTTCCTAGGTGCCCAGTTGATATGCGACGGCATCCATAGTCGATTCCTAGTTCGAACGGCATATTGAGCCTGTACAGTTCACCGGGCTTTACGGATCTTATTCTGGACAGGTCATGGACGCTGTATTTTGACTTGAGGATCAATGACAGAATCTTGTTTATTCGCTGTTGGCCAGAGTCAGCTGTCTGAGACGCAATTTGCGGAGTAAACCCAAAATAAAGAATTGAGAAGAGAATCGGTCGAAGCAAAGAATCGTATTCGCTGTCGAAGGGACAGTTAATGAAGACGTTTTTCTTAAATTCCTGGGGAGGTCCAGGAGGCATTTATCGATCTCTATTTGCGACCGTTTCGCTCATGAGGTGGAGATTCCCTCTTTTGGTATGAGTCGCTCGACCGAATTGTGCCGTCGCGACCATGCACGAGCAGATTTGATCCTTCGTTCTTACTCTTTGTTCGTGCCCATGATACAGCTTCTTTCTGAGTGTCAAAGCTCTTAATCGCCCGGGAGGAACCTTGCGATTTCACGCTCCAACCCCCTTTAAGGTTAGGAACAACATGTTGAGACTTCTTACTCATAAGCTTGCTAAATAATACATTACTTGAAGGGTAAGTCATACCCAAGAAATCTGTGTGCTGCACCGCATTGAAGATGCCTGTTTCCTTTAGGCTTCTCCCTGAGTTCCAAAACTGTTCTTTTCTATATCGCCTTGCCCACCTCGGTTGGCTAACTGACCAGTTTGGTGCGCTATTTTGGTACGTAACTGTTTGGGGCACGATCTCGTTTTTGCCGCTGACCGCGGTTGAGCAATTACTACACTGAAAGCGTTTGTTTTATTTCTCCTCTGGGTTTGCTTTGAAACCCTGGAGATAGAATATGACAACAAAAGTGACCGTGTACTATAGGAAGTCCCAATTCGACAACGGAGCAGATAGTGATGAAGAGCTATCGTAAGGAACTATGGTTCAACGTGCCGAGTCGCCGGGCGTTTATCAACATCACTCCACAGGTGAAGGAGTGCGTGCTCGACAGTGGAGTCTTGGAGGGGTTGGCGTTGATAAATGCCATGCATATAACCGCGTCTGTCTTTATTAATGATGACGAAAGTGGACTTCATCGAGATTATGAAACCTGGCTTGAACAACTCGCACCACACGAACCAGTCAACCGTTATCACCACAACAAAACTGGAGAAGATAACGCTGACGCCCACATCAAGAGACAGGTCATGGGCCGCGAAGTAGTCGTGGCAATCACAGAGGGTCAATTGGACTTCGGCCCGTGGGAGCAGATTTTTTATGGCGAATTTGATGGCGGACGTAAGAAGCGCGTGCTGGTGAAGATCATTGGTGAGTAACAGTGCCGCGAGAGGTTGAGTTTGCGCACAAACCTATCGAGTCCGTTAATATTCAACCTCTCATTCTCCCCAGGCTTCAGCCTGGGGATCGACGCTTTAAAATTGAGAAACCGTTTTAACGGTTTGCTGAATCGTCTCATAACCAGCGTAATTGCAACCCAATCCTAAACCGTTGAAACGGTTTACAGATTCAAACTCGCGCCTAAACCCCAGGCTGAAGCCTGGGTGAGAATGAGAAGTCGCTACGGAAAATTCTGGACAGCCTCATTTCGTCTGCTTCGCAGAGCTTATAGACGCCTCGAAGACCCTCGTGGTCGAAACATCCGCTCCGGGAATTCGTACTACGACATTGATGAAAGCAATCGTCTATTACAAAAACGGTTCGGGTGAGTCGCTCAAGTTAGAAGAGATTGAAAAGCCCATTCCCGCGGACGATGAGGTGTTAATCAAAGTTCGCGCGGCTTCAGTCAATCCACTTGACTACCACTTGTTAAGACACGCTTTTCTCCGTCGCGTAATGTCCGCCGTAAGCAAAGGGAAGATCACGAAACCCGGCCGTGATGTGGCGGGGCAGGTCGAAACTGTCGGCGGGAACGTTACGCAGTTCAAAGCGGGCGACGCGGTATTCGGAGCGTGCGATGGGACCTTTGCCGAGTATGTGTGCGCACGCGAGTCCGCATTGGCGATGAAGCCGGACAACATCTCGTTTGAGCAGGCGGCTTCTTCGCCTGTGACCGGACTCACTGCCTTGCAGGGTCTGCGCGACAAGGCACAGATTCAGCCTGGCCAGAAGGTCTTGATTAATGGCGCCGCCGGAGGCGTTGGTACGTTCGCTGTACAGATCGCGAAGGCGCTTGGAGCCGAGGTTACTGGCGTTTGTAGTACGAGGAATGTGGAAATGGTCCGGTCCATCGGCGCAGACGTGGGTCTTGATTACACCCGAGAGGATTTCACCAGCAATGGCCAACATTACGATGTGATCTTCGACCTCGTGGCGAACCATTCGTTCTCAGAGCACAGGCGCGCGTTAACTCGCAACGGAATATACATAGGGGCCGGCGTCCTGAGCCTACATGGGTCAATGATCGGTGTACTGACCGCTCGAATAACAGAGCTTGTCTCGTCACCCTTCGTGAGCCAGAAGTTCGTCAGCTTTATAGCGAAACTGAACCAGAAGGATCTAACCGCTATTGGCGCGTTAATGGAGGCGGGAAAGGTAACGCCAGTAATCGACCGGTGTTACAGCTTGAGTGAAGCGGCCGAAGCTGTTCGTTATCTGGAAGAAGGGCACGCACGGGGCAAGGTGGTAATCGATTTCGATCGGCCCGCATGATGCCTCCCTACTCATCCACAGATCTGCGGATAAGAAACTTGCCAACTAAACGGTTCAACCAGCAGGTTCAGCGCAATAGCAAACGGTTTCCTGATAAATTCATGTTTCAGGCAGATGCGGCTCTTTGAATCCCTTGAAGATAAGCCATAGGCCATTGGCGATGTGGATCGGAGCGAGCGGCATGGCTAACTGCGTCACGCTGCTATAACCCAGGAAGGCCAGTAATGTGACTCCCGTGAACTGCAGCAAGATTCCAATCAATCCCAGAATGGCCAGCGCGCGGGGAACCAGGTCGAAACGCCAGAGCGAAAGGTAGAACAGAAAGATCCACGCACCGAAACCAAGTAGTTGGGTGTAATGCACCCAGCGCCGCACAGTCGCAACGAGTGTCGCGACCACTGTCTCGGTCAATGTGATAAGAGCCGCATCGGCAGTGCCCGCTTTCGCGTATTCCTGGCTTACTGACAGCATGGACATCACAGCGGCGTTTTGCATCGCGTCCAGCGTACAACTGATCGCACACACAACCAGAAACCAGAGCGCTATCGTCTCGCTGTACCGACGAATGATCGACCAAGCCGTGATGGCGATGGCGACCGTAAGTGCGCCGCCGACGAATGAGAGAAACACCCCCGCGCGTATTTGAAAGGAACTAGCCGCCGCCGCGGTCAAGAAAGCCGGCGAACCTACGATCAGCGGATGCCACAACACAAAGGGCACGATAAGTCCGCAGGCCATCTGCAACAACAACAGCACGCCGATCGTTCGCCCCGTGGTTTTTGCGGAGCGCATGGTCCACCTCCGAATCAGCTTCGTTTTTGCCGGACGTATAGTACCGGTTCCTGATCAAGCCGTACGAAACAGTTGATTGCAGAGTTTCAGCGTCGTTTGCAATGCCAGAACTGACTGCTCAAGATACGGAAACTCGCAGGTGGGGAAGGTGGGCTTGCCCCCGCTCAAGATCCGCACGCACTCAATACTGAAAGTTGCGAAAAGTTCCTCGGCTTGGGCTGTCAATTCAGTGTTGAGTGGGTGCGGATCTTGAGCGGGGGCAAGCCCCACCTTCACCACCTGCGAATTGCCGTTCCTTGAGTGGTATCCCGCATTAGCGGAGTAGGATTCGAATCGCTGCGGCGGGGCATTGGAAAGCATGGTTTATCTGCCAATCAGTTGGACCGCGACAGCGATGAAGACTATTCCCACAATTGCCGCCATAGAGACCGTCAAACTCGGTGAACGCCGGTGGGCTTCGGGCAGTAAATCGCTCGTGGCTGTGTAGAGGAAGAATCCGGAAGCGAAACCCAGAAAGATTGCTAGTGCGGCTGGCGGTGGCAGAACTGCCAACGCGAGCAGGCCTCCAACGACTGGCGCAATTGCGTCCATGACCAGAAAGAGCACATCCCCACGGCGGACCGGTTCCCCATGAGTGACCAATAGAATAGTATTCAGACCATCACTCATGTCGTGAGCTATGACCGCCAACGCCACGAGCAGTCCCGTTCGCCAGTTCACCAGAGAAGCCGCGCCAATGGCCGCTCCATCAAGAGTGCTGTGAACGATTAGACCTATTGAGCCCAGGCGGCCAACGTGCTGGTGAACTTCATTCGTGCAGTCGCCTTCAGGGCAGGAGTGCAGGACAAGTAGCCGCTCAACCAAATAAAAGATAAGGAACCCCCCTACAACGATGCCGAGGACGAATCGGAAACTCCAGCCTTGCGTAGCGGCTACTAATAGCGACTCTGGAAGCAGATCGAAAAAGACTGCGCCCAGAAGCACGCCTGCGCCTAGTCCCATTAACAAATGAACCTGGCGCCTTGCGGCAATCGCGATGTAACCACCGGCCAAGGTTGAGCACATCGCAAGTAACGTAAAGAGAAGCGTGGACATTAGAGTTCGCTCATTCTCGCATTCGACGGCGACCCTGAACACTAACCGCCAGCGCGTGCGCAAAATACCGTTCCAATCTCTCGAGTTTATTATTGTTCAGTAAAGGAAGCGCATCTGCAACTTAACGGCTACGTGCAAGTGCCCCTGTGTGATACTTAATCCTCTCGTAAGTTTTAGCGAGGATGGGTTACGGCAATTCATGGTCCAAGGCATTCTTGACTGTTCGTTCCAGAAAGAGTATAAAGATGCCGAGTTTGGAGGTGGGATGGCACGGCACAAGGAATTCGATCGCGACGAAGCACTGCAAAAGGCCATGGGGGTCTTTTGGGCGCGAGGCTATGAGGGAGCGTCCGTTCAGGAGTTAGTCCAGCACATGGGAATTAATCGCCAGAGTATTTATGACACTTTCGGCGACAAGCACGCACTCTTTTTACAGGCCCTGGACCGTTATCGGGAGATTCAGAGTGGTAAAGTATTCGAGGTACTGGAACGGCCCGGCTCAGTGAAGAAGAATCTCCGGCAGTTGTTCCAGGGCGTGGTTGAAAAAGGGCTCTCAGAAGAAGGTCGGCGCGGCTGTTTCGTAGGGAATGCAATGTCAGAGCTGTCTGGCCACTGTAAAGAAACAGCCAAGAGAACCCGCAACAGCATGACCTCGGCGGAGAAGATGTTCCAAAGCGCGCTGCTGCGTGGAAAAGAGCAGGGGGAATTGCGGGGAGTTCGCGACCCTCGCGCGGTGGCGCGTTTTCTTTACAGCAGTCTTCAGGGTCTATGGTTAATGGCTAAAGCGACGAAAGATCGTAAGACGCTTGAAGACGTTGTAAAGGTCACGCTTTCCGTTCTCGATTAAATTTTTTGCGCAGTTCTGGAATGACTGTTCCAGAACGAGAGCATCTACTGAGTAAATGAGGTAAGATCTGGTACGCATAACAAGCGCAACTAGCGAGCACTGGGCTGCGCGTAGTCGAGAAAACCCGTGAGACTGGGAAATACACAGAAACAGGCTGCCTGCAAATTATGGAAGATGAATTGATGAAACGTCGGGTCGTCGTCACAGGGCTTGGTCTGGTAACGCCACTTGGCAACACGGTCGAGGCGACCTGGACAGGTCTAATCAGCGGCAGGAGTGGCGCTGGTCCGATCACGAAATTCGATACAAGCAACTTTCCGGTGCGGTTTGCCTGTGAGGTCAAGGGCTTCGATCCGCTGAACTACGTGGAACGAAAAGACGTGCGCAAGATGGGTGCCTTCACACAATATGCTATCGCAGCCTCAGATGAAGCCCTGGTTGATAGCGGGCTGAAGATCACTAACGAAAATACTGAGCGTGTTGGCACCTACATCAGCAGCGGCATCGGCGACTTCTGGGGTATCGAACGCGAACATCAGAAGCTCCTCGAGAGAGGACCGAGAGCGGTCTCACCCTTTTTCATTGTCTCTGTGCTCGCCAACATGGCTGCAGGTCACGTCTCCATTAGGAACGGAGCGAAGGGGCCCAACTCGGCGACGGCGACGGCGTGCGCCTCCGGCAATCACGCCATCGGAGATTCTTTCAAGATCATCCAACGAGGCGAAACTGATGTGATGATTTGTGGCGGGACCGAATCAACAATCACGCCAATGAGCATCGCTGGTTTCGCCGCGATGCGCGCGCTCTCCACCAGGAACGAAGATCCCGCACGTGCCTCACGCCCGTTCGATCGCGACCGCGACGGGTTCGTAGTTGGTGAAGGCGCAGGCATCATGATCCTCGAAGAGTTAGAACACGCGCGTCGCCGCGGTGCGCATATTTACGCCGAGATGGCCGGTTACGGCATGACGGCCGACGCTTACCACATCACTGCGCCTGACGAGACGCAGAGTGGTGTAATGCGAGTAATGCTGCGTGCAATTCAGGATGCAGGCATCTCCCCTGAAAAGATTGACCATATCAACACGCACGGCACCTCAACTCCGCTCGGTGATAAAAGCGAGACACTCGCAATCAAGAAAACCTTTGGGCCGCATGCTTACAAGTTGGCGATCAATTCCACCAAGTCGATGACGGGTCATTTGCTAGGCGCGGCGGGCGGCGTCGAAGCTGTGTTTACCACGCTCGCTATCCATCATGGGAAAGTGCCGCCCACAATTAATTACGAGAATCCCGACTCGGACTGCGATCTGGATTACGTACCGAACGAAGCGCGAGAAATGCCGGTGCGGTACGCGCTCACGAATGGTTTCGGTTTTGGTGGAACCAACGCAGCACTTGTATTCAAACGATTCGAGGAATGAAGAATGAGTAAATTGTCCAACCTGGAAATTCTCAAAATCGTGGCTGCCGACGGAGACGCAGGCTCGGAGGAGTCTCGCTTCATCTATCCGCCGGCCATCGCAAAGACCCTGGGCTTCAAATTAATCGAGGTCAACCCCGCCACGGCAACGATAGAAATTCTCACTGATCCTGAAAAGCATGGCAATCCCATGGGCACGGTTCATGGTGGGGTGCTATGCGATATCGCTGATGCCGCGATCGGAATAGCTCACGCGACCAGTTTGAAAGAGGACGAAAGCTTCACCAGCATCGATCTACAGATCAACTTCTTCCGCCCCGTCTGGAACGATCGCCTCCGGGCTGTCGCGAAGCCTGTGAACGTGGGAAAGCAGATCAGTCGATACGTCTGCGACATCGTAAGGAATGATGACAAACTGGTGGCCCAGGTGACCAGCACAATAATGACGCTCAAAGGTGAAGAGGCGTCAGGAAGGTAATGTCTCACGAGAGGCAGGTCAGCAGCGCATCGACTGGTTGCAATAACTACTTAATCAATTACTAAGGCAGCCCTAGGCGCCGTACGAGTTCTGCAAAGCGTGGGTCGGAATGCACGCCGTCGAATCTCTGATCCGCCTTTACGTTTACGAGCCAGTCCGACCGCTCTTCATATGCTTTTTCCAGCCATGAAAATGCCTGGTCCTTGTCGCCCAGCCCCGCGTAGATCGCCGCAATCTGATATGGGGGGACGTACTTAGTCTTCGCGAGCTCCTGCAAATCAGCAACTATTCTCAGAGCCTCGCCTTTGTTTCCTGAAATTGCATAGGCATGTGCGAGTTCCGCTTGGGCCTGTGTGCTCCCGCCAGGGAATAGGGAAATTGCGCGTTGAAAGGCTGCAATGGCTTCCGGATATTTACCTTTTTGCTCATAGACCAATCCTAGCCAGGGATAAGCCTGAGCGAAGTTGTGATCCATATCCACGACCTTATTCAATTGTTCAAGCGCCTGGTCGTACTGGCGTGCATAGAGATAATGCCAACCCAGATGGATGTTCACAATCAGATCGAGAGGACTCAATTCAAGTGCGCGCCTACTTTCGCTCAGCGATTCGTCGACGCGATGTTGGGACATCAGGTAGTGCGAATACCAGTGGTGGGTGTCGGCGTTGTTTGGGTTGAGCTCCATAGCTCGCTTGAACTCTTGCTCGGCAACTTGCCAATTCCGATCGTAAAAAAACGTGACGTAGGCCAGTGAGGCGTGAGCCTCGCCCAGGGTGTTATCTATTGCCAGCGCCTGCATAGCTGCTTCCTTGGCTTTGGGCATGGCTTCCCGCGGCGCGACCGCGCCCACAGGAAAGACCAGGCCGGCTTGAGCATCAGACAAGCCGGAGTAGGCCAGAGCGTCATTAGGATCCTTGGCGAGCGCTTGCTGAAAGTAATCAATTGCTTTTTTTATATCCTCTTCCGTCCTCTTATTAAAGAAGAAGCGACCTTTCAGATACAACTCATAAGCCTCGGTATTTTCCGTGTAACGTTTCGTCAGCAAATTTTGTTTATCGCCGGCGAGGTGCAGTCGGAGGTTCTCCGAGATTTGTTTAGCTATCTCTTCCTGTATGGCAAAAATATCTACCAGTTTCCGATTGTAATGTTCTCCCCAGAGTTGTTTGTTGTCTCGAACATCAACCAGTTCGGCGCTGACCAGTAAATTGTCGCCCCGCTGCATTACTCTCCCCGTCAGGACTGCTCGCACTCCTAATTCTTTCCCGGCAACAAACGGGTCGGTTGCTTTTCCTTTGTAGCGAAATACCGAACTGCGCGCGATAACCTTCAAGTCGGGCAGCTGTGTCAGACTGTTGATAATGCTCTCGGTTACCCCATCTGAGAGCCATTCCTGGTTCGGATCGTTGTTCTGGTTGACGAAGGGCAAGACGGCGATCGAGTCGATTGCGACTTCGTTATTTCGCGCGTGCAGATAAGCAGCGGTGCCAACGATTCCAAGTGCGAGGATAACTAGAAAGATTACCGCCGCAAGTTTGTGTTTTTTGATTTCAGTGATCACATACTCGGCACTTGACACGGGTGGGGAAGTTGAAGTCGTGGTCGCTCCGCTGGTTTGGCTTACCGTTGATTCGGTGTTTGGGCCGCCCGTGATTGTGCTGCTGACTGAAGGCTGCACGGTTGTATCAATACCCGCCTCTTCCAACTCGCGCCGCACTTCCTTAAGTTCAATTGCTACATCCTTGATCGTTTGGTAGCGCTCTTCCGGATCCTTTGCCAGGCAGCGACGCACAATCCGCTGCAGTTCGTCGGGAGCGCTAGCGTTTGTTTCCTTAATTAGCGGCGTTGGTGCGTGAACGATCTTATGCAGAGAATCCAATCCATCCTTGCCCTCAAAGGCCCTCGACCTGGTGGCTGCCTCGAACAAGATGCAGCCAAAAGAGAAAATATCTGAGCGGTGATCGATCTCTCTCACTCTTCCTAGCGCCTGCTCCGGTGACATATAGCCGACCGTGCCCAGGATCACGCCCGGCGTAGAGGCAGATGGGGAGACGGGGCGAAGAGGAGAAAGGGCGATCGTCGGATCTTCTGCACCCCAGATCTCCTTGACTCCCTGTCTTTCGATTAGCTTCGCCAGGCCGAAGTCGAGAATCTTCGCGTGACCTTCGCGGGTGACCATGATGTTGTCGGGCTTCAAATCCCGATGGACAATGCCGGCTGCGTGGGCTTTCGCCAAACCTTCCGCCGCATGCTGCAAGTAGCGCAGAAGCTTCGCCAGATTGCTTCGATTAGCGCGAATCAACTCGCGGAGTGTCTGACCGTCGATGTATTCCATCGCAATGAAGTGCACACCGTCGGCTTCTCCAATCTCATAAACGTGAGCAATGTTGGGATGATTGAGTGCCGCCGCTGCTTGTGCCTCCTGTACGAAACGACGCATCCGATCGCGATTAGAAGCAATTTTGCCTGGTAGGATCTTTATGGCGACAGGACGACGTAGCTGCATATCTTCAGCCAGATAGACTTCGCCCATCCCTCCCGCGCCGAGTTGGGAGCGGATTTCGTAGCGGCCTAGTTTTGTGCCAGACAGTAAAGTCACTTCTTCGCGTCCGCCAAAGATCGGGCGGGTCTTCCCTCAGGATCGCGCCATGCCAATGGGCATACCAGGAACGTGATGTCCGCCATGGTAACGCCAGTGCTGATAAGCCTTCATTTTAGCGGCCTCCGTTTGAGCGCACCAGTCTTTCGATGAACTGGAGATAGATTTCAGGAATAATGAGGCTGGAAAGGAAAGTTCAGATCGCGATGAACGATTCCGGCAGCGTGTGCTTTCGTCAACCCTTCAGCCGCTTGCTGCAGATATTTGAGCAGTTTGGTAAGTTCGGTTTGCTCGCGATGAATCTTCTCGCTTAGCGTGACGCCATCGATGAACTCCATCACGATGAAATGGATTCCATTGTGCTCCCCGATTTCATGAATCTGTGCGATGTTCGGATGATTGAGAGCGGCGGCCGATTTTGCTTCGCGAATGAAGCGTTCCATTCGATTGCGATGCGAGGCCACCTCAGCAGGAAGAATCTTCAGAGCCACTTTGCGTTCGAGTTTTGTATCCTGCGCCAGATAGACTTCACCCATTCCACCAACCCCGATTTTGGAGAGGATCTGGTATCGATCTAATTTTGAGCCGGCGGTAATCAATTGGCACTCGTCGAATCAAATCATTGTGGCATGCTCACGCGCCGCTGGAGATCGGCGAAGCGTGGATCGGAGCGCAGACTGTCGAATCTCGGATCCACTTTGAGGCGCGCCAACAAAGCGTCGTGCGCCTTGTCTGCCTTCTCAAGCCAGGCGAAAGCCTGATCTTTATCGCCGAGGGCGGCGTATATCATTGCAATCGCAGCGGGCGAAACGTAACGCTGTTTCGATATTTCCTGCAACTCATTAAGATTTGCTTGCGCATCCGCTCGTTTGCCGGACAATGCGTAGGCATGTGCCAGTGAAGCGATTCCCAGCGGCTTGCCTGGTAACAGATTGACGACTTGCTTGAACTCGCCGATCGCTTCGTCATACTTCCCTTGTTGCTCGTAAGCGAGCCCGAGCCGGTGATGCGCGAGAATAAAATTCGGATCCATTTCCAGGGTCTTGCGTGATTGCTCGACGCTCTGATCGTATTGGCGAGCGTTAAGCAAAACCCACCCCACAGTCATGTTAATAGGAAGCGAGAGCGGGTCGAGCTCTTGAGCCCGTCTGGCCTGGGTAAGAGCCTCGTCAAACCGTCCAACGGACATCAAAAAGATCGCATACCATTGGTGAGCTATCGGATAGTTGGGATTGAGTTCAATGGCCCGTTTATATTCGCGCTCCGCAAACTCCCAGTCGCGGTCGTAATAATATTTGATATGGGCCAGGGAAACATGGGGTTCCGCGAGCGTGTCATCGATTTCCAGAGCCTTGAGCGCGGCGGCCTTCGCTTTTGGAAACGCCTCGTTCGGCGCCATCCCTCCCGCCGCGTCCTGGGCCCCCAGAAGATCGTAAGCGTCAGAGAGGCCGCTGTAGGCCAGCGCGAAGCTCGGGTCTTTTTCAATCGCCTGCTGAAAATACTCGAGGGACTTCTGCATACCCGCTTCAGTTCGCTTGTTCCAATAAAAACGTCCCCTTAAGTAAAGCTGATACGCCTCATTGTTTTCGGTGTAGTGCTTGGCAAGCCCTTTCTCCTCACCCGAAACCTTGAGCTTAAGGTTCTCGACGATCTCTCGCGCAATCTCGCGCTGAGTCGCGAGCAACTCTGACATCTTGCGGTCGTACTGTTCACCCCATAACAGCTTGTTGTAACGGACGTCCACAAGTTCCGCGCTGATCGTCAGATTGTCGCCACGTTGGGTGATTCTTCCCAGGAGAACTGCACTTACGCCGAGTTCATTGCCTGCTTTTACGGCGTCAGCCTGTTTGCCCTTATAGCGGAAGGCAACACTGGTCGGGGTTACTCTCAGGTTCGGCAACTGTGACAGCCGGTAAATGAGCGATTCAGCCAGGCCGTCTGAGAGATACTCGGTTTCCGCGTCGACGCTGCGATTCTCGAATGGCAACACGGCAATCGAGTTAATAGAAACGTCTAAATTCCGGGCGTGCAAATAGGTCGTCAGAGCGACGGCTGTTATGGCTAATGCCACGGCAGCAACCAGGGCCGCCAGTTTGTGCCGCTTGATTCCGGAGACGATGTATTCAGCACTGGAAACTGTATGCGTCGCGCCGGCTGTCGCGGTCGCTGCCTCACCGGAGGCGGTGGCGGGTGGGCTTTGATCGTTGGGGGTTGACCTTGTTGCCGCGGCGCCACGAAACTCCGGTGAAACGGTACGATCAATTTCAGCATCAACCTCGACCTTGCGTTTCAAGTTGCGCAGATCGATAACCAGATCTTTGGCCGACTGATACCGCTCCTCGCAGTTTTTTGTGAGAGCCTTGTTGACGATCCGCTCCAGCTCGGCGGGCACTTCACGCGCATAACGCGTCAGTGGCGCAGGCTCTTTTTGCAGAATCAGAGAAATAGTCTCAGTCGGAGTCTCGCCGACGAACGGCACTTGCCCGGTGACCATTTCGTAGAGGACTGCCCCGAGGCTCCACAAGTCGGTCCGCTCATCTACCTCAGTGCCCTTTGCTTGTTCCGGCGACATGTAAATCGCAGTGCCCATCACCGTGCCGGCGTCAGTGTTGACGATGGCCCTGGTCGCAGCCTCGGGGTCGGTAACGGAATCCAGTGGTTCGGTTAGCTTAGCGAGGCCAAAATCGAGAACCTTAATGTAGCCATCGCGCCTGACCATTATGTTCTCAGGCTTGATGTCGCGGTGGATAATACCTGCGGCATGTGCGGCGGCAAGGGCGCTGGCTGCCTGAATCGCGACCTCCAGAATCGCTCCCAGCTTCATCCCCGCGCTGATGCGCTGGCGAAGAGTTTCGCCATCGATGAACTCGGTGGCGATGAAGTTCACCGAGTCGATCTGCTCGATCTCGTGAATCGTGATGATGTTGGGATGATTGAGCGCCGAGGCAGCCTTCGCTTCCTGAACAAAGCGCCGCATCCGTGTCTGATCAGCAGCGACATCGGCAGGCAGAACTTTCAACGCAACTCTACGATCGAGCTTCGTGTCGTGTGCTAAATAAACTTCACCCATCCCACCCGCGCCGATTTTCGAGACGATGCGGTAACGCGACAGTATAGTGTTGGCCGCGAGTTCTTTATTCATCTACTTTCAAATTCATTCCGATTCAGGCGTTGTCCGACATGCGTCAGCTTGTCGTCAGATTGGCAACACTCAATGTACGACGTAACGGGTACTATCACCCTTGAGTGTTGCCCATCTTGACGACAAGCTGAAGCATGTCGGACATTTTATTCATTCCGGCAAATTCATCCGTTTCAGCATTTCCTTGAATCGCGGGTCGCCTCGTAGATTATCGAACGTCGTTTCAACCTTGATTAGCGCTAATCCCGAATGCTCCTCATATCCTTTGTTGAGCCATTCAAACGCGTGGTCTTTGTCATTCAACCCGGCATAGACAAAAGCGACAGTGTATGCCGGGATGTACTGGCGCTTTGACAAGTCGGTCAGCTCCGCCAAAACCTTTTGAGCCTCAGCTTTTTTCCCCGCCGCCGCGTAAACATAGCCAAGATATCCCGTTACCCACGGACCATTTTCTAATGAATGAGCCTTTTCCAATTCCGTAACGGCATCAGTAAACTGTCCTTTTCTTTCATAGGCAATTCCCAATAGGACATGCGATAGCCAGTAATTTGGATCTATTTCGATCGTGCTTCGCGCCCGATCGATGGCTCGTTCGAACTCGCCCGTATAGAGATAGGCTGCCGCCAGGTCGGAATTGAGGTTTATGTCAAGCGGTGCGAGCTGTTGGGCTTTCTCCATTTCCGAAACGGCTTGGTTAGTTCTTCCCATCATCGCGAAATAAAAACCATATTGGTGATGAGCCTCGGCGTTGGCTGGATCTAACTCGATGGCCAGTTCCAATTCTCGTTCACCCGTCGACCAGTCCCATTCATACCAGTTTGCATTTGCTCCCAGATACGTGTGAGCGTCGGCGAGTGTGTTATCAAGTTCCAGTGCTTTTAAAGCAGCGGCTTTCATCTTAGGCATCGCATCGGTCGGCGGTAGATACCAGTCCGACGAAGTCAAATAGGCGCCGGCTATGCCGATATATGCCAAAGCATAATTCGGGTCTAGTTCGATGGCCTTTCGGTAGAATTCGATACCTTTTTTGTATCCCTCGTTAGTATATTTTGTCCTGTAATAATTGCCTTTAAGGTAGAGCTGGTAGGCTTCCGGATTTGTTGTGTAGGTCTTCATTACCTTAGCTTCGTCCGACCCAGACATTGTTGACTTTAGTTTGCTTGAGACGTCGCGGGCAATCTCGGTCTGAAGTGAGACGAGTTCAGTCTGTTTGCGATTGTACTGCTGGCTCCATACGACTTTATCCAGATCTACGTCTATAAGCTCGACAAAAAGCGACAGATCCTGGCCGCGCTGGACAACTCTTCCGTTCAGGATCGCCTGGACGTTAAGCTCTTTGCCGATCGTCTTCGCGTCCGTTGCTTTGCCTTTGTAACGAAACACAGACGAACGCGGCTTTACATTCAGATTTGGTAACTTTGAAAGGCTGCTGATGAGGGTTTCGGTCATTCCGTCTGAAAGGTATTCGACATCCGCGTTGCCGCTTTCGTTGACAAACGGCATCACTGCGATTGATTCGATTGCCGCCTGTGTGGTTCGCGCGCGCAGATAAAGGCCCAGACCGACGCCGCCAATTAGCACCAGGACCACAATGGCGGCGGCAAATTTGTGTTGTTTGACTCCGGAGAAAATGTATTCGGCGCTCGATGCGGGTTGCTGTCTAACCGACGCAGTGCGGTGCGCGCGCACGTTGTCGCCTGTGCTACCGGACGCGCTGCTTGTGGTCGTGCTTGTGGACGGCGCCACAGAACGCTCGACGTCGCTTGTGCCCTTCATCTCGTCGAGCAATTCTTCGAGATCGTTGGCAGTGTCGCGAATTGTCTGGTAGCGCTTGTCGGGCTCTTTCGCCAGACACTTGCGGATGATGCGCTGCAACTCAGTTGAAGCTGCAGGATTAAAGTCAGTGATGGCCGGCGCTGGCTCGTGAATGATCTTGTGGAGAGTGTCAACCACGGAGTCGCCGGCAAACGGCTTGCGACCAGTGGCAGTCTCATAGAGGATGCAGCCGAAAGAGAAGATGTCGGAGCGCTGATCGACAGGTTTCGCTTGCGCCTGTTCGGGAGACATGTAGCCGACTGTGCCCATGATGAGACCGGGAGAAGTGGCTGAAGGAGAGACGGGGAGACCGGGAGACGCGGGGACGGGGAGACGCGGGGACACGGCGATTAAAGTTTCAACTTCGTCTCGGTGTCTCCGTGTCTCTCCCTCGCCCCCTCGCCCAATCTCCCCCTCTCCCTGTCCCTCAATCAATTTCGCCAACCCAAAGTCGAGAATCTTTGCGTGGCCGTCGCGCGTGATCATGATGTTGTCGGGTTTGAGATCGCGATGCACAATTCCTGACGCGTGTGCTTTCGCCAACCCTTCCCCAACCTGGAGCAAGTGTTTGAGTAGGAGCTTCAACCCACTTTTTTCGCCGTGAATCTTTTCTTGCAGGGTCTTGCCGTCGACAAACTCCATCGCAATGAAGTTCGTGTCTTCGCTCTCACCAATCTCGTAGATGTGCGCAATGTTCGGATGATTGAGCGCGGCCGCCGCTTTCGCTTCCTGAACGAAACGGCGCATGCGGTCCTGGTTTGCAGCAAGATCAGCGGGCAGAATCTTCAAGGCCACTTTGCGGTTGAGCCGCGAATCTTCCGCCAGGTAAACCTCGCCCATGCCGCCTTCGCCGATCTTGGAGACGACGCGGTAGTGCGACAGAGTGGAACCGGCTGGCAGTTCTTTATTCATCTTGCTCAAATTCACTCCGGCAGATTCAGGCGATGTCCGACATGCTTCAGCTTGTCGTCAAGATTGGCAACACTCAATGTACGACGTAACGGGTACTATCACGCTTGAGTGTTGCCCATCTTGACGACAAGCTGAAGCATGTCGGACACTTGATTCATTCCGGCAGATTCATCCGTTTCAGCATTTCCTTGAATCGCGGCTCGGAGCGCAACTCGTCAAGCTCTGGGTCAACTGCATAAGAGCTGGCGGTTTCCGCCCGGCTCGACATGTGCTTTTCGAGATGGTTCAGTGCTTCCTCTTTATCACCAAGCGCAATGTAAATCAGCGCCAAGGTAAAGCTCTGAACATAATTCCTTGTGGATTCCTGTTTTAACTCGCCGAGCAGCTTCACTGTTTCATCACGCTTACCGGATTTCGCCAGCCACAGTCCCAGAAATCCCTTTGCTGCCGACCCACTATTCAACTCGATAGAGGTGCGGGCTTCGGCTATGGCTTCCGGATACATCCCCTTTGCTCCATATGCCCGAGCCAAAGCCAGGTGAGCATAAGGAAAATTTGGATTACGAACGAGAGTGCGCTTGTATTGTGTAATCGCCTCATCATACCTGCGGGCGAAGACTAGCGTGTCACCGAGATTTGTGCCAATAATCGGCGAAAGCGGGTCAAGTTCCTCGGCACGTCTCAACTCGACAAGACTGTCGTCAAAGCGTTTTAGATTCGAGAGGTCAGCCCCTAACCAATGATGGGCAGTCGCGTAATTCGGTTTGAGTTCGATAGCGCGGCGATATTCCTTTTCCGAGCCATCCCGATCCCATTCATAATACGAAAGATAAAATCCGAGCGCGTTGTGTGCCTCTGCCAGCGAATCGTCAATCGCTAATGCACGCAGAGCCGCCGCTTTCGCCTGAGGCATGCTGTCGTCTGCCGGCGCGATATCGTAACTGGAAAAGAGAACGTATGTTTCAGCCAGACCTGAATACGCGAGGGCATAGTTCGGATCTTTTTCAATTGCTTGCCGATAAAGCTCAGCAGCTTGTTTGAGGGACTCGCCCGTTCGTTTGTTCCAATAGAACTTTCCTTTCAAATAAAGTTGATAGGCTTCCGCGTTAGCGGTGTAGTTCTTTTCGACTTTCGCTACATCCGCACCCGACAGTCTAGACTTGAGCTTGCTCGCAACATCGCGGGCAATCTCACTCTGCAACGAAACGAGGTCGGTCTGCTTGCGATTGTATTGCTCGCTCCAAATTACGTTCTCCGTCTGCGCATCGATCAATTCCAAACTCAACGTTAACTGGTCGCCACGCTGGCTGACGCGCCCGTTGAGGATTGCCTGGACGTTCAACTCTTTGCCAATCGTCTGTGGGTTCGTGTCCTTGCCCTTATACCGAAATACGGATGAGCGTGCCTTGACGTTAAGGTTCGGTAGTTGCGAGAGACTGCTAATGAGCGTCTCGGTGATCCCGTCCGACAGATAATCGTTATCTGTGTTGCCACTCTCGTTGACGAATGGCATCACCGCGATTGATTGAATAACGGAATTGCTTTTTCCTCTGAAGTAGAAAAAGCCGCCGACAGCGAACGCAACAACAATGATCAGCGCGAGTCCGGCAACGATGAGTTTTCGGTGCTTAGGTTTCGCAAGCTCCGAGGTCCTGCTCTGCACGGTTTGAAGTGGCAATGCAGTGGTTGGTCCTGTGCTGCGTCCAACTGCAGCGTTTGTCATGTGAGGAAGAATTCCGGTCGCGAGTTCACTCGAAGGAGATAGTGAACCAAGCCTCGCCATTCCACCTTCCGAGCTCAAAGGCGACGACTCAACTACGAGTGCAGCTCCGTCCGTTCGACAAAAGGCGAGTGCTTCGTCGGTCTCAACACGATTGCATTGGGGGCAGCGTTTCATTTTTATCTTCTGACGCGTTTAGGTTGGCGCGAACTAACAGACGCTACTGCGGCAAACCCATTCGTTTCAGCAAATCCTTGAATCGCGGGTCGTCGCGGAGAGGTTCAAACTGAAGTTGCCATCGAATTTCCGCTAGCTTCCCGTTTCGGGCTTGGAAGTCTTTTTCCAACCATTCAAACGCTTTGTCCTTGTCGCCCAGCCCGACATATACCGCAGCTATATATTGTCCGATCGCTTCCTTTCGGGTGTATTTCTCTTCCAGTTCTTTTATTTTGTCGATTGCCTCGGCTCGTTTCCCTACAGTTGCATAAACATTACCCAAGTCACCGAGTGTGATGCCTGCTCGGTTATTTAAGTCCACCGCCTTTTCGGCCGCCGCGATAGCTTCCGCGTTGCGTCCGCGTTTCAGATATGACAGTGCGAGATACTCATAAGCAGGGGCGAAATTTGGATCGAGTTCAATTACCTTGAGACTATTTTCAATGCTCGCATCGTGGTTATTTTGCAGTCCATACATTCTCGAAACATTCACACCGATAATGCTCGACAGCGGGTCAAGCTCTTGAGCTCGTTTGATCATCGCGGTCGCCTCGTCATTTCTTCCCACATTCTTGAGGAAAATTGAATACCAATGATACGCCGTCGGATAATTAGGATTTAGCTCGATCGCCCGTTTGAATTCCTTTTCCGCTTCGCCCCATTGCCATGAGTATTCATTGACTATTCCCAACGTTGCGTGTGCTTCCGCCAATTGACCGTCGATGGTTAAGGCTCGTTCAGCATAAACTTTCGATTGTGGGATCGTTTCGCTTGTTGGAGTTCCGGCATATTCGTTCAAAACTGCATAGCAATCCGCGAGACCAACAAACGCCAGGGCGTAATTCGGGTCTCGGTCCGTCGCCGATTTGAATTGTTCGATCGCTTTCTTAAGATTTTCAGCTGTGCGTCGGTTCCAGTAATAACGACCCTTCAAATAGGCTTGATAGGCTTCGGGATCGGCCGTCGCGGTCTTGGTTACTTTGGTTTCCTCCGCGCCTGACAACTTTGCTTTGAGATTGGTTGAAACGTCCCTAGCAATTTCGCTTTGCAACGAAACAAGGTCAGATTGTTTGCGTTGGTACTGCTCAGTCCAAATTACACTGTTTTTTCGAACATCAACCAGTTCCAGGCTGAGCGTTAATTGCTCGCCCCGTTGCGCCACTCTGCCGTTCAAGATCGCTTGAACATTCAGTTCTTTGGCAATCGTCTGTAAATCTGTGTCTTTACCTTTGTAGCGAAAAACCGCTGAACGTGGTTTGACGTCCAGGCTCGACAGATTGGACAAACTCTTGATAAGCGTTTCGGTCATACCGTCAGAAAGATATTCAACGTCTGCATTTCGGCTTTCATTGACAAACGGCATTACAGCTATCGAATTGATCTGCTTTGTGCTACCGCCTCTGGAAACAAACGCAAAATAGCTGACGGTCGAGATCGCTCCGACCAGCAAGACCACGATTATCGCAGTGGCAAGTTTGTGGCTCTTTGCCTGAGTAACCGCGTACTCAAGACTCGAAGACGACGTCGTTACCCCTTGTGTTACCGCGGCTTGTCGGCTGCGCGTAGCGGCAACGGCGCCGGAGAGATAAACCTGCGTCTGATTTTCACTAGCTGATTCTTTTGTGGCTGCGCGGTTCGGAAAGATTGAACGCTCAAGCTCGCCCTGAATGTCCAACTCTCTGCGCAGATTCTTGAGGTCGATCAACAGATCGCGTGCTGACTGATACCGCATGTCCACATCTTTAGTCATCGACTTGCGGACGATGCGCTGCAGCTCAGCCGGTACGTTCGTCAGGGGCGGCGGTTCTTTTTCGAGGATCGAGACGATTGTGTGATTGATGGTTTCGCCGGTGAAGGGAACTTTGCCGGACAGCATTTCATACAAGACGACACCCACACTCCAGATATCGGTTCGGACATCGGTTTCTTTTCCACGTGCCTGTTCGGGCGACATATACGAAACCGTTCCCATCACCATTCCGGGAGTAGTATTAACTTGAGCGCGAGTTGCATCTTCGGAACCGGTCGCTATCGCTCCTTTTTCTGACAACTTAGCGAGGCCGAAGTCCAGCACCTTCGCGTAGCCATCTTTGCGCAGCATGATGTTCTCAGGCTTGATGTCGCGGTGGATAATCCCAGCCTGATGCGCCGCGGAGAGTGCTTCCGACACTTGCACACCAATCTTCAGGATCGCGTTGAGCTGCAGCGAATCCTTTTGCGAGAGATGCTCCCGCAGAGTCTGGCCGTCGATCAACTCGGTCGCGATATAGTTTTTGCCGTCTACCTCACCGATCTCATAAACCGTCAGAATGTTCGGGTGATTCAGTGCAGACGCGGCTTTGGCTTCCTGAACAAAACGGTTCAGCTTATCCGCATCTTTGCTGAATTCTTCATTCAGAAATTTGATCGCCACCTTGCGATCGAGTTTTGTGTCCTGCGCCAGATATACTTCACCCATGCCGCCCGCCCCAATTTTCGAGATGATGCGGTAATGCGACAGGGTGGAACCGGGTGGCAGTTCTTTATTCATCTGATTATCTGATTCACATTAAATACGGCAGATTCAGTCGTCTCAGCATCGCAGCGTTTCATTTTTGTAACGCAAGCTGCAAGCTTGCGTTCTTTCCTTCGAACGGTCTGGCGACGACATGCAAGCTAACAGCTTGCACTACTTTGGCAAGCCAATGCGCTCGATCAAATCAGCAAAGCGAGGATCGTCGCGCAATGGATCCATCAATGGATCAACCCTCAGAAGCGGAACGTAATAACCGCGCTCGTTAAAGCTTTTTTCAAGCTCGACAAGGGCCTTATCTTTGTCCCCCAGTCCGACATAGAGCGTGGCAAGGAGGTACGGGTCCACAGGCTCGGTTTTTTCGAGATCACGTAATTTCTTTATCGCATCCTCTGCCTTATCTCGCCGGCCTGTTTTCGCATACGCGTATCCGGCATAAAACAGAAAGTACTGGTCCGACGTGTGGTTTTTCGTGGACTCTTCGCTGAGGGCAATGGCTTCGCTGTACATTCCGAGACTTTCGTAGACATTTGTGAGCCAAACGCGGGCAGTAATGTGGCCCGGTTCAAGATCGAATGTTTTCCTGGCTTGCGCAAGTGCCAGGTCGTTCTGCCGCGCATACATGTAGGCTCCGGCAAGGTTCGCATTCATCGCGATCGAGAGTGGTTCAAGCTCCAGTGCCCGCTTTATTTCGCGAATTGCTTCATCCATACGCCCCGCCGGAATCAGGTAGATTAAGCCGTACCGATAATGAATATCAGCCACGTTCGGATTGAGTTCTATTGCCTGTTTGAATTCACGCTCTGCTTCCACCCAATTCCATTCGTAAGCAGCAAACGTGGTCGCTAAAGCCGCGTGAGCATCAGCCAATAGCGGATCGATCTCTAAAGCTTTCTGTGCCGCAGCTTTGGCTTGGGGAAAGGCGTCTTTGGGGCTGAGATAAGAATAGGACGGCATCAATGAGTAAGATTGGGAGATGCCGACATATGCCAGCGCAAAATTGGGATCAAGCCTGGTGGCCTGTTGAAAATACCCAATCGCCTTCTGGACGTCTTCCTTTGTTCGGTTCGCAAAATGGAAAAGGCCCTTCAAATACAGCTGATAGGCTTCGTTGCTGTCGGTGTATTTCTTCGCCAGCTTTTGCTCGCCTTCGCCCGACAATTTCAATTGCAGCTTGTTCGCGATCTCGGCGGCAATCTCGCGTTGGGTTGTCAACAATTCCGAAATCTTGCGCTCATATTGCTCGCCCCACAGCAGTTTGTTATTTCGGGTATCAACCAGTTCGACGCTGATGGTCAGATTATCGCCCCGCTGGGCTATGCGCCCGGTCATCACGGCACTGACGCCGAGTTCGCCGGCTATTGTTTTCACATCGGCCTCTTTGCCCTTGTAACGCATGACGGAACTTGTTGGACTGACTTTCAGATTGGGAAGCTGGGAAAGACGATAAATCAGCGACTCTGCCAAACCGTCGGAGAGATAGTCGGTATCAGCAGCGTTGCTCTTGTTTTCAAAAGGCAGCACGGCAACGGAGTCGATGGCTCCCTCCGTGTTGCGCGCGCGCATAAAAATACCGAGGCCAATGCCGCCGGCAACAAGCACCAGAACCACGATGGCGGCCGCGAGTTTGTGCTGCTTGATTCCCGTGACGACATACTCAGCGCTGGAGGCAGTGGGAACCTGGACTGCGCTGGTTGCGCCGGCGTTCGATTGCAAACCTTGTGTGCTCACGCGCGATGTGCCGCCGCTCGTGCTCCGCAGTCCAGGCGCTACTGTGCGTTCAATTTCAGCATCGACTTCCAGCCGGCGTCGGAGGTTACGGAGATCGATCAGCAAGTCTTTGGCACTCTGATAACGTTCATCTTTCTCCTTGGCCAGACACTTAAATACAATCTCTTCCAAACGATCCGGCACACCTTCAACTAACTGTGAAACAGGCGCCGGCTCGGTCTCCTGGATGGCGATGATCTGCCGGTGAATGTCCTTTCCCTGAAAGGGCACGCATCCAGCTAACATCTCGTAAAGCACAACACCGATGCTCCAGATGTCCGTGCGTTGGTCTATGCCCTTTCCGACTGATTGCTCCGGCGACATATAACTAACGGTCCCCATCACCAGCCCGGGCTCCGTTTGCACAAATACTTTGGTGGCATCTTCGCTTGCTTCCGACTTATCAGAGCCCCCGGCTAACGCAGCCGGTTCCGACAACTTTGCCAGCCCAAAGTCGAGCACCTTCACGATATGGTCCTTGCGCACCATCACATTTTCCGGTTTTAGGTCACGATGAGTGATACCGGCTTCGTGTGCGGCGTTAAGCGCGGCGACGATCTGGATCGTCACGTCAAGCACGTCAATTAACTTCAACCGACGGCTGGAAAGATGTTGGCGGAGTGTGACGCCATCGATGTATTCGGTGGCGATGAACGAGGCGGTGTCTGACTGTCCAAATTCATAGACTGTCAGGATGTTTGGGTGATTGAGATTCGAGACTGTGCGCGCCTCTTGCGTGAAGCGCTGCAAGCGATCTTTGTTCTGCGCAACTTCAGCCGGCACGATCTTGAGCGCCACATTCCGGCCGAGTTCCGATGTGTCCTGCGCAAGATAGACCTCGCCCATCCCGCCCGCTCCAATTCGGGAAACTATGCGGTAATGCGAAATTATTGAATTGGGGAGAAGTGATTCACTCATATGGAGTCATTCATTCAGGAAACCATAGCGCCGGAACAATATGACGATTCATCGCGCGCCATGCGCGACTTGTTCGTTTGTACCAGATTGGCCTTGCACAAAAAGATGCGATGGTCTGTACAGTACCGCGAGCGAAGCGACCGGATGTTACACGCGACTTCCCCGATGTGATTCTCATAATTTGCAACCTGTCAATTAGTTAGTTGAAGCGCAACATCCGGTCGCTTCGCTCGCGGTACTGTACTGATCGCGCCCCACATGGTGGTAGTCAGGACGTTTGTGCAAAGCCTACCAGGTTATTAACTCAACACCGGGACAACAGTATCTGGAACTGCAACCAGCGGCGGTTCCGGGATCAGTTCCTCGGTCGCATCAATCCTGAGCCACAAGAACGTACCAAGCGTTAGCATCAATGCGACCGGGATCAGCGCAAGATCGTAGCTGCCGAACCGCTGCGGTACTGGGCCAGCAAACTTTTCGGATCAATTTCTACCCCGGTCGCATTCGCGGCGAAGGCGTCACTGTGCATGTAGGCGTTGGCCTCTTCGACTGTACCGCAGTGCTTTCGTGTCAGTTGTTTTTCGGTTCGTGTAACTTCGTGGATGGATTTGTTTACTCGCCAAAAAAAACGTAGTAAAGCGATGTGTGATTCCATGATGAATGCGCCAGTACGGATTCACGCCATTCTGTTTGAGACGCTCGTACGCAGCTTGAAAAGCGCCCCATTCTACCTGTCTTAGCTCAGGCATGCTAGAAACCGTTGTGCCTCGCTTGGAGATTCCAGTCTGATGGCCAAGATCATTTTCCAATGAGCGAGAATGAATTTCAGCATTGAGGGACCGCAGCGGCTGTCACGGACGGGTGTTTTTACGCCGAACGTGTTGGGGAATGTTGCGAGAACAATCTCGCGAACTCTTTCAGAGTGAGCTGCTCATGAGAACCTGGGCCCAGGGTTGAAGCAACCCTGGGCTACAATTAGCGAACGCCTTTGGCGTAGGCTGAGGGACTGCGAGAAGAGCGGCGGGACTCTTCCGCAGATACTCCACTAGCCAACTTCTATGCCTACTTTTTTTCTTCCTTCTTTGCGTCCTTCAAGAAGTTCTTGATTAGGTCCTTCGCAGCCTGATTGGACTGCTTCTCAGACTGCCCAATCCCATTCACTGTATCTTTCACAGCACCGCGCCACACCAGTTGATTGGTTTTTGGGTCGATAATGTCGGCCATGACGCAGCCTTGAGTGTAATTAGTAGTCCAGATGTCGGGCCCATAACCCCAGCGCCAACGCCCGCCCCCGGGAATGCCATAACCCCAACCGAAGCCTCGGCCGTAACCGAATCGACCAATACCTGGACCAATGCCTGCGCTCTGAACCTGGGTTTTCTCTTTTGTGGTCGCGTAAAAAGCGACAATAAAGTCTGGATCTTGGGCCGCTTGAGTGAAGCCGCTTGCCTCCAGTTGCGCAGTTAGCGCGTTCTGAAGCCTCCCAGCCTCAATCGTGTTCGTACTGAGTGGATCATTACTGGCCCGGTCCGTCTTGAACGCGAATGTATGTAACTGGCTGAAGTCAAAATTCTTGTCATAGTCCGACTTCACAGACATTCCGAAGGCGGCGGTGACCGCAAAAAGAACGAGCGCACCGACGACGGTAACGCGAAAAACTTTCATTTCAATTCTCCTTTTTCAAATTCCAACTTTGCTTGACGGCATCACCAATTCGTAATGGCAACCGAAGCTGGCGGCAATCTTAGTAGTCGCAATGACTTCGGTCTTTCACGTGGTTGCGCGAGATTCCGAGTTTTTGCTTGCAACACGAATGGCTCATGGAAAGAAGCAAGGCACGACTAAACATCAAGCCAAAGAACATTCGGACAAAGTTCAGAAAGAAGGACAGTGCGCTTCCCAATATCATCCAGTCGAAATAGTTCTCTTCCGCGCCGCGCTGAGACTTAAGGATTCGGCTCGCAGAAAGAGAGCGGGAGGGCATGTATGGTGAAGCAGCCGGCCGGTTGGCCGGCTCTGTACACATGATTTACGGTCGGCGGTCAGCTTCAAACCGCACGCATAACTAAGGAGAACTTATGATAAAGAATCTAGGAAAGCTGTGCTTGACGCTTTGCCTTTTAGTGGCTGGAGGGGTTGTTGCCAATGCGCAAATTGATGGTGGTCCGCAGATCGAGGCAAATATAACTTTTGCTTTTATGGTCGGTGATACCAAACTGCCGGCAGGCAAATACGAGATAAAGACACTTGACGCAGAGACCTCGCCCAGTATCCTTGAGCTACGCAGCGCCGACGGACGCACATCCGTGGTTTTCGATACGCAAAATGCGCAAAGACGAGAGGATGAGTTTGCGAACAAAACCGAACTCGTTTTCGATAAGGTTGGGGACCAGTATTTCCTCTCCCAAATCTGGGTGTCCGGCAGTGCTTCCGGTAGCGAACTGCCCAAATCAAGAATGGAGAAGAGACTTGCGGGCGACGGCACTCAGCCGGAAAAGCATTCCATTGTTGCGTTCATGAAGCATTTGAAGCCTTAACGGAGAGGGAAACCTTTTTGGCTAAGGCCCATGGCCCAAGGGCATCGCCACGAATTGGAGGACGACCGAAACGGTAGTCGGATTCGTGCGACCCCTGGGCCTTTCGTTTGGGTTGATGCCGTCGCAAGAGACTGACAAATACGGCAAAAGGACGAAAGAAGGTCGTCGCGTCTTCGGCGCCTAATGTGCACCGCTTAGTTGTGAAAGAAGGAGACGCTGTCATGCAGGTAACCAGCATAGGTCAGGCAATAGTTCAAAGAATCACACACCGCATTCTTATTGAAAGGCCCAGGTCGCGGCAGTTGGAGGAGGACTTCCGCATTGTTCTCCCGCCGCGCTTCTCCACAGCTTTCCGGTGTATCGTCAGAGCGGTCTCTACGATCTCGCCCAAGCGAGCTCTAGCGGCCGCTGTCGCCGCAGTGGTCGTGCTCGCTGCGGGCCGGGGAACAGCACTCGCATTTCGGCTCGCACAACTTGCTCAAGACGCTCCTTTGGCTACGCAGTCTGTACCGCTGACTCCTGAGGCATTGCAGCAACTGATCGCACCCATCGCGTTATATCCGGACGCTCTCGTTGCTCAGATACTTGCAGCATCGACCTATCCAGGCGAGATCGTCGAAGCAGACCGCTGGTTGCAGAACAATTCAAACTTGAAGGACGAAAACCTGGCAGATGAAGTGGACAAACAGTCGTGGGATCCGAGTGTCAAGGCTTTGACCGCCTTCTCATCCGTCCTGGCAAATCTGGACACGAATTTGTCCTGGACTTCCGCGCTCGGCGATGCCTACTTCAATCAACAGCAAGACGTGCTCGATGCCGTTCAGATTCTGCGCGCGCGGGCGAAAGACGCCGGTAATCTGCAAAGCACTCCGCAAGAGACAGTGGCGAGCCAGGGTACGACAATCACCATCGAACCTGCCGACCCGGACGTGTGTTACGTGCCGACTTACAATCCGTTACTCGTCTATGGGGCTCCGATCGGGATCTATCCGGGTTACCTCTACGACTCATTGGTTGGGGCGCCCTACATTTCGTTCGGCATAGGCATTGGAATCGGCGGGAGATTCTGGGGAGGGTTTGGTTGGGGCTTTCACTCCTGGGGCTGCAACTGGAGAGGGCATAGTGTTACCTTCAACAACAATATTTATGTTTCCCACAGCCCAACTTTCTTCCATCGTTTTCCTGGTGGTGGAGGTGGGAATTTCCGAGGGGGCCAAGGGGGCTTAGCCAGACCTTCTTTCCCAGGGAACAGCGGCGTGGGAGATGGTCGCAATCGTGGCGGAGCTTTTCCTGGCCGTGACCCTACCCTTCCTCCGGGTGTTCGCCGAACCGATCCGACCCTCCCTCCAGGTGTTCGCTATCGCGATCCTACACTGCCTCCAGGAACCTTTCAGAACGGTCACGATTTTCGTGGCTTCGGCCAGCCCGGTCCCAACACTGGTACTCGTTCTGGTGCCTTCAGCGGTATTGGTCCAGGGGGAATCGAGCGAGGCTCAGCCGATCGGGGTCGGGCCAGCCTCGGCGGTGGGGGCGGCTTCGGTGGCGGACGCGGATTTGGTGGTGGAGGAGGCATGCGCGGAGGGGGTGGCGGACGTGGCGGCGGACGTCATTGACGATGCACCGCACGGTTCATGGTTCATAGATCTTTAACTCACATGAGGAACTGAGGGAAGGGAGTTTAGACATGTCGGAAAAAGGGGTCCGCCTCGAGCTTTTTATTGTTGGCAGGATTGTAATTCTGGCCGCATTCGCGATCTTTGTGAGCGGCTATTTTGATCTTGCCCGCGCCCAACAACCAGGACAGAAGACCTTCGCGTCTTGTCAGGAGGCTTGTGCAGCGCTCTTGAGTGCCGTTCAACAGGAAGACCAACTTGCGCTTCTTGAGATCCTTGGATCGGAAGCCACACAGATCATTTCCAGCGGTGATCAAGCCGAAGACCGCAACAACCGGCGCCAGTTCGTGGAGAAATACCGCCAGATGCATCGGCTGGTTCGTGAGCCCGATGGAAGCACCACTCTGTACGTCGGAGCTGAGAATTGGCCTCTGCCGATCGTCCTAATGCACAAGGCGAACAAATGGTACTTTGATCCCGTAGCCAGCAAGGCAGAGATTTCGTTCCGGCGCATCGGAAGAAACGAACTTGACGCGATTAAAGTTTGTCATGAGCTGGTGAGTGCCCAGAATGAATACTACGCAGAGCCACACGATGGCGGAGTGAAACAATTCGCGCCGAGGTTCCTCAGCGATGATGGCAAACACAACGGGCTCTACTGGAAGATCTCGAATCGCGAACCGGAAAGTCCGGTGGGTCAGTTGCTGGCACTGGCGAACACTGGAGACTACGCAAAAGAAACAACAAAACCGCGGCCGTTTCACGGTTACTACTACCGCATCCTTAACAGGCAAGGACGACATGCTTCCGGTGGAGCCAAGAACTATCTAGTTGATGGTACGATGACGGGCGGTTTCGCTTTCGTGGCTTATCCGGCGGAATACAGATCGTCGGGAGTGATGACTTTCATCGTCAATCGAGACGGCATCGTCTATCAAAAAGATCTGGGCCCGCAAACCGCCATCCGCGCCAAGACCCTGACCCAATACAATCCAGACGCAACGTGGAAGAGGGTAGAGTGAGAATCACCAACTGAACCTGGATGGATACTTCATTTGCGATTATGATCAGCACACTTCGTTTTGAAAAGCCGAGAGCTTTGAGTAATCCGTTTTTTGGTTCGCGCACGATTACTTCGAGCAAGATTTGGAAGGAACTTTCGGTTGATCCGGAGGCAAAAGTGTGTAGAAATCCCGGTCGTTCATGCGGCCAGCAAGATCTCCTGGTTTCCGTTACGGATTAGCAGTTTCGCTGACCTTGTCCTTGGAATTTCCAGCCCCCATGTTTGGACCGGGAGGCTAGACTCTCGTGACCGAACTTTCCAGCTACGTGTTCTTGGAGTTGCGGGAAGGCGAGCTCACCCTCTACCGTGGCTCAGGCGACGGCCTCGACCCGATTCTGCTGGTCGTGCCGGTCGGGGAATACTCCTCGCGTGAGTCCCTCAAGCGGCTGGAACACGAATACGCGCTTAGGGACACGCTCGATCCTGATTGGGCCGCGCGGCCCGTGGCTCTCGTACCTCACGATGGTCGCATGACCCTGGTGCTCGAAGATCCCGGCGGCGAACCGCTTGATCGGCTGCTCCGCCGGCCGCTGGAGGGCGCGTCGTTCCTGCGCATCGCCGTCCCGCTCGCGGCTGCCATCGGCCAGGTGCACGCGCGGGGGCTGATCCACAAGGACATCAAGCCGGCCAACATCTTGGTGGACATGGCGAGGGGCGGCGTGTGGCTTATCGGCTTCGGCAGCTCCTCGCGCTTGCCCCGCGAGCACCAAACGCCGGCGCCGCCCGAGGTGATCGCCGGCACACTCGCCTACATGGCGCCCGAGCAAACTGGGCGGATGAATCGTTCGGTCGACTCCCGGAGCGATCTCTATGCGCTTGGAGTCACCTTTTACGAGATGCTCACCGGGACGCTCCCCTTCACAGCCAGCGATCCCATGGAGTGGGTGCACTGCCACATCGCTCGGCAACCGGTCCCCCCGAGCGAGCGACTACCGGCAGTGCCGGCCCAGCTCTCGGCGATCGTGTTGAAGTTGCTCGCGAAGACAGCCGAGGACCGCTACCAAACTTCCCTCGGTCTCACGTTCGATCTGCGGCGGTGCCTCGCGGACTGGGAGGCATTCGGTCACATCCAGTCCTTCCCCCTGGGTAGTCAGGACGCGTCGGATCGGCTATTGATCCCGGAACAGCTCTACGGACGCGAGCGAGCGATCGACACCCTGCTGTCGGCGTTCGACCGCGTCGTCGCGCTGGGCACGCCCGAGCTCGTGCTCGTCTCCGGTTATTCCGGCATCGGCAAATCCTCCGTGGTGCACGAGCTGCACAAGGTGCTCGTCCCGCCGCGCGGGCTCTTCGCCTCCGGCAAGTTCGACCAGTACAAGCGCGACATCCCCTATGCGACGCTGGCGCAAGCGTTCCAGAGCCTGATCCGCCCGCTTCTGGGCAAGAGCGACACCGAGCTCTCCGGCTGGCGCGACGCGCTGCGCGAGGCGCTGGGTCCGAACGGGCGGCTCATGATCGACGTGGTCCCCGAATTGAAGCTCCTCATCGGAGAGCAGCCGCCCTTTCTGGAGCTTCCGCCGCAGCAGGCACAAAGCCGTCTCCAGCTGGTGTTCCGGCGGTTTCTTGGCGTCTTCGCGCGGCCTGAGCATCCGCTGACGCTGTTTCTCGACGATTTGCAATGGCTCGACGCGGCGACGCTCGACGTGCTCGCCAACCTGATGACCGAGGCGGACGTGCAGTGGTTGCTGGTGATCGGCGCCTATCGGGACAACGAAGTCAATTCCGTCCATCCGCTGATGCGGAAGCTCGATGCCATCCGCAAGGCGGGAGCGCTGGTGCGGGAGATCAGCCTTGCGCCGCTCGCCCAAGAAGACCTGGGCCGGCTCATTGAGGATACTCTTAGCTGCGCGCCGCCCGATGCCGCTCCGCTGGCGCGATTGGTGCACGACAAGACGGGCGGCAATCCGTTTTTCGCCATCCAGTTCATTTCGGCGCTGGCCGAAGAGGGGCTGCTCCGCTTCGATCATGACGCAGCGCGCTGGCGCTGGGAGCTCGATCGCCTTCAC
>DASQPD010000180.1:0-90691 GCA_035644135.1 Pyrinomonadaceae bacterium
GGGCTCACAATAAGAATTGATCCACGAAATCACACGAAAGAAAAAAGCAAAAATGAGAAATGGAAAATGGAAAATGACAAATGGACAATATGTATTTCTTGTTTTGCTCCTTGGCACGATGGCATGTGCGCCGGGCGGTACTCCCCTGGCCACAACGGGCATTGTCCCGATCGGGCAGGTCGAACAAACACAGTCGCCAGCCACCACGGTGCAGAGTTTCACCGCAGTCGAAGGTGCGGATCTGATTTCCCGACTGGATGCTGCCAGCCGGCGCGCGCGAGGCGGGCAGACACCTTACTGGTCGGCTTATTCCTTCGACGTTCGGCCCGGGATAGCTGTCGATCCGGCCATTCACGAGTTTCACGGTTCGATGAACACCACTGGTGATACTTCTGTTTTTGTGGGTACAACGGCTGGTGGAGTAACCGTGGAGACACGCAACCTGGGAATCTTTCTCCTGCGCGATGCCGGCGGCGCCCAGGTAACCCGAATGGAGGTCTACAATCTCGAGCGCAAACGCGAATATGCAGGATATCCTGTTTACTGGTTGGGCCGGGCCAACAATGAAGAGAGTCTCAACTATCTGCGTGGAATAACCGATGCCGCTCCGCTAACGATGCTGGCCGAGCGCGCAGTTTTGGCCATCTCCTTACATGATGATGCGCGCGTAGCTCCAATGCTTAAGAATTTCATTCGTACCTCGCAGAATCAGCGCATACGTTCTTCTGCCGTCTACTGGCTTGGGCAGGTGGGCCGCGAACAGGCATTCCTCGTTGATATCGTCAAGAATGACGCGGAAGACAAAAAGTTAAGGCGGCAGGCGGCGCACGCGATTGGCGAAAGTAAGGATCGTGGCGCCTTGAGCGCACTCCAGAATCTATACGATGTAGTCAAGGACGCAGAAGTTCGTCGCAGCATCATTCAGGCAGCCGGCAACAATCAGGAACAGGATGCAGCTTTTGCTTTCCTTTTGAAGGTTGCTCGCAGTGAACCCGATCGCGACGCTCGCCGCGCCGCCGTTCGCCAGTTAGGCGAGTTTGAAAGAGAGGGCGCCGTTGACGAGCTGATGAAGATTTACTCATCAGAGAGTGAAGTTGATGTCAAGAGAGTTGTCTTGCAGGCTCTGGCTGAGACTAAGAGTGCAAAGGGACAGGCCCAGCTGCTGGAGATTGCACGCACTGACCCTAATACGGAGCTGCGACGCCAGGCGATACACCGGCTTGCCGACAGAGGTGAAGCCGTGGTCGAAGACCTGATTAAACTCTACGACTCAGAGCGCCAGCCTGAAGTTCGACGCACCGTCCTTCAGTCGCTTTCAGAGATCAAGAGTGCCCGAGTCGAAGACAAACTGTTCGAAGTCGCGCGCAGTGAGTCCAGCGTTGAACTGCGGCGGCAGGCAATTCGATTGTTGGGAGAGCGAGCCGGGAAACGCAGCCTCGATTTTCTCAGCGCGACGGCGCAAGCGCCCGACGGTGATACGGAAGTGCAAATACAGGCCGTGCGCGCGATCAGCGAGCGCAAGGCAGAAGAATCGGTGCCGCTCCTCATCAAGATCGCAAAGACCCACCCAAACCAGCTTGTGCGCAAACAGGCAATCCGCTCGCTGGGCGAATCGGGTGATCCACGTGCCGTCGATTTCTTCCGTGAAGTGCTGACAAAATAAGCCGCCTTTTTCCGTATCAAACTTCACCGCGGGAGACAGGGGCGGAAGCTTCAGAACTGCGCTACAGGCTTCTGTTCTCGTCACCGCCGTGAATCTGTTCTGATGAAGGAAGAACCATTCAAAGAGGAACATGAAAAGGGCCTGGGCCCAGTATTTCCGATCCACAGAGACGATATTCGCACGCGTCAGCGATCACTCGACTTATGCCATCCCCGGAAAAGGAAAAAACTATCAAGTTTGTTTGGAACGAAACGCTCGGCTCGACCTCCTTTACGGCGTTGATTGAACATTCACGCACCCCGCTAAACCGAATCTCGATTCCAGGGGTCTTTGCAAACTGTAGTTGAATCAATATCCACAAGCGTGGATTTCCAGCATACACCATTTCAAACGTTAGATTTACATGTTCACCATGCGACCAATGCATTTCCTTTATGACGCCATCGTGAAAGCCTGAGACCTTGCTTTCCAATTCGAGCCAGTCTTTCATCGTCGCGATTGGTTGCCAGTTGTCCGCTTGTTTGTCGTGAGTCATATGAATCAATCGTCGCAGCATTCAAAGGTCAACTGCGTGCGATTAGAGTTGGCATTAGGAACTGACAACCTACCCAAAAAGTGCCTAATTCGTCCGCTCCGCGCCAGCTCCCAACGGCGACTCTTGTACAAAGCGGTATTCTTTGCGCGTCCTGAATGGATCACTGTTTATTTGGCGCAAATTCAAACTCCGTCCAATATAATCCTCCACCGGGATGCTTGTTTCCTTCAACCACCACATATTGTCCGTTTTGCACATCCGCCACACGGTATTCTGCGCCTGGTTGCAAAAGGTCTTCCGGCTTCGTCATCACATCAAGATCTTGCCCTCTTTTGGTTGGCCTGTATACAACGATATCTCCGGGTTTAAATGGACAGGTCTGCATATTGAAAACCTTTCAATCTATGGAATTCTACGTGGTCCAAGAGACGGTTTCTGTCACTCCGCAACCACGCTGAAGTCCGCCATAGGAAAAATAACGACGAACATCATCCTCCGAGATATCAAACTCAAACCAATACCTTTTGAGTAGGTTCAAGGGAATTACAACAGGCTTCTTCGAATTTTCAATTGACAGGTTTTCGCAGGTTTTGCGCGTTGTGAGTCACACCATTTCATCCAATACAGCCGTATCGATCTGTTGACGCCGCGTTGCGTCAAACGTGACGTCTTTGACTGCAACCTCTCCTAAGCACTTCAGTGCTTTGCTGGAGAGGTTTTCCCATGAACCTTTGAGTTCTGCGTCAGGGATGTCCGGTAAGACGAATACCCGGTACGTGCTGGAATACTCATCTCTGACCTGATCAAAGACGCTTTCCAGGAGCAGTTGCATTCCCCGGTGACGCAGAATCAACATGCGAGGTACGTCGTAAAAGTCCCTATAGATGAACCTTTCTTTCTTGCTCATAGTGAATGCTCTTGCTTGCTCTTCTCGTGTTGCTTTCCGTTCTCATTTGCGGTAAGCACATCATTTCACGCGTCCGGACTTGGGCACAGGGTTGGGGAAAAAGTCGGAGAATGTCGTTGGACCTGAACCTTCGGTTATGTTGACATGTAATTCATTGAGTAATCCTGATCTTGTCATTTCCGGCGCATGTACAACTGATCCCCCATTAGATCGTATGGCACCAGCCGTCGTGCATCGAATCGTTCCGTGTGGAACACCGGACGCGGCTTCTTGTAAGGTATTTCCATAAGCGCCGGAAAACGGTGTACCTGAAGGGGGCAATTCCTGGATACCACCCCGCACCACGCTTGCTGAGTTGGGGGGGAAGGGTTCCGCATAAGCACTGGCACCGGCCAGAGCAACCGCCACTTCCCAGGCAACGCCAGTGACTTGGCCCGCGACATAAGCATTGGAATTCGGATCGACTACTGCTCCTCCGGGGGTAAATCCTCTAATGTAGCCGGTCGGACTCCATCCAGGTGGAAGCCACAACGGAATACCATTGTTCATTCGTGCGAGATCAACAGCCAGCTGAGCGAAGCTGGCAGTCAAAGTATCACCGAAGCCTGCAGAAAACTGGGCGGCTTGCCCCAGAATTTCCATGTCACATTCGCAGCTAGTTGCCGGCTTGGCTTTCAGATGATAGGGCTGCAGCCGTTCGAGACCGGAAGGATCCTTGTAATTAGGCGCGCCATTTCCTATGTACGCGTAAAAATTGACGCCACCGCCAAATCCAATCGGATCTTCAGAGAGAAATCTTCCGTGAAGAGAGTTGTACCGAGCTCGGTAGTACATGAGGCTCGTGTCGGAATCGAACTCACGACCGGTGTAAGTGAAGCGAGTGGAGGATGAACCACCGGAGGGATTACCGAATGAGTCGTAGGTTAGGCTTGTCGTGACGTTGCCGCTGGAATCCGTGAGGGCCCGCGTTGTGCCGAGATGATCTGTCAAAAAGTACGCAGGCGTCCCGCCCACAGCCTCACGCAGCTTATCGTCTATTCCGGCGCCATTGAGGTAATCAGCAGTCGTACCGCCGCTGCTGTCAAGATCACGGATGGCGTCAAGACCATCATAAACGAACTTCGTTGTTCCGCTAGCACTGCTCGCCCGTTGAATGCGCCGGCCGAGTGCGTCGTAGCTGTAGTTGATTGTGACACCGCCGCTAAGTGCTGCCTGCTTAAGGCGGTTCTCATAATCCCAGGTATAGTTCCAGGTTCCGTTTGCGTCGGCTTTTGAAGTCAGACTGCCATTTGTGTCGTAGCTGAAAGATGCTCCATTGGCCGCGGTGAGACGGTTGAAAGGCTGATGAATGTAGCTCGAACCCTGGTGTGACGCCGTGCGGTTGCCGACGTCATCATACGTGTAGCTTTCGTTTGATTGGCCGGCCGGATGCGTCGCGGCGGTCAGACGATCAAGAGAGTCGTACGAATAATTGTGCGTGCCGGTGCTATCGATCATCTGGGTGATATTGTTGACGGCATTGAATTGATATTGGAAATCAGCAAGCGTGTTGGCGCCCTTCGCGTGGGTGAGGCGCGTGAGACGGTTGACGTCGTCGTATTGATAAGTGCTGAGGATGCCATTCGGCAAGGTTCGTGACGTCACCTTGTTCGTCGCATCGTAAACAAACGTGGTGTTCAGAGACCCGCCGTCAGTCAGTTGCGTGAGGCGGTTCAGAACGTCGTACTGGTAGGTAGCGCTTATGGCTGCGTTGAGGTTCAGCTGCGTGCGATTCGAGTTGGCATCGTAAGAGTAGCTGACTACCTGTCCGAAAACATCCGTCACTGAACTGACGCGGCTGCGATTGTCGTAGGCAATCGTGATGGTGCCATTCTGGTTGGTGGCTGTTGTGAGCTTCGATACAACGTCGTAGCCATATGTCGCCGAGCTCGTGTCGGGATAGCTGATTGTCGTCAGCCGATTCAGCGCATCATAAGAATAATTAGTGGCGGCTCCGTTGTAATCCGTGCGTTGAGACCTGTTGCCAGCCGCGTCGTACACAAAGGACATCGTTGCCGTGGCCTTCTTGTTCTGCGTTACGCGCCCCAGCGAGTCGTAAACGAATTCGTAACGTTGGTTGATCGCGTCAACCACAGCCGTCAACTGCGAACGAGCGTTGTATTCGTAACTGGTGACTTTCAGCGCACCATCGGTACTTGAGGTCAGGCGATTGACCGAGTCATAGCAGAAGCTGATGATGCGATTTGCCTGGTCTTTCTTTTCCAACAGATTTCCCGCCAGGTCATACGTGAAGTTCTCTTCGAGCCTCCCTGCGCCAGCAGTCGCTTCCGGATGTGTAATCTTCTTCAGCCGGTTGAAATCGTCGTAGTTGTAATTTGTCGTTCGATTCAGCGCATCCGTTACTCCTGTCAGATTCGACATCAAATCGTACGCATAACTCGTTACCTTATTATCGGCATTCGTCTCGCTTGTGAGCCGGTAAGCCGCATCGTAAGCAAAGTTTGTCTCATACCCTCGCGGGTCTTTGATTTTGGTTCTTCGTCCCGCGAGGTCATAGGTGAACAGAACAAAGTTTGTGTCCGAATAGATGATTTTCTTCAAACGCCCGGCCAGGTCGTATTCGTAGCTGGTGACTTGACTGATTGCGTTCGTAACACTCGTCACCCGGCCACGCGTGTCGTAAGCAATATTGGTTTGATTTGTTAGCGCATCCGTACGCCGCGTGAGATTTCCGTTGGTGTCGTAGGTGAATGTGGTTGTGTTGTTGCGCGGATCGGTAACCGTCAAGAGCTGACCGTGCGTGTCATAGGTCAGCGTTGTGGTGTTGTTGAGCGGATCTTTTGCCGTCAGCAGATTTCCATGTGAGTCATAAGTATTCGTCCAGACACCACTCATCTGATCGGTGACTGTCAATACTTCGCCAAGGGAATTGTACGTATAGTTGATTGTGCCGGTGGCGTCTGCTTTCGTCAGTCGGTTGCCATTTGTGTCATATGTAAACGTGGTGGTGTGATTAAGCGCATCGGTTTTGCTGGTCACATTCAACTGATTATCGTAAGTCCAGCTTTGAACCTGCGAGCCGCCGCAACTGCAACTGCCTTCGATGCTGGTCACCACACCGCGTCCCTTAGTCGTGTCAAAGAAGTATTTTGTGACGTGATTCAGCGCGTCGGTGACGTCCGTCTCCGTCGCGCTGACGTAATTCAGCGTGTAGAGTTCCGTCCCGTTGCCCGCAATCTGAGAGGTTATAGCGCGCCCCTGCGCGTCATATGTGTGCGACTCGAGCACATTTCCCAAGACGTCACTCACCGACATCAGCTTGCCAATCGAATAGTTGTGATTGAAGTTGTAGCCCGAACCGTCCGCATAGCGCACCGTCTCAGCAGCGCCGCGATAATTAGTGTACGTGGCAATCGTGCCCTGGCTGTCACTGACTGAGCCGACCATGTCCCAGTATCCAAACGTAAACGTCAGCATGCGCCCTGACGCATCCGTTACTGTCGATAAGAACCCATTCGTGTCATAAGCTAGGGTGAACGTATTGCCGTTTCTGTCTGCTTGTGACAGCAATTTGCCAGTGGTGTTGAACTGATGCACGCGCCCGTCTTTGAAGGTGAGCGTGTAGGTGTTGTCAATGTTCTTGACCACCTGGCCTCGAAAATCCAACGGCTCGCCGGGAACATAGGGTGAGTTCGTATTAGCCCGCGTGAAATAGATGGCCCGGCCATCTCCTAAATTTAAACGCAGCAGTCGTGAGCCATAAGGCTCAACTGATTCTTCGTAATTCGAAGTCCACCCGTGACCGAAGATGCCGTCGCGCGATGACTGGCTGTTGTATGTACGCGTGATCTCTAGGCCTTCACCCAGTCCGGGCAAACGGTAATCCGTTTGCTGGATGTACATGTTGCCGTTCGTGACGTTGATAGGATTTGGGACTTCTGCATTGCATGCGACCTTACCGTGATCCGCCAGATCTCGAACCTCCAGTGTGATGACGATCTCTTGCGTTTCGTAAGGTTCGAGGTTACACGGAGTGGCGTTGATGTAGGCGATAATGTGATAGGTGTAAGTGCCTGGGTAGGGAAGATACAGATGGAGTGGCCCGGTTGAAAGTGAAGAGTGCGTGTCTAACACGTGATAACTGGTGGTGAATCCGTTTTCATCCAAGCCGAAGACATTTCCTTCACTGTAGACCCCATTTAGAACGTTGTTGGTCGAGATTTCAGACCAAGCTGTAATTTTGTTGATCGTGCGCTGGTAAGTCTGGAGTGGCGTGCAGGAGCAGGGAGAAGAACTGCAGTCAGCAAGCATCGGGGTGCAATGCCCAAAGGCCGTCGCTCTCGCATGCAGCAGCAAGACGGTGTTAGGAGCAACAAATACTCCGTTCGTAACCTCTTGGCCTGTATCTTGAACCGTCAGCGACACCTCAAGGCTTTGGCCACCGTTACTGCTGTCGGGAGGACAGTCTTCCGCCCGCGCACCGGTGGCAGTCGCCACACCGATAATCAGCAATATCAACAGTCTGAGGATCACGGTGCGGTAGGCCAGCTTGTCGGCAACAAAGCGTGCAGCGCGGTTGGGAGGAGGTGTTTTCACGATGGATCCTTTTAAAAGTTCAGAACGCCGCTGGTCGGGAGTGAGCAATTATGAAGGAAGCACAAGCAACGGAGTTCCACTGATCAATAAGAGATAGAGTTCCTGGGCACACACGCGTCACCGCATGTTTTCTGGCTGCAAAGTTGAGGCGCGAGGTCGGGTAAGGCTCGTGCGTAAATTGATCGGCAGCGGCAGCTTATGAGAGTTGCAAGAAATCTGTCAATAGATTTCTTCCTTAAATTTTTCTTACCAAACGCAGATCGTATTAATCAACTAAAAATGCGATAATCCGAAATCAGCACATCTGCGGTGCTCTGCAATTCGTTTTTGTATGGTTCCTGTTTCGGTCCAGGACCAATAAAACAGCAAAGAGAGAGTCTCAATGAGTACAGTGACGGAAGAAGCGCGTGAAACCACCCAATCAACAACAAATAAATGGGTTTACATGTTCGAGGAAGGAAGCGGAGATAATAAGGAACTCCTCGGCGGCAAAGGAGCGGGTTTGTGCGAAATGACCCGCGCGGGTTTGCCGGTTCCTCCCGGCCTAATCGTAACCACCGAGGCCTGCAACGCCTACTACGCCAACGACAAAAACTTTCCCGAAGGAATGTGGGAGCAGGTAATCGAAGCGCTCAAAAAGATCGAAACAAAGGTCGGCAAGCGCTTTGGCGATGCCACGAATCCGTTGCTGGTTTCAGTTCGTTCGGGTGCGGCCTTCTCCATGCCGGGAATGATGGACACGGTGCTGAATCTCGGCCTCAACGAAGAAACGGTGCAGGGACTGGCTGCGCAAACCGGCGATCTGCGGTTCGCCCTGGATGCTTACCGGCGCTTCGCTTCGCTGTTCGGCGAAATTGTCATGGGCGTCGCACATGGAAAGTTTGAACGGGTGCTCGATCGCTTTAAGGCCCAGACCGACGGTGGTCGGGATACCGATCTCAAGACAGACGATTTACGAGAGATCATCAAGGCTGAAAAACAGATTATCCTTACCGAACAGAGCGCCATTCCCGAGGATCCTTACGAACAGTTGCGCGTGGCAATCGCGGCGGTATTCAACTCCTGGATGGGCCGTCGGGCGATCGACTACCGCCGCGTCAATCGCATCCCCGACTCGCTTGGTACAGCGGTCAATGTGCAGGCAATGGTTTTTGGAAATATGGGAACGGGCAGCGGCACCGGCGTCGCTTTTACACGCAACCCCTCGACCGGCAAGAAGGAGTTATACGGAGAATATTTGCTGAATGCCCAGGGCGAAGACGTGGTCGCCGGCATTCGCACACCAAACCCGATCAGCCAGTTAAAGAAAGAGCTACCAGAGGTCTACAAACAATTCGCTTCCATTGCCGAGCTTTTGGAGAAGCATTATCGCGACATGCAGGACGTCGAGTTTACGATCGAGCGCGAGAAGCTTTGGATGTTGCAAACTCGGACCGGCAAACGCAGTGGCGCCGCCGCTGTACGCGTTGCCGTGGATATGGTCTATGAAAAGTTGATCGATCGGGCCACGGCCGTAAAACGTGTTAGTCCGGACCAACTTGACCAACTGCTGCATCCGACTGTCGATCCGAAAACAAATGCCACCGTGCTGGCGACGGGATTGCCGGCGAGTCCGGGAGCCGCCCAGGGTCAGGTAGTTTTCAGTCCCGATGAAGCCGAAGAGCTTGCGCAAGGTGGCGCAAAGGTCGTACTCGTCAGGCAAGAAACGAGTCCCGATGATTTTCACGGCATGGTCGCCGCCCAGGCAATTGTCACCGCGCGCGGTGGCATGACCAGTCACGCAGCGGTCGTCGCCCGCGGCATGGGCAAGCCCTGCGTCAGTGGCGCAAATGCGCTGAACATCGACTATAGCCAGCAACAGTTCACCGTCGATGGAAACGTTGTTACAAAGGGCGAATGGATTACGATTGATGGCTCGACCGGTCGTGTGTTCCGGGGGCAAGTACCGACGGTGCAACCCGAATTGGGCCAGGATTTTTACGAACTGATGAGCTGGGCGGATCAGTTCAGACGTTTGCGCGTGCGTGCGAATGCCGACACCCCGAGGGATGCGAAAATCGCGCGCTCGTTTGGCGCCGAAGGCATCGGTCTGTGCCGCACTGAACACATGTTTTTTGGTGACGTGCGTCTCGCGTCGATGCGAGAGATGATCCTGGCAGAGGGCACTGGAGCTCGTGAAAAGGCGTTGGAAAAGCTGCTGCCGCTTCAGAAAGGGGATTTCCTCGGCATCTTCCGAGAGATGGTTGGATTACCGGTAACAATTCGCTTACTGGATCCACCGCTGCACGAGTTCCTGCCGAATGTAGAAGAACTGCTCAGCGAATTGGCGGAGTTGAAGATGGCCCTCAAGCGAGCAGAAACGCTCGGTAACATGGACCATGTGCTGGACGAAATCGATCAAAAACGAGCTTTGCTGCGCCAGGTGAATCGTATTCGCGAGACGAACCCGATGCTTGGTTTCCGGGGGTGCCGTCTGGGCTTGTTATTTCCGGAAGTGACGCGAATGCAGTGCCGGGCAATTTTTGAAGCCGCGTGTCAGGTGCAAGGCGAACGTAAGAAAGTTGAACTCGAGATCATGGTGCCGCTGGTTTCCCTGAGCGAAGAGTTGCACCAGCAAGCTGAATTGATTCACGAAGTCGCCCGCCAGGTGATGGGTGAACACGGAATGACAATCGAATATCGCGTAGGAACCATGATTGAACTGCCGCGCGCCGCATTGGTGGCCGATCGCATCGCCGCCTATGCAGATTTTTTCTCGTTTGGGACAAATGATTTAACGCAAACGACCTTTGGCTTGAGTCGCGACGACTCAGGCCGCTTCCTGCCTAACTACATTGAACGGAAGATCGTGCGTGACGATCCCTTTCAGGTGCTTGACCGGGAGGGTGTCGGCCAGTTGGTTCGGCTCGGCGCCGAACGCGGTCGCAGCGTGAAGCCGAAACTCAAAGTCGGTATTTGTGGCGAGCACGGTGGCGATCCCCAATCAATTGCTTTCTGTCACGAGATCGGCCTTGACTATGTGAGTTGCTCGCCGTTCCGAGTGCCAATTGCGCGGTTGGCTGCGGCGCAGGCCGCGTTGGCGGAGAGTGATGCGCAGCAGAATGAAGTGCAGCAGGTCGAGACCAGCGCTGCTTAAGAGATTATTTGACATTGGACATTGGACGTTTGTCATTTGTCATTTTCGGGTTTCGTGTATTTTCGTGGATCGTAATTGTGCACGGAATACACAATCCACGTGCATCACACGAAACCCGAAAATGACAAATGACAAACGTCAAATGTCCAATGTCAAATGATTTTCGTCCTCGCGCTATCCCGCCTTTTCCCTACTTACAACCAACAACGTAAATGTCCCCGGTATCATCGGTGGTCGCGGGCGTGGGCGCTCGGCAGTTGGCGCCGGCGTTGGTCCAAATTCGGCCGTGCTCAGGTAGATGCGGTGAGTCTTTGGATCGAGCGACAAGGTTCGCGCGCCGCGTTGGGTGGGAACGTTTTCGACCACACTGAATTTATCCGCGGCATCCTCGCGAACGACCGTCAACGTCCCCTCACCGTTGGCGCTGAAAGCTAGCTTGCTCGAGGGATCAAACTCGGTCCCGTCAACTCCGCTGCCAATCGGCAAAGTCGTTATTACATGACCGTTGTCCGCATCCAGCACCACCATTAGTTTATTGGCGCAACCGGAAAACAACCGGCGATTCTTTCGATCCATGGCTATTCCGGTAGGCTCTTCGCCGGGATGTAAAGGCCATTTCGCTTCGACAGTCAATTTCTTTGCATCTACTTCCGCCACCATGCTTTTGTCTTCAAGATTAAAATAGACGTGCCCTTTTTCATCTGAGACCCCGGCTTCGGGCCGGCCATCAAGTGGAATCGTACCTTTGACCGTCTCAGTTCTTGGATCTACTGCGGTTAGGTCATGACTGCCGCCGTTGGCCGTAAAGATGAGCTTTGCGGCAGGGTCGTAAAGAATAGCGTCAGGATTTTTTCCGACCGGGATCTTTTTTGAAACAGCCAGGGTTTTCAAATCAAACACGCTGACCGAATTGTCCCGTCCGTTACTGGTGAAACCCTTGTTCAGTTCCGGCACCAGCGCTATTCCATGCACGCCGGCTGTGTCGGGAATGTCGCCCAGAATCTTTCCAGAATTGGCGTCGACAACCATCACATGAGTCGAGCGTGAAATGAAAACGCGTTGCGTCTGCGGATCCACGAGCAGATAGTCCCAACCGCCATCTCCGCCGAGCGTTGTTTTCTGAACGACTTTGTAGCCGGCTTGCGGCATCGGATGAGTGGCGCAGACGATCAGCATTGAAAAAAGCAAAATGGGAATTGCGATTAAGACATCCCGAGTATTCATAAAGCCTCCGTGACAAATAAGGATGGACCGAACGCCCGCAGCTTACACCCACAGAGTAGCGACAACAAGAGCCCTGAAAATTTTCTGGTCACTTGTAAATCGGGCAACGGAAAGCGGATAATCGACCCCTCCCCCCGAAAGTCCGAACCGTCTAAACATCATGAATACAAAAAGTAGTGCGCCCGTGCGAGCATTGTTTTCTTTAATCTATCTGCTCGTGCTGCTTGCTTCTGCCAATGTGGTCCTGGGCCAAACGCCCCCGGACCCGCAGCCTTCGCCCACACCGAGCCTCGAGAAGAAATTCTTTCAAAATATTCTTCGCGATCAGCGAGACATCTGGCTCGCGCCATTTCACCTTCATCGAGCCGACGCGAAGTGGGTAGCTCCGATCGGACTGGCAACGGTCGCCCTGGTGGCAACTGATCGCCACACCTCGGGCAAGCTGGTTGAAAATGGTGACAATCTTGATCGGCTCAGGATCAGCAAGGATATAAGCCGGCTAGGGTCCTTATATGTGACGGGTGGAATAGCCGGCGGGTTTTATTTGACTGGCAGAATCACTCATGATCAACGAGCGCGCGAAACCGGCCTGTTGGGAGCAGAGGCGCTAATCGATAGCGGCATCGTGGTTCAGGTGCTAAAGACTGCTTCGCAGCGACAGCGACCTCCAGTCGATAATTCAAGCGGCGAGTTTTTCGATGGCGGCAGTTCTTTTCCATCGGGGCACGCAATTACCTCGTGGGCACTTGCCACTGTCATTGCGGAGGAGTATGGCCAGCATAACCGCCTCGTTCGTTTTGGCGCTTATGGACTGGCGACGGCTATAAGCGTTTCGCGGTACACGGGGCGGAACCATTTCCTTTCCGATGTGTTGGTAGGGAGCGCGATGGGCTATGGCATAGGCCGCTATGTTTATCATAAGCATCACGACTTTTCTTTGGACTCTGCTAGCAATACTCGGACGAGCCGGCTTATGCGGTCAAACTTTTTCCCACAAATAAACCCGCTCTATAATCCGCGCGCCCGTGTCTACGGCGCTGCGCTGGGCTGGAATTTCTGAAGTATTATCATGAGTTAAGTACGTGACTGATTAACTTTAAAGGAGACTAAAGTGAAAAAATATTTCGGCTTGATAGTCCTTATCGCTTTGACTAGCGCCTCGTTTGTTGCAGCAAAGTCGTCAACTGCCGCTGCCCAGGACAACGAAGCACGCGAACAGGAAAGGCTGGCCCGGCAGGCGAAGATCACGAAAGAACAAGCGCAGGAAACAGCGTTGAAGCGCGCACCAGGTACCGTTGAAAGCGCTGAGCTCGAACGAGAACATGGAAAGCTTGTTTATTCTTTCGACATCCGAAATTCAAAAGGCACGATCACCGAGGTACAGGTTAGTGCGATAAGTGGAAAGATTGTGCGCGTCGAACACGAAAGCAAGAAGCAGGAAGCGGCCGAGAAGAAAAAAGAGAAGCCTTAGAGACTGCATCCAGGAATTTTTCTACGAAGTCATCTGAAGAACCAAACTGGTCTGGCGAACCTGGACCACGAATGGTAAACTGTGCCACCCCCTTTTAGTACAACTAGGGACTTGAGACAGCTAACACCTAATGGGACGTTTGGAGTATCTGTGTCGAAAAGAAGGTCACCAGTCTTTCAGGAGTCTAATAAGGATTTCCCTGTTCATGATCTTACTCTTGACCGTTGCAATTGCCGCGATTGGTCGGTCTCCAACATCCGCGGGACAATCGCCAGCGCCAAAACCGGCGCAGACTCCCCGGCCCTTGGCCACTCCGCTGCCTGGCCCTTCGCCTCAGAAACCCGCTGAGCCATCTCCGACACCACAGGCGTCCCCGTTCGCACAACCAGCTGTCAGCCCAACCGCAACGCCGGTTCCAACTCAACCTGGTGTGCCTTCGACCCCATTTCAACCTTCACCGAATGCGAACCAACCTCTGCTGACGCTTGATGAAGCGTTGCGACTAGCCAACGCACAAGCCTCTGCGTTTCAGCAGGCAGGCTTGAACGAACAGATTGCGGCGGAGGACGTCAAACAGGCACAGGCTGCGTTTCTACCCCGGGTAACGGCGCCGATTGACTACATCTTTACATCTCCTTTGCTCGGTGCTCCTGCGGGAACACCGCGCCTGCCAAGTTTCATCGCGAACAATGCCGTTAACGAATACCAGGCGTTCGTGAATGTAGCCGGCGACATTGATATAGCAGGGCGGTTGCGGGCGACGTTGGCAAAAAATCGAGCACTGCTGGCAGCGGCCCATGCAGGTACTGAGGTTGCACGCAGAGCCCTGGTCCAGACCGTGGTGGAAACCTACTACGGGCTCGCACTGGCCATCGTGCAGCGACAAGCCGCGGAACAGAATCTCGCGGCAGCCGAAGAGTTTGAACGGATCACGGCTCTGCTGCTCAGCGGTGGCGAGATAGCGCCCGTTGATCTCACGCGCGCCCAACTGCAAACGGCCGCACGTCGCGATGAACTCGAGCGGGCACGCGCGGCTGAGGCCGTCGCAGCGGGCTCTCTGCGAATCCTGGTTGGCTATAATTTTCTGACCCCGATAAGCACGACGGATCTGACGATGACTATACCGGTCGACGACGAAGTCAATCGCGTGACTGCCGATATGATCAGTACGCGACCAGAGTTTGCGCAATTTGAGGCTGAGCGCCGAGCGGCTGAACAGGAGGTGCGATTGGCTAAAGCCGATCGGCGTCCGCAACTTTCGTATTCGATCAACGGAGGTTTTGATACCGACTCAGTCCATCCGCCCACGCTCAGAGAGCACAGCGGGGTTTCAGCGGCGGTGAACCTTGCGATACCCATTTTCGATTGGGGCGCCAGCAGGAGTCGCGAACGACAGGCGCGCCTGCGAGCGCAGGTTGCCGAATTAGGGCGTCAGCAGGCACTGCGAGCGTTTGCGCAACAATTCTATGCCGCAAGAGCGCAGGTGATTTCGGCAGCAGCGCGCATTCGCCTTGCGGCTGCGGCACTCGCGCTGGCCGAGAGCAACCTTAATGCCTCGATAGCCCGGTACCGGGCGGGGGAGGCACAAATTATTGAAGTAACAGACGCGCAGACCACTCTGATCGCGCAAAGACAGGCGCTTTATCAGGCGTTATTCGATTATCAAGTGGCACTCGCGCGCCTGAGACAGGCTACCGGACGATGAACGACCCTCAAACTTCTGACCGGCGTGATGTACCGCCCGATCGACCGCTGGACCCTGAAGAGACGGACCGGCTCCTGGCTCTGCGCCGTGAACGTTTAGCTCGCGAACGCCGTCGTAACCTGATCATAGTTTCTTCTGTAGCTTTGCTGGCGCTGATCGTTGTGGTCTGGTTGGTGTGGCGTTCCAGATCGACAGCCGCGGAAGCGCCGGAGGCCGTGGCCGTCAGCGTAAAAGTGGCGAAGGCCGAACGCGAGTCAATATCCGCGCAAGTTACGGCTGTGGGAAACATCTTCCCGCGCGAGAAGGCTGATGTCGGGGCAAAGATCAGCGCGCAAATCCGGCAGATGGCCCTGTTGAAGAACAAAGTAGTTCATGCAGGTGAAGTGATTGCCGTACTCGAGTCCCGCGATCTCGTCGCTCAGCGCAACGAAGCAGTAGCAGCGCTTAGAGAGGCCCAGGCAAACGAACGCAGCGTGGTCACGGGAAATATTCCGCAGACAAATGCTCAGGATGAAAAAGCGCTGCTCGACGCGCGGGCGAAAGTAGCTACAGCGCGAGCCACTTTCGAACGTCGCCGCGTGCTGTACGAGCGCGGAGGCATTTCGAAAAAGGATCTCGAAGCATCGCAACTCGAGCTTACGACCGCCGAGGACGAACTTCGCCTTGCCGAGCAGACCGTAACGTTACGGGCGAAATCGTTGAACCCAAACGATCGAGCGTTGGCGGCGGCTCGCACGGCTCAGGCACAGCAGAGACTAGCCACGCTCGATGCCCAATTAAGCTACGCTACTATTCGCGCGCCGATTACTGGTGTGGTAACCGATCAGTTTCAATATGAAGGCGAGTTCGCGGCGGCTGGAGGCAAGCTGGTCACCATCGCCGACATCAGCGAGGTAATCGTTAAGGCTCCGTTTGCCGATACAGTGACTGCGCAACTGAACGTTGGCGATCCGGCGACGGTTTTGCCGACCGATCAGGCGGGCGATCAAATGTCCGGTCAAATTTCGCTTGTCAGCCGGGCGACCGATCCCACGAACCGTACCGTTGAGGTTTGGGTGACGCTCGGAAACAGTGCCGGCCGGTTGCGGGCCAACGGAGCCGCCCAGGTGACTATTGCGGCACAAACAAAGAGCGACGCGATCGTGGTTCCTGCTTCGGCGGTGACCCTGACTGCCGCCATTGCGAACGAAGGCACGGTAATGGTGGTTGATGCGGATTCCGTGGCCCGGGAGAAAAAGGTAACTGTTGGAATTCGCACCCCCGACAAGATGGAGATCACTTCGGGATTGCAGGGCGGCGAAACTGTAGTCATCGAAGGAAACTTCGCGCTTGGTGACGGCACAAAAGTTGAGGTTGCCGAGGAGAAGAGTGATGAAGCGCCTGCTGAGGAGAAAAAACCAGAAGAGAAATGATTGATCGAGGGAAAAGGCTACTCTTTGGAGGGCGGCGCCTTGTCGCCGCTTTTGGTGAACAGAACATTCAACCTCGAAAAGCTGCGACAAGTCGCAGCACTCCAGGGAGAAGCTCGTAATGAGACTTGCTCGTTTGGTCTCTAACCAGTCCCGGGCCGTTTTGGTGATTGTCGCTCTGTTGTGCGCCGCGGGAATCTATGCCGCCTGGCAGTTGCCTGTCGCCATCTTTCCCAATACCAACTTCCCTCGCATTGTGATTATTGTCGATAACGGAGTAGTACCGGCGGCGCAGACTCTTGTCTCAGTCACTCGACCGATCGAGGAGGCGATGAATGGCATCCCGGGCATAGTTCGCATTAAATCAAAGACGGCCCGAGGGGCGTCCGAAGTAAATCTGTTCTTCGACTGGCGAGTCGACATTCTTCAGTCGCTACAATTGGTCCAGGCCCGGCTTTCACAGATGACCTCGGTCCTGCCACCTACGGCCGCGATCCAGCATGTCGAACGTCTTACCTTTGCGGTTTTTCCGGTGACTGGTTACAGCCTCACTTCGGACAAACGTGACCTCGCCAGCTTACGAGACATCGCTACCTACACCGTTCGTCCAAGGCTGGCTCGGCTGCCGGGAATTGCAAACGTAGGTGTCGCCGGAGGAAAGGTCCGTGAGTTTCACGTGACGCTGGATCCCGATCGGCTGGTTGCGCACAGCGTATCTACCCAACAGGTGGTCGATGCAGTGCGCAACTCGAACATTCTCGCATCGCCCGGGTTAATCGAAGAAAACCACCAACTCGAACTCGCCCTGGTTAGCGGGCAAGCGAAGAAGCCCGAAGATCTTGCGACTATTGTTGTCGCCACATTAAACAACGCACCCGTGATGTTGGCTGATGTCGCCACGATCAGTGCCGGCGTCGAACCACAATTCACAATCGTTACCGCGGACGGTAAACCTGCTGCCTTGGTGAACATTATCCGGCAGCCGGATGCGAATACTGTCGCAGTCGTGGATGAGGTGAAGGCGGAGTTGGAAGCAATCACGCCGCAAATACCGAAAGACGTCAAGGTAGCCTCTTATTACGACCAATCATTGCTGGTGCGCGAATCGATCAAATCCGTTCGTGATTCCATTCTGATCGGTTTGCTGCTGTCCGTGGTGATCATGTACGTGTTTTTGCGAAACTGGGGAACGACGTTCGTGGCGATTCTGGTGATTCCGGTGACGGTCCTGGTCACGTTCCTCGCGATGTGGCTTGCGGGTCTTAGTTTTGATTTGATGACGCTTGGCGGCGTCGCGGCCGCAATCGGATTGGTAATCGATGATGCGATCGTGGTAGTCGAGAATATTTTTACTCATATGTCCCGTGGTCAGTCGCGGCGCGACGCTGTTGAAAGCGCACTAAGCGAAATCACGATACCAATAATTGGCTCGACCGTTACGCCGGTCGTTGTTTTTCTTCCGCTGACCCTGCTTACCGGTGTGACGGGTGTCTTCTTTCGCTCCCTCGCACTTACCATGGCAGTCGCACTCTTGACTTCCCTGGTTCTGGCTCTGTTTTTTACGCCGGTACTCGCCGAGCGCTTCGTGAGAGCGAAGCGGAAGGGCGCTCCGGCCAATGGTGAGGAATTCACCGAAGAGCATGTAATAGACGAAGAGGAAGAACAAGAACGCGAAGGTTGGTTGCTTGGCGCGCTGCGCAGGCGTTACGAATCGGTTTTGCGGAACGCGCTCGACAATCGTTGGGCGGTGATAGTAGTGGTCCTGGTGGTGCTGGTTGGTTCGCTTGTCTTGTATCGGTTCCTGGGTTCAGAGTTTCTTCCTGAATTCGATGAGGGTGCCTTTGTACTCGACTATCTAGCACCTGCTGGTGCATCGCTGGAAGAAACAAACCGAATGTTGCAACACGTTGAAAAGTTGATCCAGGAGGCGCCGGAAATCGAAAGCTATTCGCGCAGGACCGGGCTCGAGCTTGGCTTATTCATAACCGAACCCAATAAAGGCGACTTTGCGGTGAAACTAAAACCTGGACAACGCCCAACGGCGGATGTTATCAGCGATCTGCGCAAAGAGATTGAAAAGTCTGAGCCTGCTCTCGAGATTGAATTCCTGGGAATCTTGCCCGACATGATTGGTGATCTCACGAGCTCGCCTGAGCCCATCGAGATAAAATTGTTTAGCGAAGACGCCAATGCCCTCCATCAAAAAGCTGAGGAAGTGGAGGCGGAGATCAAGAAGCTGAATTATGTTGTCGATACAAAGAGTGGGGTCGTGGTTAGCGGACCAGCGGTCACGTTTAAGATTGACCCACGGCTGGCGGCCACCTTTGGCGTGACGGCGAATGATGTGGCCAGCGCGGTAACAACCGCTATGACCGGCGATGCCGGCTCGAACATTCTCCAACAGGATCGCCTGATCACAGTTCGGGTAATCTTTCCCCTTGAGGCGCGTAACGCGCTCGATAAACTGCGCGGCTTGCAAGTCCGCTCGGCCTCAGGCGCTCTGCTGCGTTTGGACCAGGTCGCCAGCATCGAATACGACGAAGGACAAACTGAGATTGACCGGGACGGCTTGCGTCAAACAGTGGGCGTTACGGGGCGCCTTGAAGGCAAGGATCTGGGGACCGGCATCAGCGAGATCAAGAGTCTGCTGGCAAAGGACGTCAAGCTGCCGCCGGGTATGACGATTGAATATGGCGGGCTTTATCAGGAGCAACAAGCGAGTTTCCGGGAACTCGCACAAGCGCTTTTTCTCGCGATAGTATTGGTGTTCATTACTTTGCTGATAGAGTTTCGTTCGTTCACTCATCCGATAGCCATTGTCGCGGGAGCAGTGCTGGCCCTGGGAGGCGTGCTGGCCGCGCTTTTTCTTACCCGCACCACGCTGAATGTTGTTTCTTTGATGGGGATGATAATGGTGGTCGGTATAGTTGCGAAGAACGGCATCCTGATGCTGGACGCGGTTGAGGACCATTTGGCAGCGGGAGACTCGTTACGCGAGGCGCTGTTGTTGTCGGGCCGGCGCCGGTTTCGTCCAGTGTTGATGACTTCGTTGGCCGCGATTCTGGGCATGTTGCCTTTGGCGCTGGCGCTCGGCGCCGGCGCTGAGCTACTGCAACCGCTCGCAATCGCCGTCATCGGTGGTCTGGCGGTGGCGCTACTGCTTTCGCTGGTGGTGACGCCCACCGTATATGCGATGTTGCATCAAGACAACAGAGCCGCAACCAAAACCTAAGAAATGATCCACGAAATTACACAAAATAGATAGAGGAAAGAGGGCTACAACCTAATCCTGAAAGTCGTGCCGATCACATGCAGATCGCCTGGCCGGCTGTGGCCATCGTTCTGACGCAAGTAATAAAGATCCGTTGTCAGTTGTTTGTTCCAGGCTTTACTGATGCCCGCCGAGAAACGATTGCGCACCCAGGCGTTGAAGCTCCAGTCATAAAAAACCTCGTCCGCCGCGAAAACATTCAGCTTGACATCCCCGAGTTTAACCGGGTGATCGATCTGCAACCTGTTGCGATAACGAGTAGAGTCTCCTCCGGGATGGCGCAACCGCCGTTCAAACAGATTGCGATCGCTCACCGTGAAATGGCCGAGTGGAAAGCGAAGAGTACCTGCCAGGTTCAGGCGGTTTTCGTAAACGTGAGTGCCGGCGAAGGGTTGCGTCCTGATGTGCAGATAAAACGGGGCGAGAGTGAGGTATTTCCCAAACTTGAAGGAAAAGCCGGCGCCGATTCGCTCGTCAACCGAATGGCTAACATTCCGACCCAGCCGGAGGGTGCCGTAAAGGACAAAGTCGACGGTCTTTGTGACCGGCGCATAAAACTGCACATCATTCCACTCCTGGGTGTCCGCGCGTGACCTTGTTTGTCCGTTTAGGATTACCGGAAAAACAGCGATGAAGATGAAAGCCGCGATGGCCAACTGTTTTGTAAAGATCATCCCCGCGCGTCTCTTGCTCTTTCCTGCGAGATGCTCAACGCGGCGGTGTCCGGCAGGACCGTAAATGATGCCAGCCCGACCATCACTCGTTCACCCACGTGCAGCCTGTTTGCGTTCGCTTCGGGCCGGGGTCGTGTGGCAAGCACCGGTTTGGCGCCTTCCTTCTCCGGAGTTTCGGTCGTCAGGTAAAAAGGAGTTTCGACTCCATCACAGGTCAGGGATTCATTCAGATCAAGGCGCACGCTTAAACGTTCGAAAGCGCCGACGAAGCTGACCTCTTCGATGATTCCATTTGAAACCAGACAATGCCCTAAAGGTAATGCGCCGGTCTTGCTAAGCCGGACATCCTCGGGCCTAAAGACAAGTTTCACCGGATGCCCTTCGGGAAACTTGTTCAGATCCACACCCGCGGGAACAACGCGCGAGCCAATCTCCACGTTCCCGCGACGAATCACTCCCGGCAACAGGTTGGCTGCTCCGAGAAACGTTGCCACATACTCGGTTGCCGGATGATTGTAGATCTGCTCGGGTGTGCCCAGTTGTTCAATGTGCCCAACGTTAATCACAGCGATTCGATCGGCCAGCTCGAGTGCCTCTTCCTGGTCATGCGTGATAAAGACTGCCGGCACGTTTACCCTCTTAAGCAGGGTTCGTATTTCGCGGCGAAGTTTGACGCGGGTCTGTGCGTCGAGGGCGCCGAAGGGTTCGTCGAACAGCAGAACTTCCGGCTTGTAAGCCAGAGTACGCGCGATTGCGACCCGTTGCTGCTGTCCACCGGACAACTGTGAAGGATATTTCTTGCGATGTTCCTCCAGTTGGACCAGCTTGAGAAGGTCGTTGACAGTTTCCCGAATCTCTTTACGCCGGCGCCTTCTTATCCTGAGGCCATAACCCACGTTCTTCTCGACCGTCATTCTGGGAAACAGGGCGTACGACTGAAAGATCACGCCAACGCCGCGCTCGCGCGGGGGCAGATCCGTGACATCCTTGCCATGCAGAATTATTCGTCCGGTATACGGTTGTTCCAGGCCGGCAATGACGCGGAGAATGGTGGTCTTGCCGCTGCCAGAAGCGCCCAGCAACACCAGAATCTCACCTTCCGCGACGTCGAAGTGAATGTCCTCGAGCACTGAGGTTTTGCCAAAGCGCTTGCTGAGACCAATCACCCTGGCGACAATCTGCGGCGCACTTTGCGTCGTTTCGTCACTCACCGGGTCTTCAATTATCCTCGCCTGTTTCGCCTTCACCCGCAATTACCTCATTCCACGTCAAGCCAGTCGCGCGCAAAGAACAGAACGCTAAAAATCAAGAACGAAAACAGCGCCAAGACGATCGCGATCGCATTTGCCGCTTCAATCTGGCCTTCATTGAATTTGGCAAAAATATAAAGCGGCGCCGTCTGCGTACGTCCGGCCAGATTCCCTGAGACAAGTATAGTCGAACCAAACTCTCCGACCGCACGAGCAAACGTCAACAACGCTCCCGAGACAATAGCTCCCCGCAAAGATGGCAGGGTGACGTACCAAAAAGTTTGCCAGCGGCTAGCCCCGATCGTAGCCGAGGCTTCTTCGAGGGAACGGCTCATTGTATCGAAAACAGGTTTGATGACTCCAAAGGCCAAGGGAAACGTAACGAAGATATTTGCCAGAATTATTGCCCCGGCTGTGAACATTAGCTGGATACCCTGGGGGGCGAGAAAACGACCCAGAATGCCGTAAGGACCCCATAGTAGAAGCAAGGCAAAACCCGCGACTGCGGTCGGGATGGCGGTTGGCAGTGAAATCATCACAATCAGGGCGTTGCGGCCCAGGAAGTTGTAACGTGAAAGCACGTAAGCGGCGAACAAGCCGAATACTACATTGAAAACAGTGGCCCAAAAGCTGGTGGCCATTGACAATTTGAGAGCAAACACCGCTTCGGGGGCTGTCAGTGCGTTCCAGAAGCTTGTCAGTCCTTTACTGGTCCCGAATATGAAGATCGAGGCGAGCGGCAGGAACACCAGGGGCAACATCATGAACATGAGCATCCCAATACTCAACGGCCTCACGATGTCGAAGCCGCGCACGTGGCGCATTGGGGTGGTGACAGTGCTCATAAGAAAAGAGTCTGGAGTCTGGAGTCGAGAGTCGCGAGTCCGGAAAAGCGAGTCTGGAGTCGCGAGTCGGGAGTCCGGAGTCTGGAGTCGTGAGTCTGGAGTCGAGAGTCCGGAGTCGGGAGTCGGGAGTCTGGAGTCGGGAGTCTGGAGTCTGGAGTCGGGAGTCTGGAATCGTTCGTCGGCAATCCGGATTCACGAGTCAAGTTACCCGTTCGGCCGAATGTTTTAACTAAGGTTTTTCGCTCTTTCATCATCACTTATGTTTCAATGACTCCCGACTCCCGACTCCCGACTCCAGACTCCCGACTCCCGACTCCCGACTCCGGACTCCCGACTCCCGACTCTAGACTCCCGACTCCCGACTGTTTTACTTTCTTTGTTGAACCTGATCGCGAAAGATGTGCTCGATCACCTCAGGATAGGCCCGGCTCCAGCCACCGAAATAGTCGACTGTAAAGGGCAACTCGATTTTCGCGAACTCCTTGTTTTCGGCGTCGAAGCCTTCGTTCATTGCTGAGCGAAAGTGGTACTTGACGAACGCCTTTTGTGCCTCGTCGCTCCACAAATACTGCATGAAGGCATCCACCAACGGGCGGTTTGCGGCTGACACATTGCGATCCACGACGACCGCCGGATGCTCGCTGAAAATCGTCGCTTGCGGCACCACGATTTCCACTGGCTGGCCGGCTTGTTTCATCAAAAGACCTTCCAACTCATACGTAATCAAAGCATCGCCGAACCCGGTTTCAAACTGCGTCCTCGCTTCCCGGGCCGAGCCGGGTGTCGAAATCACGTTGCGCCAGATTGCTCGCAGGGTTTGCAAGGCGCGGGCCTGATCTTTTTCTGAGGTTTGCTTTTCTGACTTCACCAGTTCCGATCCATAGATTCCGAGTATCGACCACTGGGCCCCGCCGGAGCTGACTGGATCCGGATGAATCAATTTCACACCGGGTTTTGCCAGGTCCGGAAAATCGCGAATGCCGCGCGGATTGCCTTTGCGCACCAGGATGACGAACGGAGTTTTGTTTACAATTCCCTGATTCGGAAACTGATGCCAGTCGGAAGTGACAAATCCGCCTTGCCTCAGCCGTTCGGCATCGCGTTCGATTGAAAGGATTGCGATTTCCGCTCCAACTCCCTGAAGAATCTGGTTGGTAATAGTTTCGGACCCGGCGAACGAGGAAGTGAAGCGAACTTCCTGACCATGTTCGCGCTGCCAATGCTCCGCAAAAGCCGGATAGATGGCTTTCTCCAGGGATTCTTTCATGATCGAAAAGCCGTAGACAGTGATATTGATGCCGCCGGATTCGGCAGTCGGCTTGGGCAGACAGCTACTCCCCACGGCAAGGGCCATTGCCAGAATGGTGAGAAATCTCGCTTTCCAAAAGGTAAAACAGTGCCGCAAGAGGATAAGCCTCCACGTTTCTGGGCGATTTCAACCAGCCCGGACAAAATTCAGGTTGCGGGGGTCATTGGTCTATACCATACCTTGATTGTTTTAGGAAAGATTAGGTTGTTGGGCGGGGAATTTTAAACCTCTGTGCAGCCTCGGTATTCTCTGTGTATCGGTGTTGAGTGCTTTGTCAGGCTTTTATCACCACAGAGACACAAAGAGCACGGAGGATGCACAGTGGAAAACCAAACTAAGACACTCCCGTTGTTGGGTGGAAACAAACCTGCTAGAAGGTGTTGTACGTAGACGTATCATAATTGGTGCACCCGGCACGACTCGAACGTGCGACCTTTTGATTCGTAGTCAAATACTCCGTCCCATCCTCCCGCGCGTTACCAATGAAGCGTCCGTTTGATTGGCGATAAAACCAGCGATTTCGTTCCCAGTGAAAAAATACTTTTCGCTGCGGATCGTGCGTTCGCTAATCTTCGCCGTGGTGTTTCTACATTCACGATTCAACGCGGAGGTTTAAGAGTATATGGAGACCGCAACGCCCGATCAGAATCAGGATCGTGTGACCTTGACCCAAGCGGAGTTTGCCAAGGCGGTTGGGCTTTCCCTGACGACTCTATGGAGTCTGCGAAAAAGGGCCTGCTACCGCATTTCAAGTGTGGCAAGCGCGTGCTCTTTTCACCGGATCACGTCACACAATTTCTTGCCAGCATTGAACGGAATCCAAAGGCTGCATAGATGGACCACGGCGGACCTAATGAGGGCGACCGCATGGGCCACAACGATCAAGAGCGACGCCAGCGGAGGATATTTCGCGAAGACAGGGCCGGGAAGTTTTTTCTTGCGAGTAAGAGCGGGGCTCGAGATAAGGCGCTGTCCTGGGAAGCGCGCGGACTGCTGGCCTACCTGCAGAGTCTGCACCCATCGGCTCGTGTGACACTCAAGGATCTTGAAGAGCGAGGACATGCCGGCCGCCATGCAATTCGTAAGATGGTCCAGGAATTAGAGGACCGGAACTACTTGTCTCGCCAACGTATTCGACTTGACCACGGCCACTTTGATTACTTGATTAAGGTTTACGGATCGCGCGATTTGCACCCTGACGACCCGAACGAAAATCACGAATCCCACCGGTTACCAAAAAGCGGAACCGGACGTTTAGCGGAGATTTTACCGGATACCAATTCACCGATAGCGGCTGACCGGTTACCGTTTGACCGCCCTCCGGTTGACCGTACACCGGCTGACCGGTTACCGGTGCGTGGTCACATAAAAGATCGGAATAAGAAAGAGCTGGAGAGTGAAGAGCTGAAAGACGTCGCCGCGCTTTCTTTCGAGGCTGTGATTGATAAAAACTTTGAAGATGAAACACACACACAACAGGAAAGCGCAAACGGTGTGTGTGTACCCTCTTCAATTGATTTTATAGATCAAGAACAAGACGAATACGAGGACGGCGGACAAAACCCGTGGGACGTTGAGCCGTTTTCCTATGCGGACGTCGAACGTTACGTCTATTGGTGCAAAAATCGATTGGGCGACGATATTAGAAGTCCAACAGGTCTGGTTAGGACGATCCTCCGGGAACGCGATTCAAAAATTTATTTTAAGATCGAATCCGTGTTGATGGACCGAGAAATCGAACTGATAGCGGAAGCAGATCGCCGTGCACAACAGGAGGCAGCACGCTTGCAGTATGAAAGAGACCAGCAGGAGCGTCAGCGGCGGGCGCAAGCTGAACTTGCAGAGGCAGAACGACGCCAGACCCAGGAGGCAGAAGCGAAACGACAACGCGAGATCGAAGAGGCGCCGCAACGTGAGCGCGAGCGGCTGGCGAAAGAATCAGAGCAGGATCGACTCATCAATGAGATGAACGAACGGCTGGAACGCCGTCGACAACAACGCGGCAAGGCTAAGGCAACGGCAGCGTGATGAAAACGACCCGGAAACGGACAAGGAAAGCGGACACATGAACCTTCAAGCAGTGACTAACGCCAGCGGAAATAAAACGCGGCCCTTCGCATTAAAGTCGAAGAACGGTCGAAAAAGAGGAAATGGTAAGCAAAAGTAAGGTGATAGAATGTAGGAAATGGAGTTCACAACTGCTGGGCCGCACAGGTCCAACTCTGCCCATGTAATCTTCTATATCGATATTCTCGGGTTTACCTCCGCTCTAGAAGATCCAAACGAGTCCGGGTTTGACACAATTAAGGGACTCCTAAGTGATTTTGCGTCGATGCGCGGAGAATTCAGTATTAAGGACGAGACGCCTACGGGGTTTAGTGTGCGCCCGGCGATAACCACATTTTCCGATCTTGTTGTCCTCAGTTGGCCACTCGCGGGCATTCCAAAAACAAACGAAGCATTAACTGAAGGTGTGGCGTTTGCGGTAACTGTATGGCGTTCGAGTGTGTTCATCTCGGCCCTGGCCAGTGCAGCTATCAAGTTGGGCTTCCTCATTCGAGGAGGCGCAACTGTCGGCCAACTCCACCATGAGAAGGACATCGTAATGGGAAGAGCGCTCAATGAAGCCTACGAGCTCGAAAGGCGAGTTGCGAATTATCCACGGATTGTCGTCTCTAGCAAGCTCTACTCACGGGTAACTGTTGATCCTGGTTTGTTAAAGACTGACCGTGACGGGATCGTCCACTTAAATTATCTGCAAGCCATGATCTTATCGGGAGGTGGCGAAGGAAATGAGGCACTTTGGCTCGCGAATGTGCGCCGAATAGTCAAAGAAAATCGCGATAAATTTGAGGGTAGCGGGCGGTTGAATCAGCTGGCAAAGTGGGCTTGGTTCGAAGCTGAACTGGAGGATGAGGTGTCAAGGTTACCCTCCGCGACGTAACAATAAAGCAAAGCAAAAGGTCGATTCCACGAAGCTTATGCAATAACCGCACTTAATTTCTCCAAAATCCAAAATTTTCTGCAACAGACGGCATAAGTAGTCCCTCAAGTCACCCTGCACATTTCACATTCGAAGGTCGAAAAATAACGAGTATTGCCGTCGGGAAAACGGGTAAGTGACGTAGAAAGAAGCAAGAAAGTAATGAGCCGAACAAACATCGCAGAAGTCGGCAAAAGGTTCTCCAGCGAATACCAGCCCGCGAAAAGAGGTCGACCGAAAGGATCGCTTAATAGCCGGACAATCCTACGCCTCTACCTCGAACAGCAAGACCCGCCGACAGCGCAAGAGGTTATAGATCAGATTCTCAATGCAGCATTCGGCAAGCGACGGGCCCGGCGCATTCGTCGACGGATGAAACCAACGCGAATTTGAAATAAGGAGAAGCCCTCACCCCGCGCGGCCTCACCCCGCATGACAAACTTATCACCCACCAGGCCCCCGGAAAATAGTCCCAAGCACCGCTGCAAAAGATGGCCTTTAACGAGAAAGTGAAGTACACCCAGAGTTTGATTTCAATCTTTTTTCAATCCCCACGCTTTCGTGACCTCATCCGGACCCTCACATCCGAAAGAAAAGCGCCGTGTTGCCCGCAGGAGTCGTCGAAGAGTTAGGTCTCAGTGTCCTAAGATCTAGTGTCGTTCGGGAAGCTATATAGTTCGATCGGGCGGTAACGAAATATAAGTATTTCTGGCAAGCCCATGGCACACGACAAAAACGGTTTGCTTACCTCATGCCGGCTGTCTTGACACAGTAGTTTGTCGATCATAACATGCGGCCGGTTCTCATGGTCCTCGCATTGTGCGGCAACTAATTCTTAACTTCAGTAGTTAAATTGAAGTAACCAGCCACCTCGACGAACTTGCGAGATGGCTTAACCGCAGCATCGCTTTCCCTGCACTCACAGGAAGGGCATGTCCTCAAGGAGCGACTTGTGCAAAACGCTCGAGCAACCATCCTACATATCTCGGATCTCCACTTTGGCAGGAGATTCTTCTGGTCTAAGCAGGTGAATAGTGAGTTGTTGATGCCGCTAAAAAACTTAATAAGAAGTCCGGACGTCGCACCAGATTATCTTGTGGTCTCCGGTGATTTGGTTGAAAACCCCTCACCTTGGGCGATGAGGCGAGCCCATGATTTTATCTGTGACTTGGCGCAAACAGCGAATATCCCACCTGACCATGTTCTGGTTGTTCCGGGGAATCACGATTACAAGATATCAGGCATAGTAGGCTTAAGACGTATAAGTCGCATTCCTTTTGAAGTCTATTTTCGGTCTGATTGGCCAACCCGGGGCGATTGGATGGCCCGGCGTAAGTGGGTAAAAGGAAGTCGTCTAGAACGCTGGAGTAATTATATCAAACTGAGCCTGAATGCGGTTCGGCCTGGAGGCCGAGAATTACATGACCGTTTGAAAAGGATCGTCGATTTGGATCGTGGCCTTGTGATCTTCGGAATTAATTCGACGCCTTTATTCGAAGGGTTTGCCACAGGCAAAGTAAGCAGCGAGCAAATTTCACAGCTCACAGACGAACTGGAGAATAACCGTGAGCAATGGGATGAGGCGTTTAAAGTGGTAGTTGTCCACCACCATCCGATGCCGATTTCTTATGACTCCGGTGATGTTAAAGGCCGAGTTGAGGAGAGCTTAATGGTCTTCTATAACGCAGGCTTGTTCTTACGAGAACTCGCACGGCACGGCATTGATCTCGTGTTGCATGGTCATAAGCATTTCGCTAGCTTCCGTCGCGCTGTCTTCGACTTCGAGGATGGAACACGGAGGTCGATAGGTATTTTGGCCGCTGGTTCTGCCACTCACAAAGATCCCAGTGATCCGCTTGGAAACGAATTCAATGTGATCAGACTCTATCACGATGGGACAGCCACAATCGACAAGTGGTACTACGCTGCAGATGTGAGGCATAAGGACGAAAGTCCACAATACAGTCTTTACACTATTAGTGATGTACGAGAACGTCTGAACAAACTATACCAAGATAGATTTGGACTCGTGGTTGGAAATTGGAGCGAAACCGTAACCCTCACGTATGACGGTTATAGTCAACTCGAATACTCGCTTCAGTATTGCCGAGTGACAGCTACAGAAGGACTGGATGCTTACGTCTTCGGAGATCTTCGCGTTGAGAGACCATGTTACATCAGAGGACTCGAGCTGTTGCCACAAGGCAATACAGTAATTTTTCCGAGAATTGAAGTCGACGCAGATAGTCATCTCTGGCACCTACACGGCCAACTTTCCTTCGGTGACGTACGCCGCCCAGATGGCCCTCTTTTCGATCTGGGCTACACCTGCAGATTAATGAATGGCCATGCGTTGAGCTTCAAAGAGTTTCAAAGAAGATATCAAGGAAGGACGTACGAAGGAGAGGAGCTGAAATGGGAGTTTTCAAGCGTCGAGTGCGAGAGAGTCACTGATATTTTGACATTGATCGTCAAATTTCCCCCGCCGTTTGACATGAGTGACATCGCCGCATTTGATGCAGTGGTCTATTATTTTCGAGTCGCCTCGGATCCCGCTAGCAAGCTTTTGCACGATGAGGAAACCGATCGTATAAAACATTGTGTCAGACGTGACGAACAGTGCTTGGTGTTAGAGGTTGGATTGCCTATACCCGGCTTCATGTATCGGGTGCGCTGGAGTTACACGAGAGAAGCGTCTAGTTCCATGCCCCCATTGTTAAAAGCAGGCTTACTTCAGGAGGTGCGAGAGAAGTTAATCAAGACCGCTCAAGAGTCTGAAGACGAGCCGCAAGGCGTCGCAGCTTATCAGAACATTCTCGGTCACCTTAGGACGTTCTTGGAGGGTGTAAGTGCGAGATACTCCGAGACCGCACCTGGGGAGTCGCTTGATATCAGCTTGGCCATTTTCGACGACAAAGCGTCCGTTTTGCGCTTTGTGGTATCTAACTTCTGTCGAATCACCGAGCTATTTGATGAGACGCTTATGCCAGGTGAAGGTTGTGCAGGATTTAGCTTTGAGAAGGGCAGAGTGGCCTTTTACTCCAGAGCGCGTGACTCACAGGGGTATTACATCGATCACGACGAAGTGGAACAAGCCCTCGGACGGCGATCGCCTTTACTAAAACCTCAAGTATTGGTCTCAATTCCATGGTTGGTTCCTGGGCACGACGTTCCAATGGGGGTCATTACGATTTCGTCGAATAGTGCGACATCGCGACTGGTCCGTGTTTTGGACATGTCAAGCTCGAATCAAGAGGAGGAAACGAAAGTGCTCATAAGCTTGACTCAAACCTTGGGGACGATCATAATTGGCCAACTTTCAGGAAGAACCGTCGCTAACGAATTTTAGGACCAATGCCGAACAACATACCCAAAATCATAAGACATTCAGCCGGAATGCTTAGCGTGGATGTCGAGGACTTAGAATCTAGTCCCACATCGATCGAGTTCGTCAAGGGAACGGATCTATTTCAGAAGCTGGTCCTCGTCGTTGGCAAAAGCAGGGCTATCGAGAGTGTAGAGCGCGGAGTCCCTGTTCTTCCGAGTGAACCGGCATCACCCGCCGCAGACACCTGAGTTCCCGGTGTAGCTTTCCCTCAGTCTCTTCCAAGACCGTGGAGTCCGTTTCCACCGTGGAGCATACTCGGCGGTTGGGTGTGTCCGTTTTGTGTCCGGACTTCATGACAACCGACATTAACCGCACGTCATCGGATGTCACGATGTTCAAATTCCTGAGTAAACTCACAATGGCTGCAACTTATCAAAGGGTGTTGAGAAAAAATTGAAGAACCTATCAGGCGGAGCCGGACGTACTCGGATCATTAAGATTCAAAACGGCTGTTCTTGTAAAAGGCCCCAATTCTAAATCCAGAACAAATGCCGAAGTTTCAGGTTCTTTACTATCCAACCTTCGAGCCTCCCGAACTGTGGCTGCGAGGGTTTTTACTCTTCTTCGATGAGGTCATTACCGTCGTTCCACCCGACGCAGGCTTCAGGCTTTCAGACAATGCTGCAAGACTTCTGGATCTGCTTCCTGAGTCATTCAATACGATAGCGCCATCCCGAAGCGATATCGAAATTGACCAGTCTAATCTTGATAGATTGAGGAAGGCCTTTAGCCAGATTGCGCGAAGCGTACCTAAAGCCGATCGTGATTCAATCTCCTTCGAAATTGGTCACGACGGGTCGGTACGGATTGAAGGGCACATTTTTCTTCATTACTCTAAGACCTCAAAGGAGGTTTACGATCTTCTTAAAGAATTCGGCTTGGTTAAACGTGAACTATCAGGAGTACCTGAGGTATTCGGGTTAACGGAAGGGTACTCAGTAGTAAACGAGGATGCGAGTCTTCTGCTACTTTCGCACATAGCAGACAAGATCGGAGATCGCAATGGCATCGCGACCATCACAGATCAGACATTTAGTTTTAGCGTAAACGCGCTAAACGCCTTAACAACCATCCACCCATCTGGTTCCCCTATTAAGCTCGCTAGTTCGATCATCAATCTTCAGATTCCTGAAGAGGTGCTGTTTGCGGACCCCAAAAAGTTCAAGGAACTGCGCGACGCTTACCAAGACATTCGCCTGCCGTTCCAGCAAATGACTCTAGAGCTTTCGCAGTTGTATCGATTGGACGCTATTAATGATCCAGAAGTTCTACAAGTCCGGATCGACGAAATCGCGCGCTATCTAGATGCTGAACTTCAAAAACTAAAGAAGAGTGCGTTCGGGCGACAAGTGAAGCGCTGGAGCCCGATCGGGATAGGCAGCCTCGCCACAATAGCTGGAGCCGTTATAGGTGATCCGGCGGTCGCCATAACGAGCGCCGTCTTGTCGATCTCTGTCCAGATCGTACAGGAGCTCATCGGTAAAGTTCCCGCTGAAACGTCTCAAGATAAGGTCCAGAGGCTTTTAGGCAAATTACAGAAGGACATTTTGAACATCTCTGAGGTAAAAAGGTTAGCATGATCACTCGACCGCCCGTTGCAAAACTTGAAAATTGATTGGTGATCAGATCATGTTTTCAGGGCTTGATGCAACGGTACACCGTTTTTCGTCGTGACCAACGATTAACTCTGCGAAGAGTTTTAGCTTCGAACTGGTACGCCTCCCGCTTTGGTTTCCGCTTAGCCTTGGTTTTTCGCCTTCGATAGTGTTAGATCCTCTTGTCAAAGCCCAGGGATCGAGCATAAGTCTCCAGCAAGTCCCAAACACAACAAAAGGCTACTTTTTGGAGGAAATCCAAGCAGAACGCGACTAGCATCGTCGGTGGTAAGCGGCTCCTATGACATCGGCTGCCCAAAGCTAATGCTGCCGACGCCATTTCAACTCCCGTTTTCCGATCCTCAATGTGTGTTCGAACCGAAGTGGGATGGCTTTCGCGCAGTTTTCTTGACCAGGTTTTGTAAGTAAAACAATTGATCCACGAAAAGACACGAACCCCGCCACACGAAGTAACACGAATATTTCTTAGTGTGTCTTCGTAGTGAGTAACACTGAGACCGGAGAGATCACGGATCACGGAGAATGCTTAGAAGAAAACCAAACTAAGACAATTCCGTTGTTGGGTGGAAACAAACCTGCAAGAAGGTGTTCGACGTAAACGTATGATAATTGGTGCACCCGGCACGACTCGAACGTGCGACCTTTTGATTCGTAGTCAAGGCAGTGAAGTTTTTTCAACTCAAACCAAAACAACAGGTTGCAGCCACGGTGGTTTTTGAGAGATTTTTGATGCTTCTATATAGAGCTTTACGGCGTGCCGATGCTTTTATCCGAATTCGCGTCACAACTACGGCACAATCGAATGCAATAAATTGCGCCTGCATGGAGTGACGGGGGTCTGCCAACGCCTCATCAGGAGATAGTGACTGAGTATTTAGAGCCGCCCAGAGCAAACTCTTTCCATATTGCAGGCCATTCGGTTTTAAGTTTCTCAATGCCTTCGTCCGTCACAAATACTGGGCAATGTGAGTATGTCGATCTCTCCATATAGTCAATGAAATTCGATAAGAAAGGTTTTTCTATCATTTCCGAGAAATCAAGGGCGATATAGACGTCTTGCTGAGCGTAATAACCTAGCTGCTTTTTGAAACTAAATTCACCATGCCCGTGCGTTTTAGTGTTGTAAGGTCGGATGTCACTAGCGGTAGACATTCCACATGAGTCCTTGGCTAAAAAGTAAAGAAGAACTGGTATATACATCGAGTCCGTTTGATTCGCACAATCAATTATCTCCTGCTTATGCTTTATCGCGTGAGCGAAGTAATAAGCCGCAAACCTTGTCAGTTTTGGTTCAGGCTTTTCAATTATTGTAAATTTTGTTGGCACGTTAACATTTAACCCGGCATGACCCCCACCTATGAACTGGTAACTGCGAACCCTTCTATCGTGTTTAATTTCTGCGTTGTATTCCCGAAACCCATTCATGTAACGTTCGCTAGGCTCAAGCTCATCAAAGACTGTTTGACTAACCAGGATTTGATTTCCGTCTGCTAAATCCATAAGTCGAGAAGCCAAATTTATACCGGCACCTGCTATGTTGAGTGCCCCATTTATGTCCGTGACAAGAATATCCGTATTCTGATTAATGCCAATTCTTATCTGAAACTTTCTTGTTGGATCAAGGGTCGAATTATTGTAGGCGTCCAGACCCTCAAGAATACGCAGAGCGAGTTGTATGTGAAGGTCAAACGCAAAATTTGCAATCAATGCTATGCACATACCATCACCTGTTGGCAGGAAAAGACACCCATCGGTTTCGATCCCTTGCGCGCTGAGAGAGGAGCGTATTATTTCGTTCAAACTGTGGACGATATCAGACTGAGCTTCCGCGCTTCTCTCGTGGCTAAATTGAACCACATCGAGGAACACATATTTAGCGTACTGTCTGACGACCTTAGTTATTCGAGACTCCAAAACTTTTTCTTTATCTTGTGACATCAACTTCTACCTCAATCCTAAGATTTCCCTTTTATCCAGTTTTCGATCAGCGACTCTAACTCAGGTTTGTATAGCACGTAGAGCAGGGTGATCGTCCCGCCTACAACCCACCATATGATCTGCGCTAACCTCGTGATTGCTGCGTCTGCCGAGACACCGAGATGGCTCAATGTGTAGCGTGGAAGATGAATCAGCCAGTCGATCCAGCGTAGGGGATTGAAAGTTTCCAACATTCGAGATCTATAAGTGCCGATGGCTTGTAAAAACATGCCATTTGTAATGGTCGCAACGTCCTTGCGCGCATTCGGAAAATTTTGCATCACGGAAGTGTTGCCAGAAGTGGCGATGTAACCGTATCCCACAGGCTGCACTGTTGCGACGTAGCTATCGGTCACGCCAGCATCCTTGAGCAGCGCCACAACCTGCGCCCGCACTTCGACAGGCTTAGAAGTGCGCTCAACGACCAGCCACTCCGCATAGAGATCGTGGTACTTTTTCGTCCGGATATATTTCGACAGGTTGAGAACGAATCGGATAGCGAGAATCGCAATGAGGATGTACAGAACGCGCATGATCTCAGTGAAGGTTATCACGCACCGCACTTGTTTGAAAAAGTCGCCCGATTACGGCCTTCGTTCGATCTGTCTAATCTTGGTACGGATCGGAGGAAGAAGTATCGCTGCAAGTATTGATATGAGGAAACCAATCCCCGCCCCTAACAAGCCCGATAACACTAATCCAACGCCGGTTGAGGCACCAGCAATTATGACTGCTAACACCGTGGCCCGACCGTCTCGCCTATAATATTCCGTTACCTTTTCAATACTTAGCGAATCCGCAAGAGTGAAGCGATCTTGGAGTTGAACCTGAAATTGGATCGGGATGTTTGCAGGTAGAATCGCTGCCATAGCTTCGTTTGCCGCTTTGTCGTGACAGTATTTACAGTAATCGTCAGACTCTGTGGCCGGGGCAGTGCAGTGTTTGCCGAGATGATCCTTGTGGCGCGCGTTAGTGCATCGACATTGATCGCGATCAGTATTCATCGCCCTAACGCCACCTACAACCTCAAGCCTAACCTGTCGCACGGCGCGTCCGTCAAATCTTGTTCTACGCCTAAATACCGCTGGGTAGTTTGGATCGATCCGTGGCCCAACGAAAGTTGGATCTGATCGAGCGCCGATCCTCCCTTGTGCGCGAGCTTGGCGAAGGTTCGGCGCAGGTCGTGCGGTGCGATCTTACCGAAGCCCATGGCAATCGAAAAGCATAAACGGGAAAGAATGCAGTCAACAACAAAGCGAGGCAGTACGCGAAGCGCTGCATCCGTCAACATGGAATTGGCGATCCTATCTCGTATCTTCACGCTCGCGGTGGATCTAGAACTGGCCGCAATCAACCCCTGTAAAAACGTACGGAAACTACGACTTGACAACCGGCGGACGCGTTATCTTTCGGCGAATGAGGAAAGCAGGTTAATGGCCCATCTAACTGGAAAGCGCGCGCGTATTCTGCCGTTGTCAGGCTCGCACTGTACACAGGCATGCGGCGAGGCGAGGTATTAGCACTCTCGTGGTCACAAGTAGACTTTGGGCGTGGCGTTATTCACGTCACCAACACAAAGACTGCTCACGACCGCACAGTACCTTTGAGCCAACCGGCGCGCGATCTACTCTTGTCACTCCAAAAGACACGCAAGGGCGAGCTTGTATTTGCGTCGAAGATCACAGGGCGGCGAGTAGTCGAGATCAAGCGGGCATTTCGGGCGGCTTGTGATGATGCGGGGATCGAGGATTTTCATTTCCACGATCTGCGGCACACATTCGCCAAGCGCTTAGGTGATGCAGGCCACAGCGCGCGAACAATCGCGGCGCTATTGGGGCACTCAAACACTCTCATGACTGATCGGTACACACACGCGACTGATGGGGCAATGAGGGCGGCGGTTGAGTGCGCTACGGTGAAGCGCGTCACAACTATGTCACAAGCAGAAGTACAGCCGCCAACGCTGGCGGCTGTAAACTATTGAGTCAATTGGTGCACCCGGCACGACTCGAACGTGCGACCTTTTGATTCGTAGTCTCTTTCGCAGACAATCGTAAGCACTCGTGCGCCCTCTTTCTCAATGTTTTGTTACCCCTTAGCATCGTTAGTCCCCGAAAGACTTCCATCTGCTACGCTGGGCTCGCACGCAAGGCCGCACACAGCGAATGGACCATCAGAGTTGTCTTTTTTACGTTGTCGCGTGTGGCGCGGAATTGCGTTGATCTGCCATGCCGCCAAATCATTTCTTTTCAACCCTTGGATACTAGCAGCGTAGGAACTCCAATCACGTGGGCTACGAGTCTATTGTTTAAGCCTTGGTTACGAGTAAAATGGACCGCTCTCTTCTACTCCCACTCCTCAGAAGGGAAACACATGACCACCACTCAATGGGTAATCACAGTCGTTGCTGGTGTTTTAGGAGGAGGTTTAGCTGGTGCTGCTCTTAAGGAAGTTATTCAGAATCGTAGAAACAGGAAGCAGCCGGTTGGTTACACGATGGAGGTTATCGACATAGTTCGGAAGGGGGTAAACTTTCCGAAGTTCGCCCAGCTCATCGTACTACAACATCCGTTAGGCTTTGGGGGACAAAAACCCGTAGACAACCTCTCGCTCGTGCGCATAACTGTTCAGAACAAAGGGAACCAAGACTACAAGGAGTTTCTATTCGGAGTATCGCTTGAAGGTGGTAACAAAGCTGTCGAGGTTCGGTTTAACGGGCCTGACCGTTATCATTCAATCAAAATAAAATTGGACGAAAACATAAGATTGCTGGACGAAAAGGATGTCGATGAGCAGGAGCCAACGGAGCCTCTCAAAAACGTAGATTTCATTCTGGAACCGTTCAATCGGCGTGATACTTACAACGTAGAAATTTTCTTCACTTACGATGGTGACCGGGGCAATGTTACGTTGGGTAGCCCACACCCGACGACTTTCGTGAAGATGGAAGGAGTACGCGCGTCGCTCTTCTCCCTCATGTTCTGGACTGCGACAATGCTATTTTCAGTGGTAGTAAACCTTATCCTTCACTATTGGAAACCGATTGTCCAAGCGTTAAGGGAGCTCCTCCCTTGAACTATTTAGGCTGGAGTTCCTAGTCCTCGTATCCTATTCCAAATCTTCTGAATCCGGCGCTTAAAGTGGCGAGTCCGACCGCTAGTGCTTTGGTTTTCCAAACTCCGCTTCTAACCAGTCCCCGAATTCCGGGTCTTGGTGGCGACCCATAACATTTCGTCAAGCTGCGGAGCCGGGCCCTCCCCGTCCGCCTGTTCCCAGAACTACCTTGCTTGTACCCACCGAACGAAACTCTTCCGGGCAATAGTGGCTGGTCTGGCGACACTTACACTCAATACGGTTATCTCAATCGAGCAATTTTGCAGGAGATCCGCTTTCTCCTAAAAGAAAGGAAATTTGACGTGCCGCATAGGTTACAGCAGCCGCGTAATTCCTCGCGCCTCGGCCTATACAGCATCAGTGATCGAAGTATTCAAAGAAATACCGCTTACTTACGCCATAGTGATTTTCTTAATGATATCGACTAGAAGGCCAATGACCTTTTCCGTCGCATGAGGAGGAACCGTTTTCCCACCATGAACGATTGAATTACGAATTTGAACAGCTTCGTCTAGAGCAATAACGTCCTCCTTACTGATTTTGCCTTCTTCATAGAGTCGTGAGATTACGGATCTTAGAGAGTGTATATTGAAGTCCTCTTGCTTAGAGAGGGTCTCTTTGCTCGTGCGCTCAAATTTGGCCCATGTATCCAAGAACGAAGATAAACTCTCATTTTCCTTCAACAGCTCAATCTCTTCGGATTCTTGCTCCGTACGATAGATCACCAAAATACGCGACATCACGGCCAGGGCAATTCCAATTCCACCTGCAATCAAGGCCATTTGCTGCCGTTCTGAAAGCTTATATGGAAGCAGCGTCAGCAAAAAGTAACCAGCGGCGAGGATAGCTATCAAAAGTCCCATTAAAGAGTACATTCTCAATAGGAGATCAAGTCTTCGCCGCAATCTCCGACGTCGGCTGAGCACATTGAACGGTTCGTTTTCTTTGTCTCGTTCCACTTGATTACTCCTTAAGGCTTGAAATTGTAACGGCGAGAATCGCCGCAGTGACAACGAGAATGAACAGCAACATGTAAGCACCGCTTTGGAGTTTGTTTTCGTTATACATAATTCCAGCGAAGAGCGAGAGAACTGCTGCGATAACTCGCAAAATCCGTAGCGCCCAGCTTGTTCTCGGTGTGCTCAGCCCCCGGCGCAATAGGACCCTAGCATCGTTAACCATGCCACGAGTGACCTCTGGCGGGCCGCTCGTTGAATTACGGCCAGCTTCGATTCTATTCGCCTCTTCGATCAAGTTGATCACATATTCGACGGTTGCCTCTTTTAGGCGATCCAAGGCCTGATCACTGAAGCCTTTTAAGTCATCGTCCGGTATTTGAAGGTCTAATGGCATAGCGCCGTCTCGTTTTTGCCGTTTCGATGTGATAACCAAATGGGCTGACAACAATCTAGCAAGATGAAAGTGCTAATTGTGATGTCTTGTCAGAGCGCAGCCTTATGGTCGATCAAACGTAAAGTGATAGTGCGTTCCGGGAAGAAAGTCTTTTCAGTAAGCAACCTCCTGCGGAGGTTAGAGGTCGAAAGAGCTTGCGAGGGACTGCGAACCTTATGAGAAAGCGGACGTAGTCTATTTGTTGACGTTGAACGTTGTCAATGAAGTGCTAGTGAGTAGTTTGGTTGTTAAAATGTGTAGGTCCGCAATGGAATTGGGGATGCGTACCGAGCCTGATATATACTGATTCTTTCACTTCTCAAGAAGTACGTCGGGCGCGCTTTTGCTGGAACAACAAATGACATACCTGAAAGATTCTCTCGACAAGGTCACGCCTGATCCGTGGCTGCCAGCTTACTCTTTTCCTTCGTAGGTGGATGCGGGTGCTAGTTGCGATGTTCGGGCAGTAGCTCGGCGAGTTTTGTCAGTGCAAGTCGGCATTCAGCCAAATCATTTGGATTGCCTTGTTCATGTCGTCTGTTTTTAATGAGTATTTGGGAATGAGCGTGCGGCCTGGCTCCTCGATAATGGTGAGGTAATCATTGCGAGATCTGATTTTTTCTTCCCATAGTGTCCCGGCGTCCGCATAGGCATCCATCGTTGCGCGAATCTCAGTTTTTACGAGCCCATCTGAAAGCACTCGTGAGGCAGCGTTAGTCTTATCCTTCGCCTCAATCAATAACTGACCGTACTGTTGATAATTGACGCCTACCTGAGTTGCGGCCTGAACTTTCCTAAGCGACGCCAGCGCTTCGTAAGCTTCAGGCGGATGTCTTTTTGCACAGCAAGCCGTGACGGCTGCAAGGGCAATTAGACTGCCTGCGAATAGGCGTTTCACCCTTTTTGTATTTTCTACTCGCGTATTTCGAGGGTGCCGGGCCTCTGCCAAACACGATCACCGAATTCCCGGCATGGGGTCTGCCCCGGTGGACTCCCGCATTCTGGAACCACACACGAGGCAGGTGAAAAAGAGCACTCGCACGCATCCGCACGCAAATCTACTTAAACTCCATCCGGCGTTTTCCTCTAATTCACTGATAGGACTGGTGCACCCGGCACGACTCGAACGTGCGACCTTTTGATTCGTAGTCAAACGCTCTATCCAACTGAGCTACGGGTGCCTATTGAAGTGAGGCTCGAATATACGGGCGAGGAATTTGAGTGTCAAGAATGCAAAGGGTAAACGATCCACGAAATAACACGAAAGTTCGTGTATGTTCGTGGATCCGTCGTTCGGCCAAATGTCTTGATGAGAGCGACAACCTCAAATGAAAAATGATTAATGTCAAATGACCAATGGAAAATGGATCGCTTGTGTTCCCCCTAAAGGTCAAGATTCACTTGGCAAAGTACCCGGGTCGCGTACGAGCAATCAGCTCCGGATTCGTGATCTCCACTCTGATTGTGCGCCACTTCCCATCACGCGGCCGGTCAGTGCGTGTTTGATATGAGACCGTGTATAGAGTCCTGAGATTTGCTGCGATAACCGGAAACAAGCGAAACATCTCATCGAGCCTGCGAATCTCGTTCAAGTCTCCGCCCGTTCGATCAGCGAGGGCTTGCAAACGCGTCCGTGCCGCAGCGTAGATGCCGTTGATTATTGGATCCGGTAAAGGCAGCCGCTTGGGATCTCCCGAGGGCAAGGCCAGTGGAAAGATCGTCACACCCAGGCGATCTGCGGACGTCAATATCGAATTAAGTTGCGTACTCGCCTCAGGCTTGATTGCCGCCACAGCCTCCTCGTCTGTTTGCGCTTTGCTGGCGGCCGCCCGGTCGGCATTGCGCATGTGCGTGTCCAGGCCATCCGTTAGAACCACAATAGCCTTGCGACCCTTGCCCTGTTTGGCGAGCTCTGACATCGAGTAGCGCAGCGCTTCGTAGAAGTGGGTCTCCCCCACGCCCTCGGCAATATCGATCGCATACGCGGCTTTCTTGCGATCCACCGAAAAGCCGGTTAGCGGCTTTACCTTCGCATTAAACTGGACCACCGCCAACCGGTCATCCGGCTCGAGCGCATCCAGAAAACGGATTGCCGCCTGTTTAAGTTGCTGCCGAAAGTTCACTGTCGAACCTGACATGTCAAGCAGCAGAACCAGAGTGAACGGGCTGCTGGTCGGCTCGAACGACTGAATGGATTGCCGAACGTTGTCCTCATAAACCGAGAAATCGTTTCGCGACAACGAAGTCACAGCTCGCCCTTGTCGATCGACCACGCCGACGTTCAGTTGCACCACCGAAGTGTCAGTGGTGACGACATCGTCTGGTTCCTGTGCGCAAACGTCGGCGATTCCACCAAAAACGATGAGCAGCAGCGCGAGTGCGCTTGCCAGGTGCAATTGACTGGGTAAACAGGCGCTAAGCGCGGATAAATAGATCATGGAGAAAATGCCGGATACGTCCGGGGCTGAAGAGTATGCCTGCCTGACTAGCGTTTTTCAAACCGGGGAAATGTCTAAGTTCGGACGCAAAAAGTTGTCCTCCGGTTGCTTTGAGTTTGACCCGGCGGGCGTCACTCTCTGCGTAGCAATTTCCAACACTAACCGGTAGGAAGAATGTCCCGCGTTTCGTGGATCATTTAAGCTCACCGGCTTATAATTGCGCCACGCTTACCACAAGCGTTGACCTCACAATCCAGGAGACCTCACTAAATGTATCGTCCAAATTTTTGTGCCGAATGTGGAGAGCAAATTGTTCGTCTAAAGTGGCGGATCTGGACCAGTCGCAAATTCTGTGATCCCTGCGCCGGCCGTTTTCGCGGACAGCAAACAAAATCTCTCGCTGTTGCAGTGATGGTGCTGCTGAGTACCGGCTTTATGGCCGGGCGCGCCGGCCGCCCCGCGAGTCCGCCGTTGGTAATTGAGCGAAGAGGTAACGCTCCGTTGCTGGAAACGCAGAAGTCGACTGTAAACGGACAGGCGATTCCAAGCGGAAGCAATTCAAGCCCGACCCCTGCAAGTGAAGAAGCAGTCTACATCTGCGGCGCTCGCACAAAAAAAGGAACGCCGTGTTCCCGTCGTGTTCACGGACCAGTACGTTGCTGGCAACACAAAGGCATGCGCGCGCTGCTCCCCGAAGAGAAGCTATTGGTAAAAGAGCAGCCTTGAGCAAGTTGTCAGTCGTCAGTAGTCAGTGGTCAGTTGTAGGTTTCTCGTTTTGTTAGGTGATTCGTGTTCAGTTCGTGTGATTTTCGTGGATCAGTTCCCTGCCGCACCTTCTCAAGACGATCCACGAAATCACACGAACTGAATACGAACCACATCAAAACTCGAATCACAACTGACCACTGACAACTGACAACTGACTAAACGGTTATCCGCAGCTAGATGCTTCCCATTGCCCGTGCGCGCTGACCTGACTTTGCAGCGAGAGCTGTTTCAATCAGATCGCAAATGTGTTCAAGACGAGCTTGCCAATCGCTGCGCGCTGCCACACTCCGCCGGTGGGCTCTGGCTTGTGCATCTGTCGGCAATGCCAGCGCATCTTCAATTGCCGCAATGAATCTCTGAGGATTCGGTTCAGCCGTCAGCACCGTGCCGTCCCAGCTCGAGTGGTTGCAAACGGCGGGCAAAGCGGTCGAGACAACTGCTTTACCCATGGCCAGATATTCGTTGACCTTGGTCGGTACCACGGTGTTCGTAAACACACTGCTCACGTAGGGAACTATACCGACATCAAAGCCTTCAATGTGTCGAGCCAACTCGGCATGGTGAAATTCCCCACGCAGTTGCACGTTAGGCAGGGCAGCCAGCTTGCCCAGGGGCGTCTGCGCCGGGCCGATGCATACCCAGGACCAATGCGGTCTCGCCTCGGCCATCGCAGTTAGCAACGAGAGATCCAGGTGCCGGTGCAATCCGCCTACATAGCCAATCACAGGTTGGCGCAGTTTGTCTTTTGAGTCCGCTTCTAATTCGCGATGTGCCCCTGAGCCATTACGAGGCGCAAAAACCTCGAGGTTCACACCGTACGGGACTATGTGAATGTTTGAAGCCCAGCGGGAACAATGTGCCGCCAGGGAATCGCACTGGGCGAGCACGAGGTCGCTCAAGCCCAGCAGTTCTCGTTCACTTTGAGCCAGGCGCAGTGGATGATATGAGAGTTCGCCGAAATCGGCTGCGCAGTAATAGATCAACAGGCCGCTTTCCGTTCGCAGAAGTTGGATCAGATCAACCGCGGTATCGGTAGGTAAGAAGCTCAGTAGCAGCGGATCGCGCATCCCGAGACTCACGACTGCCCGTTTGATCATGGGCAGGAAGACTCTGCGATTAAGCTTTCGCTGCCAGGAAGAACCCGATGGCGGCAGCACGATTGGCGAGCAGACGTGCAGGTTCGCAGCCACGCTTCGCAGTCCCTGCGACGAGACATGTGAGGCCCAGTTGATGGCCCGCGAAGCAACCCGGCGAGCATCACGGAGTTTGGGAGATCTGATGCCGGTGTTCTCGATATAAAGCACGCGGTTGCCGGCATGCGCCAGCCGCGTTGCTATTTCCTGCGGTCCCTGCCATAAAAAGTCCCATTCAATACTGGAGATAATGACAACGTCTCGATCCCTGATCATTCGACGCATGCTTGACACACCTCGCGGTAGTTCGGGCTATGCAGAGCATTTTGGGAAGTGACACGGGGCCGGGGAGCGGCGCAAAGATGTTAGAATTCGCTTCGTTAAGAAATCATTGGTCACGTAATTATTCATCGCCCGAGGAGTACGTGAGAACATGCATTCAATGTCTACCCGTTCGAGTTGCCTTGCATGACCAATCAAGTAAAGTTAGTTTTCCTGCTCACGTTTGTCATTCATCTGATCAGCACGCTTTCTTATGCAGTGCGTATTGCCGGCGTTAGAACGGGCCGAATCGCGGTTTCTTTCGCCATCTTCAATATTCTGGTGTTGGCTTCGAGAACTTCAAACACCTTTCAGGGGCCGCTGCTGGCCAAACACGTGGAAGAAAATATTCTTCACGGAGCCTACTTGGGAATCGAGGCGGATTTTCGCTGGCTGCTGGTAGCCTCAACCCTGGCCAGCGTTGCCGGATTACTCTTGATCCCGACCTTTCAACGTTTGTTTGCCAGAGCAATTGAAACGCTGGGTACGTATCGTTCAGTCCCCCGCATGATGCTGCGAGCCTTGTCCCGTGCCGGACTTCACCAATTACGCGATGCGGCCAGTATACCAGCAAAGGAGAACATAACACTGCTAACTTGGCGTCAAGCGCCCCGGACCATTCTGCTCTTCAACGCATTGGCCACCGCACTGTTGACCGTAGGAGTTTTCGCTTCTTTGTATGCCGGTTACCTGCGGCCGGATTTGCGAGTCACGGCTAATAACCTGTCGCCGGTGATAAATGCTCTATCGACGATTCTGCTTTTCATGTTCATCGATCCTTACCTTTCGCTGCTCACCGATGATGTGACGGCGGGCCGCGCCACCCCGGGACATTTCAGGCGCTGCATTGTGCTGTTCGCGGTCAGCCGGGTGGTCGGAACCGTACTGGCGCAACTCTTCCTGATTCCCGCGGCCAAACTTATTGCTGTAGTTGCGGAGTTTTTGTAATCGATTTGGTTTCTCAAATGCCGGAACCACTCGTCAGCGTCGTCATGCCCGTGCACAACGGCTTGCCATTCCTGTCTGAAAGCATTCAGTGCATTCTAAATCAGTCACTTACCGACTTTGAATTTGTTGTTCTCGATGACGAATCGACTGATGGTTCGCGGGAAGTGATGCGCGAGTGGGAGAAGAAGGACAAACGTATTCACGTCTGCACAAGCGCCCAACATTTGGGTCTATCCGCCAGCTCGAACGCAGTAGTTCGGGAAGCGGGCTCGCAGCTTATCGCCCGCATGGACGCGGATGATCTTTGCGAGCCCGGGCGACTCGAGCGCCAGTGGAAAATCATGCGCGACAATCCCGGGATTGCGGTAGTTGGCACGCTGTGTGATGGAGTAGATGCGCGAGGGAAGCGGGTTCGCCCGCGCGATAGATCGCGAATTATGCGGCGCTCGGGGTTTCCGCCGTTTCCTCATGGTTCAGTGATGATGCGACGCCGGATCTTCGAGGAAGTTGGCGGTTACCGGGCTGGCTGGGACGGATACGAAGACAGGGATCTGTTCAGGCGAATGGCAGCCCGGGGTGCTGTGGTTACTTTGCCCGAGGTGCTGTATCACTACCGTTATCATTTGCAGAGTTCCAGCGCTAAGAGTGATCCCGACGTTCTGTCTCGGCCAGAACTTGGGGGCGCCGGCAAGGTGAATGCGCTGTACTCCCTCGGCGCGATGCGTCTCTGGGCCGGTGATCGGCCGGCGATTCTGCGTGCCGTACTCGCCGATAACACGGGAGAATGGAACGTGAAAAGACTGATGGTTGCGAGCTGGGCTCTCTGGGCCGATCTGCATCCCTCCAGCCTTCGATCTTTTAGCAGAATGGTGGTTCGCACTCGCGACCTGGTTGCGAGTACCAGAGTAAGCGACGGGAGTGTTTACGAATGGCGATTCGAGTAATCGTCGTGGGAATGGGCGCCCGCGGGCGTGACTGGGCACGTGAAATTCGCAGGACTCCCGGGTTCGAATTGACCGCCTGTGTTGATACCGACACCACCGTGAAGCAGCAAGCAGGACTTGCGAGCGATGACTGCTATGAAGATCTGAAAGAAGCTCTCGAGAAGACGAGATCAGATGCGGTCATTATTGCCACCCCTGCTGATTGTCATTCCGAGTCTTGCCGTCAGGCCCTCTCCCGCGGCTTGGCCGTCGTGGTGGAAAAACCATTCACAACCAAGCTCAGAGAAGCCGCCACACTCGTTTCGCTCGCGACTGAAAAACGGAAGCCCCTCATTGTTGCCCAGAATTATCGTTACATGCGATCGTTTCGCACTGCGCGCAGACTCATTTCCGAAGGAGTTCTTGGGCCGGTTGGCATGGTGGTTTGCCAGTATTATCGCGTGCCGCGTGAGATGGCCGCCTCGCTTGCTCGCCTTCCTGACAGCATTATGTGGGGCATAGGCGTTCATCATTTGGACATGTTACGGTACGCCCTCGCCCAGGAGGTTACTGCAGTGATTGCGGATAGCTTTTCTGTTCCCTGGAGCACCTTGCCGAAAGGTGCTTCAATGCGCTTGATGCTGACTTTCGCAGGGGGCACGCGGGCGGTTTATAACGCCACTTACGAGTCTAGTGGTCATGAATTTTTTGAGCGAGGCCAGGAGTTCTACGCTCGCTTCGTAGGCGAGCGCGCAACTTTGCATATTTTTCAACGGTGGCTCTTGCTTTGCGAGAAAGGCAAGTTACCACGCCTGGCACGACGCGGTCCGCGCAAAGTGACTGAAGAGCAGGTGCTGCTGGGACAGCTTGAACAGGCTTTGCTGACCGGTGCAGAGCCGGATTCGAGCGGTCGTGACAATTTACGAACAATGGCAGTCGTCGAGGCTTGTATAAGGTCTGCCGAAGAGAAGAGATGGATCAACCCGCAGGAGTTACTGGATGAACTGGAATAATGGATCGCGTGTGCTGGCGATTGGCATCGACGCCGCCGAATCCACGTTAGTTCGACGGTTAATCGCGCACGACGAAATGCCGGTGCTCAAGTCTCTTCTGGCTGAAGGCCGATGGCTTCGGGTCGAGTCACCCGCGCATATCGGCAGTGGCTCAGTATGGCCGACCTTCATCACCGGTGACGACCCGGCCAGTCATGGCGTTTATGGCGAGTGGGCCTGGCAGCCAGAAAGCATGGGGTTGAGTCGCTATAACGGCCGGCACCTGAAACCTTTCTGGAAAGCGCTATCCGCGGAGGGCTTTCGAGTAGGAGTGTTTGATGTTCCCTTTGCGCCATTCACCGGCTTTACTGATGGCTTTGAAATCTCGGAGTGGGGACCACACGACTTGCTCGAAGGTCGGGTTCAGGTTGCTCCCGAAGCGATCTCTGATTTGATCACGAAACGAGTCGAGTCTCATCCTTTGAGTCAAGATCGTCTCGACACTGCCGGGCCACGCGATTACGGGGGCCTGAAAGCTTTAGGTTCGGGTTGTGCGCAAGGCGTCAAGTTGCGAGGGGCGTTGGCTAAACGTTTGATGATTGAGACAGCCGCACACCTTTCTGTCGTCGTGTTCACTGAGATTCATCATTCCGCTCATTACCTGTGGCATACGATTGCGGGAGAACACTCGATCTATCAACAGGAAGAATTCAGGAATCTGGCGGCTATCGAGCCAACGCTCAAAGACATCTACCTCGAGGTTGATCGGCAGATTGGCGAGCTGATCGAGGCTGTCGGATCAAGTGCCACGGTAATGGTGTTTTCTCTTCACGGGATGAGGCCGGCGGTTGGGGTGCCGACACTTCTCGAGCCCTTGCTCTGTGAGCTTGGATATGCCCGATTTGCAGATTGGGCCATGCAATCGTGGACTGAACGGGCTAGCCGGGTGTTTGCGAGCGCCAAGCGTCACACTCCCGCATCGCTAAAGCGACTCTATTACAAGGCGCTGCCACCGACGACGACTCTTCGCCTTGCGCGCCCAACAATGATGAGAGTTTATGATTGGCAAAAAACGCGCGCCTTCGCCTTGCCGGCGGACCAGCACGGCTGGGTTCATATAAATCTAATTGGTCGCGAGGCCAGGGGCGCCGTATCGCCTGACGACTATGTTCGGACCTGCGATGAACTGGAGCAGATGTTGAAGAGTCTGGTGACGTCGAAAGGCAGCCCGATTGTGCATGAGGTAATTCGCACAGCGGCCGGCGTAACGGAGGCTCTTCGCCAACGACTGCCGGATCTGGTGGTCCATTGGGAGGACGCGGCATTTTCGGCGCCTTTGAAAATCAAAGGCGCGACGGTGGAGTCGGCTCCCACCGGTCGGAAGTTCACCGGACGCCACGCCCGCGACGGCTTCTGCATTTTCAAGGGACGAAACGATTTGTGCGAAGGGGAAACGTTGCAGGCGAGGGACATGCATCGCGTGATCGCAAGAAGCTTGCGAGGAGATTGAAGTAAATATTATCGAGCGTCTCCTTGGATGCGGCGCTTTATCGCCGCTTTTCTCGTGAGGCTTGACTCATGGCGAAGGTCAAAAGCGCTGACAAGTCAGCGCGCTCCAAGGAGTAAGGGTCCTCATTTAATCGTCTTTACCGGTGGCGCGGGCTTGCCGGGCAGACGTGTAGGTTGCCTGAGCTTTGTCATAATTTCAGTTATTGCGCGTTCCAACTGCGGGTCGTGACCGGCCAATACTGATTTTGGATCGTTATCAACTTCAATGTCCGGATCCACTCCGTAGCCTTCGATAATCCATTCCCCGTTCTTGTTTGCCAGTCCAGATTCAGGAACGAAAACCGAGCCGCCGTCGATCAGCGTTCCTCGATTAGTAATGCCGACCACTCCGCCCCACGAGCGCTTGCCGATCAAAGGACCAAGGCCGGCTTCGCGAAACATCGCCGGGAAGATGTCTCCGTCAGATGCCGAGTTTCCGTCGAGCAAGGCAACCATAGGTCCGGCAAACACCGAATCCGGGTAAGTATTGGGGTAGTCCACTGTGCGTGAAAAATTGAGCGCCAGGAGTTTGCGACGCAAACGTTCGATCAGCATGCGCGAAACATTGCCACCTCCGTTTGCCCGCACGTCAACAATCATTGCTTCCTTGCGAATTTGCGGGTAGTACCACTTGATGAACTCGCGGATACCGTTGGCGCCCATGTCGGGAATGTGTATGTAGCCTACCCGACCATTGGTGGCGTCTGATACTCGCTGGCGATTAGTGTTAATCCAGTCGAGATAGATCAGGTTGTTTTCGTCGGTGATTGGACGGTAAGTTATATTGCGCGAGCCCTGGAGGGTGGGGGTCTTATTGACCGTTAATTGCACCGGATTGTCTGCTTTGTTCCTCAGCAGACGGTAGATGTCGTCAGTCCCCTTCAGCTCCTCGCCGTCAACAGCGAGTATGTAATCACCGGCACTGACGTTGACTCCTATTTCCTTGAGCGGCGAGCGATAAATCTCCTCCTCGTTTTCACCATCAAAGATCTTGGCGATGCGGTAGCGTCCGGACTGACGATCCAGCTCAAAGCGCGCACCAGGCAAGGCTACTCGCGGGCGGGGCGGGATTTGGAAATCGCCTCCCTCAATGTAGGCATGCTGCACCGTCAATTCCGAGATCATCTCGCTAATCAAGTAATTCAGATCTGATCGGTGAGCAACGTATTGGAGCAGCGGTCTGTATTGCTCCCGCAGGGCTACCCAGTCATAGCCGTGCATGTTCGGCACGTAAAACCAGTCGCGATAGCGACGCCAGACTTCGTTAAAGATCTGGTTCCACTCGTCCGCAGGCACGCGATCCACCACCAGACCGGCGGTCGATACGGTCTTTTTTGTTCGATCACCCAGCGGAGTAGCATCGTACAAATTGTACGCCGGGCCCTGACCGACCAACACCTTCGAACCATCTTCAGACATGGTGTAGCTGCGGATATCGTCTGCCAGAGTGGTCTCTTTGCGATCCTTAAAGGCGTAGATGCGCAACTGCGACGGCCGATCTCCGGAACGACCGTAATAAAATGCCGGTCCCACGACGTAAAGCAGATGTCCCGTCTTGGCCGAGAGCCCCGCGTAATTGTCCGCGGGAAGGGGAGCTTTCGCTACTCGCGAACTTATACCGTCAAAGTCGATGTTTAGCGGCGCAGTGGGTCGAGGAGTCGGTTCCGGTTTTGCTTCAGCCTGAGGAGATGCCGCCGGCTTGGGCGTTTCTTCGGGTTTGGCTTCGCCTTCTCCTTCCTTCCGTTCATTTTTGGCAAGAGTCACTTCATCGCTCTCCGGAGGAAAGGGATGTTTAGCATCCTTTCGCAGCGCCATCGCGTAGATGTAAGCGGTGCGATTGGTAGCGTAATTGAATTCGAGCTGAGATATCTGCGGCGCAAATTCGCGGTCGCTCAGAAAATAAAGATAGTTGCCCTGTGGGTCCCAGGCTGGCGAGTAGGCGTTGAACATATCGTCCGTAACGCGACGCACCTGGCCGTCACCAGCTCCCCAAACATAGATTGAAGAGAAGCCGTTTGCATTTACGGCCATGCTGAACCCAATGTAGTTGCCGCGTGGGGACCAGGTGTAGTCGCGAATCTGTCCGCGCGGCGTGTCGGCGACTTCGACGAGCTTTCGATCGGCGAGTGTCAGTACATAAAGCTTCCCATCCTTGTCGCCGAAGGCGATTCGCTTGCCGTCCGGGGCCCATTCAGGCGCGTAGCGCATCGCGCTACCGCCGCTGGTGATTTGTTCCGCAGGTTTCAAACCGTCCTGCGGAACTAGGTAGACCTCTTCTTCACCACTTTGATCCGAAATGAAGGCGATCTGCGAACCATCGGGGGACCAGTTTGGCCACTTGTCATGCGCGCCGGAAGAGTGGGTCAGGTTTCGCGTCGGACCCTTTTCGATTGGTGCTGTGAAGATGTCGCCGCGCGCCGTAAACAGCACCCGCTCACCTTTGGGGCTGAGGCCGTACGACTCGATGTTGTTGGCGGCTGAGATCCGGCTGGGGCGGCGCGCCAGGCCGTCGTCCGGCACCAAGATGGAAATTGCCGTGGTCTTTCGACTTTTCGTATCCAGGATCTGAAGCTCGCCATTCTGTTCGTAAACAATCCTGCCTTCGTTGTCTGAACTGGGCCACCGAACGTCCCAAAGCTTGCTGGTTGTTACTTCCGTTGTTTTGCCGCTGGGAACGTTGTAAGCGTACAGGTTGAAATGTCCGTCGCGATCTGAGTTGAAATAAATGGTGTCGCCGATCCACATTGGATCGCGAGTCGGCCGAGGTCCTTCCGTAATCCTTTTAGTGTCATAGGTTTTTAGATCGAAAATATAAAGAGCGTTGGCCTGCCCGCCGCCGTAACGCTTTTCCGAACGAAAGTCACGCGACTGTGGGGAATAGACCAGCCGGTCGCCATCGGGTGCAAAATCTCCGGATCCTGCAGTCGGCATTGGTAATGCTTCCACCGGCCCGCCATCGATCGAAACTGAATAGAGGCGCGCAATCGGCAACGACCATGAATCACGCAACGAACGGAAAAAGATTCTCCGGCCATCGCGACTCCACCCGTAAACCTGATTATCCCAACCCCAGCGAGGCGCCAGTGGTCCACGAGCTGGATAGAAGGTCAACTGGCGCGGAACACCACCTGACGCAGGCATGACGTAAACCTGCTCGTCTCCGTCGTATTGGCCGGTGAAGGCAATCCATTTTCCGTCGGGCGAGAACTTCGCAAACACCTCGACACCAGGGTGGGCCGTTAATCGGATGGCTGAACCTCCTGAGGCGGAAGCGCTCCAGATGTCACCCGCGTAGGTAAAGACGACGCGATCACCTTGAATGTCGGGGAAGCGGAGCAGTTTGGTTTGCGAGGAAGCAGTTAGGGGAACAAACAGCGCGGCGAAAATAATTGCGAGGCGGCGAATATGGATTGCGAGCAAGGGGGAAAACCTCCTTAGATTGTTGTTCATGATTTCTTTGTAATGGATGTCGACAGCGCAGTACGCCGACAACCTTCGTGCTGGAAAGAGTGCCGAAAGCTTAGCTCAGAATGCTGGATACGTAAATGTTTGGACTATTTTTCAGCCAGAAGAATGTTTTTACGCAGTCTGATGGGCGCAGGTTTCAGACGGTACCACCCCGGGGGGCAACTGCCGGTCAGAACACTCGGGAAAAGGACCCGACCACTAAAAGAACGCTGATCCGCGAAATCACACGAATTCGACGCGAATTAGCTCTGTCTGATTTCGCGGATCGAGTTTTGCTGCGTGAGACTACTTTCTATTCGCGTTCTTATTCATATTCATGTTGCTGTTCATATTTCCGCTGGGAGATATCTTCAGCATGTTTTTCACCGATTTGACTCCTTCAATGGCCTTCACTGTCTGCTCGGCTTTCGCTTTCTGGGCAGCATTGGCCACGGTTCCGGTTAGCGTTACGACTCCATTATCAACGTCGACGTTAATGGTCGAGTCACGGAGATCGTCTACAGCGGCCAGTTCGAAGCGTGCTTTCACCCACAGCCAGCCGTCGTTAAGACCGGTACCAATGGTTCTTCCCGACTGTTTGGCCTCGCGCTGATATCGCTCTTTATCGCGCTCGTATTCCTCTTTTGTTGGCGCGCGGTTGGTATTGGCATTGGTATTAACGTTCTGATTCCTGGCTACGGCAGAGTTTGCATTCGCCATGTTGGCGTTCGCATTCATGTTGGCATTGTTGTTGGCTTCCGGATTACAACCGGAAATGATTAGTGCCATTGCGGCGATGGCTATGATTCCCGCAAATGTGAATCTCATTCCTTCGAAGCCTCCTGTGTTCGAACAGAGTCCGAAAAGCATACGTCCGACTCCAAAACACGCCACCTCGCAATTGCGACGGTGGTGGCGCAACCTCAGTTTGGGGGTATGGGTGAGCGGGTCAGTTAAACTCGCTGCTAAGTCAAGCAAACTTCAGGCCGTCGTGTCTTAACTGGAATGTTCGAGAGGAAAGGGGAAGGGGATCACTTCATTTGACATTGGTCATTTGACGTTTTTCATTTGTCATTGTTGGCGAATTTTCATTTGTAATTGTTGACGAAGACTAGGACGCGCTTGTTTGAATTCACACAACATTTCTTAGCCGGTTCTTGGCAAGGTGAACAATGACAAATGAAAAACGTCAAATGACCAATGTCAAATGACCAATGTCAAATGACTACCACTTGATCGATCCCTCTTTGGAGGTGTCGATCTGGGCAACTTGAGGTACGTCGCCAAACAGATATCCCTTGATATTGTCCATCAGAAAATTCTGTGCATCCGGAGTTGAAAGATCCAGTCCATAGTGGTTGATGATCTGACTTTGCTTTTGCAACCAGCCGCTCCAACACGGCTGACAGATCTCTCTGGCGATTCGCTGGCCCAACTCATTCGGCAACGGCGCGAAACCCAAAGGCGCGCGTTTTTCCCCGCAGTGTTTGCACTTGATCGTTTCCGACATGGTAGTTCTCCTTGTGTTCTGGATTATAGAGGCCCGGAAACACGCAAGCAACAAAGCCATACAGTTTTCGTTGAGCTTAGGCTTCGGCAGAAGAACGATCCACGAAATCACACGAAACCATTCGTTTTATAAAGTGGATCATTACTTGGGCCGCTGTGCTTGCTGAATCGCGCGGAGGATTTCGTCATCTTTTGGGCGAAATAACCCGAGCGGCCGCACGTCCCGATAGCGAATGATCCCTTCGCCGTCAATCACAAATACCGAGCGTGCGACCTTCCCCGGTATCAGCGAGCGGGCGCCATACGCGTGGGCCACCTTTCCTGCAGCGTCCGAAAGCAGACGCAACGGCAATTCATGGTGCGCCGCAAATTTCCCGTGAGATTCGACTGAGTCAGTCGAGATTCCGACGACCTCCGCACCCGTGCGCTGGTAATCCTCCCATCGATCGCGGACCGAACACATTTGTCGCGTGCAGATCGGCGTTTCGTCTCCGGGATAAAACAGGAGAACAACTACCTTCCCGCGATGGTCTGCGAGCTTCCATTCGGTGCCACTGCCGTCACGCAGACTGAAGTCCGGCGCCGGAAGCCCTTCCTGTGCCACTGCTTCTTTCATCGGTTCGTCAGCCAATCAATTCATGGAGAATCTCTAAGGCCTGCTCGACCTCCTCGTCCGTATTGAAAAAATGAGGTGAGATGCGAAGGCCCGCCCCGGGCCGACAGTCAACAAAGATCCCGCGCTCGGCGAGCTTTTCGACCAGCAGCGGTCCATCGGAGACTCCGATCATAACCGATGCCCCGCGTTCCTCGGCTTTGCGCGGGCTGTTGAGTTTCCAACCACTTTGCGCGGCAAATTCAATCATCTTTTTCGTGCGTCGTTTCGATTCCGTCTCGATGTTCTCGACGCCCCATTCCTCGATTATTTCCAGGCCGGGGAGCGCCGAATACAAGGCCGGTATACTAGGTGTTCCCTGAGCAAAGCGGCGAATCGATTTCGCATATTTCATCGGCGAGTGGGCAAATTCGAAAGGTGTCAAATGTGCAACCCAACCCGTCAAGCGAGGCTGAAGGTCTCGTTGCAATTCCGGCCGGACATAAAGATATCCGCAGGCCGGACCACCGCACAGCCACTTGATTGTTCCTCCAATCATGAAATCGGTTTGCCATCCTGTGGCGTCGAGTTTCATTGCGCCGGCGGATTGATACACGTCCAACAGTACCAGTGCGCCCTGCTGATGCGCACGCTGGGAAATGGCCGCCGCGTCGACTCGATACGAGCTGCGATATGACGTATGGGACAGGGCGACCAGGCAGGTCTCCGCATCGATCGCTTCACAAATGCGGCCCGTCGGAATCGCGATCCCATCTTCAGATGGTACGACTTCTACGCGCGCGCCGAGTTGTCTCTGTGCGTCCCAGATGTATTCCATTGAAGGAAAGTCCAGCGCCGTCGTCACTACTTTGTTGCGGCTCGACTTTGTGAAATCGAAGCACGACGCGACCGCGGACAAAGCAATTGACGCATTTGGCTGAATCTGCACGGACCCGGGGGAAGCGCCGAGAATGCGGGCAATACGGTCGCCGACACGTTGTGACAGTTGCCACCAACTGGTGGCCCAGGCGTCTTCACTGGTGTGATGCTCCCAGGCGTCACAATAAGAAAGCATGGATTCACGCGCGGCGCGGGGCACTGGTCCAAGGCTGTGACTGAGCAGATGAATGCCCGAAGCGAGAGTTGGAAATTCTTCGCGGCGTCGATTGAATGTCATTTCATTGCCAATCCACGAATTCACACGAAATAGAACGAAAAGTTCGTGTAATTTCGTGGATCGATTTCACTCACAAAAAGTGCTCAAGAAGCAAGAAACTCGGAATCTTAGAAGCGCTGACAAGTGGGCGCGTCAGAGAGTTTGAGCAAAGACCATGGTCCGGCCTAATCCCCGGCTGGCGCCCGTTACGAATGCGCGTTTGTCCGCAATTTCCACCTGTCACTCCTGGACTTTTAATTCAGCGGCATATTCATCCGCGCCTAATTGCAGGCCGGCTTGTGATCTGCGCCAACGTGCAATGACATAAAAGGCTATTCCTATTAGCCCCCAGGCCACGATCAATTCAATACTCGTCAGCGAATGGCCTGCAATTCTTTGGCGCAGAGTTTGTGCGCGCAGCGTCTCAATGTCCTGGAAGATCTGCACCACGATCATCGAGCCCATGGCGATAAGAGAGACGACCGCGCTGGCAGTCAAAAGCCATGGTGGAATGGCCAGATCGATTTGCCTGTAAAGGTTCGGCCTCAGACGTGGCAATAAAAGAAAAACCAAACTGTGCAAAAAGTAAAGCACAATCAGCGCGAAGACCGCGATTGTCAGCGCCAGTACAAATTGCCCGCTAACCAGGAGCGCCAGGCACGCCAATAACGTCAGCAATAAGCCGCGAATCGGAGTCGCCGTTCGCGGATTAATAAAACCGATCCAGCGGGGCGCCAGACCGTCCTCGACAAACAATATGGCCAGGCGCGAGGGCACCAAAAGAGTTCCATTCAGAGCAGTCATGATTGCCATGACCGCGCCGAACGTTACGAAGGCCGTCGCGCCGGCGGGGAGATATACGGATGCCACCTCGGCCATGGGCGCCGAGCTCGATTGCAAACGCGCACCCGGCAAAACACCGAAAGCAACGATCGACATGAGCAAATAGATCAGGGCCGTCGCGCTAATACCCTTGAGCAGGATCATCGGCAGACGGCGGGTACTGTCCTTGACCTCGCCTGCTGTCTGGGCCAATGATTCAAAGCCCGCATAAGCAAAAAACAACGGCAACAGGCTGGCGGCCAAACCTTTGAATCCATGTGTTACGAAGGGACTATAGTTCGCTGCACGGATCGCAAACAGGCCGGGGACGATCAGCACGACCAGAGCCAGGCCTTTGAGGGCACACATCAATACCTGCATTCGTCCAAACCACCGCACACCAATTACATTGATCCCAAAAAAGAAGACCAGCGCGGCCACTGCGACTGGCAAATGAAAACGCTCAGGCGCGAGAAAACCATGCGTAAATTCCAGCAGATAGCCAGCCAAAGCATCCGCTAGATAGGCCCCGGCGCCAATGTAGGAAATGATTTTTAGCCATGCGCCCAGGTAAGCGATGCGATAGCCGCCCAGCGTGCGAGAGATATGCAGATATTCTCCTCCGGGTTCGCGGCCCAGGGGCGTCGAAAGAAAAGCTGCATACGGAATCGAAGTCGCAAGGATTGCGGGAACTAAAATGACATAGCCGAGGATTACGCTTGGTCCCGTATAAGACCAGGCTTGACTTGTGACTTTGAAGATACCTGCCCCGATGAGGATGCCGATCAGTGCCGCATAGGATTCGAGCGTACCGAGATCTCGACGCAGTCGCGACACAACTGGGGTTGTTTTCTTTCGTGTGACTTCGTGGATCATGTCTTAGGTGTGAAGGTTAGTTTGCCGCAAAGAGGCGCCAGAAATCTCAAAATAAGAGAACAACAATACCTAGGGCCGATAGTGATTAGAAAGTTTTTGTGTCTTTTGAGCTTTTTTGCGGCGATTCTGTACAGTAATTCATTCACACTCCTTGGCGCTTTTCGAAAGAGCTGAATTCAACCCGATCGCGTCATCAGTACGTTTGAAGGCAGACTCGGATCGAGAACTTTCTCAGCACTCTCCGCCCCGGCCACAGGCAGTTTGCTCGTATCCACCAATCCCAGTTGTGCCAAAACCGAGGCCTGGTCCCAATAGATATGCTCGTGGGCCAGTTTGCCGTCGCGGAAGTGGACAATGACGACCAGGGGAACTCTTACATGCCTGCCAGTCGGCTCGAGACCTGGCAGCATCCAGTCCATCCTGACGGTATGGGTAAACTCAAATACCATCTCATCGACAACTCGATCACTGCCGATCGTGCGAGACACCGGCGTCATGCCGGTATCGGGGGGCATTTGGGGGATAAAGCGCTGCGAATAGAACTCGCGCAACTGTTCGTGACCCACACCTCCGGTCAACACCGGTACGTGATTGACATAAGCGTCCGCGACCATGGTTTGCAAAGTATCTTCGGTGTTGCGGGTAGCGAATTCATACTTAACATGCTCGTCCCAGCGTTCAGAAAGATGCTGCTGGGCGCTGGCCAATCCAGACCCGGCGAGATTTCGGACAAAGAATTCGAGCGTGCGCAGATTAGCAACTTCCGCCGCTGCCGCATTGTAGTGATCACCGGCGGGTCGGCCGAACGCGTGGTCTTGGTCGGGGTAGTCATGAATCGTGATGAAAGGATTCGGATCGAGTGTCTGATGTATCTGGGCCTGAGCCGCTGGGGGACAAAAGCGATCGCGGCCGGCGATGTGCAACATCAGCGGCGAGCGCAGGTTCGTTGCTTCGGCGAGACTCTTTTCAATGCTCACGCCGTAGTAGGCCACCGCACAATCGGGCCTGAAGCGCACGGAAAGCAGGTATGCGAGGTTACCGCCGAGGCAAAATCCCACTGCGCCGACTCGGCCCGTACAAGCCGGATGCTGCCGCAACTGTGCCAGCGCAGCCGCGGTATCCTCTACGGCTTTCGCTTCGTCCAATCCCTGATAGAACGCAGAGGCCTTGTCCCTATCCGATCCCTTGTCGGTGAGCTGCACACCGCGTTCCTGCCGCCAGAATAGATCCGGGCAGAGCGCGACAAAACCGTGTGCCGCATACCAGTCGGCAACGCTGCGGATGTATTCGTTAACCCCAAAGATTTCCTGAATCACGACTATGCCTGGTCCGTAGCCGGCACTGGGGATCGCCAGATAAGCATCAAACTCGCCGCCGTCGGAGGATCTAATTGTGACCATAGGCTCTGAATGGTAAATCGTGAATCGTAAATCGTAAATGGTGAACCGTTAGCGAGGATTTGCAGCTCAGGAAATCAGGCACTCAAGCAGAGAGAATTCGCAAGTCGGGAAAAGGGCAAGCCGCAACCAAAAGCTAAGACATATCCACGAAATCACACGAAATAAATATCCACGAAATCACACCAAATAAACAGAGGAAGGTTTCGTGTGACTTTGTTTTTCGGTTCGTGTGATGCGCGTGGATCGATTTGTTTCCTCGCAAAAAAACTGCTCAATAAAACAAGAGTGCGCTTGCCCCTTTCCTGACTTGCAAATTCTCTCTGGAATGGAATTTTTTCAAAGCTTCTGGGACAGCCATTCTCGGCCGGCTTTACAGATGCCGCGAAAGCTACACATGCGGCAGTGAGTGAATGGTTTTACTGGAAAGTGTGCAGGCTCCAATGAGGAAACAAGCTGGAGCATGGCCGCATCGATCGCCTCGATGCAAACCTCTTCGCTCAAGAGTTCCTTTGGCAGATGGAATTCTACATTTGGCTCGAGGAAGTGGAGCGTAACATTGATAACGTGGTGGCTGGCGCGAAGGGAAGGGATCAACTGGCGCACCGCAAGAGCGTAGGCTTGCATCTGCAATTGATAATCGCGGGCCGCAAGGGAAACCATATCATTAGCTGAAACCGCAGGCTCGAGTATGGTCATGGTTTCTGCCGGACCAGAAGACAGGAAATCAAGCGCCATCTGCCGGCCCGCACTGCGACGGTTTTGAGTTACCTTGCGAGCCGGCTGCGCCGCAATGATTAGCGGCGGACTAACAGTCTTTGTTCCCAGCCGGTTTGTTTTAAAGTCGACAATCTCGATATCGAGCTCACCTTCGCTGGAGCTGGTGATCAGTAATTTATCGATTGCGCCGCTTAAGAGGCCCAGCGGCCGGCGCAGACGGAAACTCAACTCGCTGAAAAGGCCCGGCTGTCCCGTGGGTCTCGGTGAAATATTGCCATTGGAATTCTGTCGGGCCACTTCGATCCGGTCAAAGAGATGACTGCCAAGATAGTTCTCTGCGAGCGGCAACAGTTCTTTCACCGCTACCTCACGATTAATCTCAACCAGCCGGTCAGCCAGTTCGGGCTGCCTTTGCCGAATAATATCTTCGAGACTCAGACGCACGCGCTCACTTGCCTTTTCACCGGGCTGGTACGTTTCACAAAACCGGTGAATCACCGCTCCTTTGAGCGTCGCTGTTAAATTGGCCGGAGGCTCGGGAGCTTCAGCATCGTTCCAGACGGCCAGCTCGTCGGCGGATGGTGCATGCAGCACGCGGTCGAAATAGTATTGCCGTGGACATCGTTGATAATTAATCAATTGGGTGACGCTGAAACGATGAATGCCACGTTCGCGTTCTGCGGGAACGGACTGGAGGAGAGGAAATGTGGCGCTGAGCGTCTCGCCTGTATTGCCTGTAGGAATCTCGGCCTCCTCGACGGTGGCCTCTGCTTTGGTCTCATCTTCACTGGCAAGATTTACAGTTACCTGGACCTGAACACCTTCAGCGAGATCGACGACTTCACTCCGGCTGCGATCTCCCAATCCCAGCGATTGCCAGATCCATTTCAACCAGGTGTCACTCTTGCCGCCGAGACTCGCAAGATCTTCGTTGGTGCCGGAAAGAATCAAGCGATCCTGAGCGCGCGTGGCGGCCACATACAGCAAACGCATGCTTTCGAATTTTTCACGCCAGGCGTAACGCTCCTCAAAGGCCTTAAACGTGAGACCAGCGACGAGTTTGCCGCGGCCGTCGGGCACCTTCAAAGTTAGACCACGATGGCGATCTAGTAGCACCCAGTTATCCATCGGCTTGGAAAGGCGTTGCAGGTCGGGAATTATGACGACAGGAAACTCGAGCCCTTTCGCCTGGTGAATCGTCATCAGACGTACAGCGTTCGCGGCTTCGTCAATCTGTCCTTCACTCTCCCGGCTGCCAATCGCTTCGAACTCTTCGACATAGCAAACAAAGTCGCGGATCAAGTGCGTGCCTGAGCGCTCAAATCGCTCTGCGAGAGTGAACAGCCGCTGCACATTTGCCAGTCGTTGAGCTCCGTCAAAGTTGGCGGCTACCAGCGTCAGGTATTCTGAGTTATCAACTGCAAACCGCAACAGATCTCCGATGGCATAGTGGTGACGCCTATGGATCAGTCCTTTGATTAGCTCGGCTGCCCTGTCAAGCAGCGCATGCTCCTCATCACCGATAAAGGCGATTTCGCGATGCCGCTGGAGTGCGTAGAAGATTTTTCGCGTTTGGGTGAAATGACGCAAGGGGTCGCCGCTATTTGTGTCAACCAGCCAAGGAGCGCACCTAAGCGCGAGCAATGCATTGTCGGATATGCCGCAGAGGGGCGAACGAAGCACTGCAGCCAGGGCTAGCTCATCAGTCTTGTTGTCGAGAAACCTCAGGAGTTGGATAAGATCGGTGATCTCAGGCCGTTCATAAAAACCCTTGCCGAGCACCGTTTGATAAGGAATGTTCGCGCGGCGAAAGACCGCCTCATAGGTTTGCACATTACTCATCGCGCGAAACAACAAAGCAATGTCACTATATTTAATCCCGCGAAAGCCTTGTTCACTCTCTTTTTCCTTACTTTCTCTAACCAGTCTTGAAATTCGCAGCGCCAACTGTTCTGCGTCCAACTCGCGAGACGTCTGTTCGGATTTTGGGTCATCGGGATCCGCCGCTGCCGTCGTCGTGATCATCAATTCCACCAATGGACCAGTATCGCGTAGCCCCCGTTTTGCCTTACTTGGTGTATGCTCGACATAGCCGAGTTCGTCGCCGGCGTCCGCAGGGAGCTCTTGATCAATGTCGAATAAGCGCGCAAAGAGATAGTTAAAGAAATTAATCAGTGGTGGCTGGCTGCGAAAGTTCAATAGCAGCGGTTTTGCCACACCGCCGCTCTCGATCAATGCGGAACTCATCTCGCGAAATACATCGACATCGGCGCCGCGAAAACCATAGATCGACTGTTTGCGGTCGCCCACGATGAACAGATTTGCGCCCGCTTTGCCTGATTTGAGCAGAGCGAGGCGCTCGAGCAGCCGCCGCTGCAAACCATTGGTGTCCTGGAACTCGTCAACCAGAAAGAACTTGTAGCGCTCGGAGGACCGAGTCAGCACTTCGGTCCGTTCGAGCAGCGCCAGCGCGCGCAATTCGAGGTCGTCAAAATCAAGTGCCGACAGCTTTTGCTTTTCTTCGTTCAGCCGCCCGTCGATGCTGGTCAGCACATTGACGACTTCGAGAGCGTACCTGCCGGCAAATAGATCCAGACAAAGCTGCGGCACCTTTCCCAGCAGGTCTTTGTTCCACAACAGTTCGTCAAGCGCCTTTACCTGATGGGTGACTGGTCCGCGCGCGTGTGGACGGACATCGCGAAAACTCTCAATCGCGCGGCAATAGTCGGCCAGGTTTTCGACTTCGGGTATCGTGTTGAGGACGGACTTGAGGTTCAACCAGGCTGAATTAACATCCGCCCGGTTGCTTAGTGATGCCGGGGTGGTCCGGCGAACGCCGAGGAATTCATTCATAGCGCAACCGAGGTCCACCAGTGCGAGCGAATGATTCTCTTCTGTGGCATGACTCTGCGCGGTCTTCAACGCGAGATCGGGCAGCGAAATGCCTTGTCCACGCACCTCTCGGTACAGTTGGGCCAGCGCAGCAGCCAATCTGCCGCGACCCACACCCAGAGTCAGACGCGAGATGTCCACGTGACCTGAGCTAATGAACTGAGAAAGGGTTTCCTCAACCACGGATTCCAACAGCATCGCAGCCCGGTGTTCATCCAGGAGGATGAATTGAGGATCGACGCGCGCTTCAACGGGAAACTCCCGGATCAAGCGAGCACAAAAGCCGTGGATTGTCGTGATAACTGCCCCGTCAAGGGTGCGTTTGTACTCCAGCCAACGCCGCCGTTCCTTTGGCGCAGCCGTAAGCAAAATTGCATTCAGCCGTTCTCGCAGACGCGCGCGCATTTCGTTCGCGGCCCGATTGGTAAATGTGATGGCTACAATCTGATCGATCGAAAGATCTCGCTGGCGCAGGATGTGAAGATAACGCTCGACCAGGACAGTCGTCTTACCCGAGCCCGGGCCCGCGGTTACAGAGATGTGCTTATCGATCTCATAGGCTGCTGCTGCCTGTTCAGGTTGGAGTTCGCGCAGGGACATTGGAATTTAGAAATTATAGAATTTAGAATTTAGAATTTAGAATTTGGAATTTGGAATTTGGAATTTAGGTATTGAGGCAATCATTGGATTGATGTAACAAATGCTGCTTAACATTTTGGATTTTGGATTCTCTAAACAATTTCAATCGCGACGGTGCAAATTCTAAATTCTAATTTCTAATTTCGTTTCCGTTCAATCCGATATCGCTCGTAGCGGCACACAGCGGCAAAATCACAAAACCTGCACGTCTTTTCCTTCTCAGATGGATTCACCTGGAAATGACCGGCGCGCATTTGGTCTAGAAAAGCCCAGATCTTCGCGATTGCTGTGTCGCGAATCTGCTGCCATTCCTCATCGCCGATCACAGCTCGTGTTGTTTTTCGAATTCCCGAATACTCGATGAAGTCAGAGCGATGAAGCCCTTTGTTGCGTCGCTCGTTTCCGCCGCGGATGATGTAGTAACCGCCGCCCGCAACCGGATGCCCGGGCAGAATCAAGCGCTCGAGTGCCTCGAGATAGATTGGGATTTGCAGACTTCGTCCCGCCTTGATGTCCTCTTTTGTGGACCCGGTCGACAATTTGTAATCGTAGGCAATGATCGTATCGTCCGGCGCAATATCTACCCGATCGATTTGGCCACTGATCTTCATCGTCTCGCTGCCCAGGAATGTCGATCTCGGCAGTTCCAGCGGATCCTCTTTCGAGCCCGGATCTCGAGCCACCGATTTCATGCCGCCAAAGGCGACTTCAAAGTATGCCGGCGTCACTCCCTTTGCTGCCGCTGCTTCCTGAATCTCCAGCTCATACAAGAGCACCTGCTCGAGCAGGATCTTGCGAATCTCGCGATCGATTTTCCAGATCTGCTTGTTTAGCGGAGGCACGACGCGTTCGTGTTCGTCGAAAACATTATCGGCGATAGTTCGCAATTCATGGAGCAGTTTGTCTCTGTCCAGTTCAGTCAAACGCTGGCGCCGGTGCCGTTCAAAGAACCGTCGCAGGATGTCGTGCAAAAGTTTGCCCGCGTCAATTGCCTGTAGATCGAGAGCCGCCTCGCCGCGCGGTTCCAACTTCAAGACGCGTTGCGCAAAAAAGCGGTAGGCGCAATTGCCGTAGACGCTCAAACCACTGGCGCTGTGAACGAAGTTGGGACCAAATCTTCTCGCCAGCAAGTCGAGGAGTTGCGGGTCGGTGATCTCGCCATCGTACGGTCCAAACGAGCTACCGGCGCGTTCACGCTCGATCTCAATTCGTCGCAGCGCGGAGTGACTTAACAAGCCGTCATTGCGCGCGAGCGTCAGCAGCCGTTTGATTCGCGGTTGCCGTTGCAGATCGTGTTTCTCTCCGTGGTGGAGGTGCCTTTCCTGCTGCCGCACCAGAGCAACCGTAAGCTCTGAATTGCTGGAACTGCCTTCCAGTTTTCGGCCGTCATAATCCCGGCGAATTGTTTCGGCGGGGATTTCCAACGGAGCGACTGCCCGTCTTAGCTCGTCGATGTAATACGAGGCGACTGTTTCCGAATCATCCTCCAATAACAGGGGTCTCGTGAGATAAAGGCGCTCGGTCGCGCGGCAGGCTGCCTGGTAGAAGTAATGCTCCTCCTTCAAGAGCGTGGCCGGAGAGATATCCTCCAAAGTCAAACCGTACTGCTTCAGTCGCTCCCTTTCCTCGTGCGGATAGATCCAATCTCGCGTGGCGCGCAGTGGAAAGCCGCCTTCAACAAGTCCGGCAATAAAGACACTTCGAAAACGCAAGCCGCGCACATCGGTGGCTTCGAGCACTCGCAGCCCACCGCGATCTGCCGCCCCGAAAGGGTGGGATTGCGAACTGAGAGAGCGGCGAACTTCCTGGACAAAGATCGCCAGCGGCACATTTTCAGCGACGATCTGGGCCGCACAATCTCCGGCAGGCGCGAGGGCTTCTCCTGGCGATAATGTCTGCGCGGCGATCTCGATGCTCTTGATCGCGGCCACAAATGCGCGACGGAGGGCTTCAAGACTGTTGAAGTTCAGCATCATGCGCGGCAGTTCTTTGTCGTCGCCGGCATCCCGGATCGGTTTGCCAATCTGTTGCCGGAAACTGAATTCGTCGAGCAGCCTCATCAGGGCCGAACGAAGCTCCGCAGGCTTTCCTTCGCGAGGAATTGCCTGCAATCGCTCCGCGAACGCTTGAACTACCAGCGCGGTCCAGGCGATCGTGGCCGGATGTACGTCGCGGGACGGCCGCCGTTTCCGCTCCACGTCTTTCTCTTCGAGCTTCGCAGTTTCCGCATTCGCAACCTGGTCGGCAATGTCTGGATCGCGCTCCTGCTCGCCACCGTCGAGGTTCAAAAGCTGTTTGGTTGAGATAGCTGCCGGAAGTTCCTGGACCAATTTCTGCGCCCGGGAAAGCCAGTCGTTGACTCGTAACTCGCTGCCCACATATGCAAACGCATTTTCCAGCGCATCGGCATCCCACAGGCCGATTCGATAGCGATACCTCAGTTGTTCCAATTGCTGTTTGTTAAGCTCGCCTTCGCTCTCACTCAACAACGAACGATGCAACTCTATGAAACTGGACCAAAGACGATCAATGGTTTCCCTACTGAGACAAAAGTATTCCGATTTCACCAGATCGGCGAGGTCAGATATTCGAGTAACCGGATCTTCGCCCGACTGTTGTTCCAGGATTGCCAGCAATTTGAGAGCTGCTCGATTCGCAGGCACGCTGCCGGCTTCCAGACGCGACGACAGGTTGCGGGGAACGCCCTCTTCGGCCATGACCCGGGAAATGATCTCTGCATACGAGGCTCGCTGACGCACTACCAGGGCAATGTCCGCCAGCTTGTGCTCCCCGCGCAGGACCAGTTGCTTGACTTCCTTTGCGATAGCACGGATTTCCGTGTCGCGGTCGCCGCATTCCAAGAACCTGATCTCCTGTTGGCGATTGTCTTTGGAGTGCGCTGACTTGTCGGCGCTTTTTGTCTTCGCGGGAGTCAATCCAAAGTTGAAAAGCGGCGACGAGTCGCCGCACTCCAGGAAGTTGCGTTCGTCGTTGGAGGCGTTCGCAATTGCAGGTACTGTCAGCGACGGGTTGAACAAACGTTCGCGCAGCTGCGCCAGAGCGCCGCTCGTCGCCAGTTCTTCATTACTACTCTCGGTTTCGAACTCGTCAATGCCTCGCAGATGAGCGATAGTTTCCCGGCAGGGAAGGAAGATCTCGGGATTACGATCGTCGTGATTCAAATGGACGATGACTTCGGGGATTTGAGGGATCAGCCGCCGCAAGATTTCGCCCTGGACCGGTGTGAAATCAAAAAAGCTGTCAAGCGCGAGCAGTTGCACATTTTTGAGCCAGGGTACGGTCACCGGTTTGTCCTCAACCGAACCGTTCAAGATGGAAAGCGCCCGTACCTGATCCGCATCATCTTCGGTGAAGCCTTGACGATTCAGCAGGTCGCAATAGATCGAATAGACAAGCGCCACCTCTCGATCAAAATCGATTTGCCGCGGCAAGACACCTGACGGTCTGGTCTGGGATGCCAAGTCATCGCTGCGTGCTGCGATGATTTGTTCCAACTCAGCCGGGCTTCGGGCGGCCCGCTCCAGCTCACCGATCAAGGTGCTGATGGTGTTTACGCAACCTTCTCGCAGAGCGACCGGCGCGATTGCCTTAAGCTTGTGCGCATCAAAGAGCCGCCTCAGAATCTGCGATACCAAACTGCGTTTCAACGGCAACTCTTCCTGATCGATCGGCACCCGAGGCGCAAATTGCCGTCCCTGTTCGTCCACCGCGGTGGAAAGCAGTCGTCTGACAAATCCGGGAAAGAGATAGACCGGCAGGTCTCCCCAGACACCCTGATTCCGGCCGCCATCGAGAATGGCCGCAGTCACCGATTCCAACAATGGATAAGAAGCGGCCAAATATAGAAAGCTGTCACTTTTGTCTTTTGAGACAAGCTCAGCACACCGCTCGATCAGACGCGAACGATTGTTGCCCAAGACAGGTCCCAGCCAGATTTGCTTCACAACTTTTTCAACCACGTATTGAGGAACGATTGCACAAAATGAGCGATCCATGAATCCACACGAAGATCATCGTTTCGTGTGACTTCATGGATCGGGCAGTTGCCTTGCGTCCGCCAGAAATCTGTCGAGGTTACGTGTTACCTACGGTTGAACTGAGCAGCGGCAAAGATTCTTCTTCGTCCACTGCGGCTTCCGCCCCCACGAGATCCGGAAACAGACCTCCCTCGTCCAGACTAAGAGCACGAGCCGCTTTATCGATTGGTTCCACTGTCTCGATTTCTTCGCCGGCAATTGCTCCGCGCTCTTTGAATTTCCTGGCGGTTACCAGGACCCGCGCTTCGAGAGAGCCGACTCCTTTGTTATACGACTCGAGCGCGCGATCGAGACCCTTGCCGATCTCTGCAAAGTAGCCGGTAAATACGCGCAGTCGATCGTAAAGGTGTTTGCCGAGCTTGCTAACCTCCTGCGCATTTGCGGCCATCTGCTCTTGTCGCCAGCCATACGAGACCGCCTTCAGCAATGCGATAAGTGTGCTGGGCGTCGCAATGATCACACCCTGGGTAACGCCGTCTTCGATCAGCTTGGGATCGTTCTCGAGGGCGGCGCTGTAAAACGTCTCACCGGGGAGAAAGAGCAGGACAAACTCCGGCGTTGGCTGCACGCTCTCCCAGTAAGATTTTCTACTCAGCGCTACAATGTGCGCTCGCACGAGCCTCGCGTGCTCCCTCACTTTTTGTAGGCGCACGTGTTCATCCGGAGTTGAAATCGATTCGTAGAACGCGTCGAATGGAACCTTGGAATCTACAACGATGGTTCGATTTCCGGGGAGGCGCACGATCATATCGGGACGAATACGGCCATCTTCGGTGGCCACAGTCTCCTGTTCGACGAAATCGCAGTACTGCAACATGCCCGCCATCTCGACCACGCGGCGCAACTGAATCTCGCCCCAGCGACCGCGCACGTGCGGTGTGCGCAGGGCTTTAACCAGGTTGCCGGTTTCCGTCTGAAGTTGCAGTTGCGAAGTTGCCAGCGCTTTCACTTGCTCGCGCAATTCCGAATACGCTCCGGCCCGGGCCTTTTCGATTTCGCCGATCTTGCCGTCAACCTTCTCGAGAGAATCCTTCAAAGGCTTAACCAGCTGATCGATTGCCTTTTGCCGCAATTCGAGATCACCTTTGGCGGTCTCCTGGAATTTTTCCAACGTCGCTCGCGCCAGCTCCAGGAACGATTGATTGTTGTCTTTGAGGGCGTCTCGCGAAAGAGCCTTGAACTTTAATGCCAGCTCATCGGCGGCTAGTTGGAATGATTCCTTGCGTTCGTGGGCTGCCCGGCGTTCGCCCTCCAGTTGGGCTTTTAGGGTTGTGTTCTGTTCTTGCAGACGCTCGCGTTCCGTAACTTCTTTCGTCAGGGTTTCTCTTACCGACGCGATTTCCTGCTCTCGAGCATTCAGGCGCTCCTGATACGCGGCGAGCGCAGCAGCACTTTCCGAGCGGCCGGCTTCATAACTCTGATTGGCTCTCGTGCGAAACGCCCACCAAACAGCGACCGCGCCAACAGCGATTCCGATCAACAGCATCACGATTGAAATGAGGTTGTTTTCCATCCGCACCGCATGTTACCAAAGTCTGTTGCAAAAATGAAACACCGTTCCACACAGGGGAGAAGCTGCAAAAAAATCCGTAAGAACATTTAGCCACATATAAACGCGGACAACGCGGATCAGGACTAACAGATATTAGGAAGCTTACGGACAACGCTACCTTTTATTCTGGTTTTGATCTGTGTCATCCGCGTTAATCTGTGGCTGGTTTCCTGAAGTTTTACCGTCCGAAGCAAGCGACCATCCGCTCGTATACCTTGCGCGTCACACGAACATCATTCAGGTTATACTCCCGGATTTCAGCCAGCCGGCCTGCCTGATGCAACTCGAAAACTTTGCTGCCTTCCACCTCAGAAGTCTTGCTCGACTCGATTCCGAGCGCCCAGGCTATATCGTCCAAACTCACGCGGCGCCTGTCCCCAAACCACCAATGCCGCATCGTGTCAAACACGCCGCGCACACTGTAGTCACCAAGATTCACGAACCGTCGAACAGTAATGTTATTGATCAGGCAACGTTGAAAAATGAACGGAAGGTCGAAACCCAGGATGTTATGCCCGACAATTTCGTCCGTCTCACAATCGAAATCATTAAGCAGTTGCAGAAACTCACTCAGGGCTTGGGTTTCACTTTGTTCGTTACCTGCGGCATCAATGCCGAACGCGTATTCTCTCTCCGTAGCCGGAATGTCGCCGAACTCGGTCCCGGGCACGAGGCCGACGTGCACGGCGATAGAGAGCACGCGGCCGGAGGCAGCATTCAAGGCGCCGAGCTGATAGCAGCGCTCCTCCTCTGCCGCAATATCCTCGAGATAGCGTTGTTGCTGTTCAAGTCGCATGTTGCCGAGCCGAAAAGTGCGCTCGAGCTGCGGTCCGACGCGCTCACGAAAATCCGGCAGCGCCACAGTCTCGATATCCATTGTGAAGGCGCGGGGTAAAACCGGGTCGCTGCCCTGGTGCTCGCGATACTGAGCGACAGTGATCGGCCGATACTCGGCCACAACAAACTGGGCCCGGTCCTGAAACTCTTCCATTCGGCCGGTGATGCCCCACAGTCCTGGTTTGATCTCCTTCCCGGTCTCCGGCGTCTCGCCCCAGATTTTCAAAGCGAGCGAGCCAGTGGCGTTGCGTGCTGCTGCCTCGTAGAACAGTTTTCCCTGTTGGGTTCTCCGTCGGCGCACCGAAGTGATAAGTACAATTAGCCAGACATCTTCGGCGTGAGGAATTTCAGGAATGGGGATGTTGCCTTGCATCACAACTCAGCAGTCAAAAACTCGAATGCCTATTCTATACCGCCCGGCGAGCTAATTGAGTGTGGAAGGCTGTTTTTGTTTCGTCTCGGGATTTCCGGTTGGCGAATGGATTTGCAGCGGTCAACTTGAGTGCCGGTGGATTCACGCAAGCTAACAGCTTGCGTTACAATTCTGCCGTCAGCTCTCGGCTTTCTTCGAGAACGCGTTCAACTCTTTTGAGCCGTTAACTTGAGTGCTGTGGAACCACGCAAGCTAACAGCTTGCGTTACGATTCTGCCGTCAGTGCGAGCTTCTCCTCGAGGACGCGTTCAACCTCGGCATCCATCTTTCCGGCGAGCATCATGGCGACCATCTTGTAATCCCCGATAAATGACCACAGCGGATATTCGAAAGTTGCCGGCTTGTTTCGTTCGATAAGAAAATGAGCAAGCCAGGCGGCGCCGTAACCCGGCGCCAGGGCGAGCGGCAATAGCTTCCACTTGCCTTCGCTAATGAGCGCTATGGCACAGGCAATGCTCGCCGCCGTGCCCGCAGCGTGCAGCGCGCGCGTGGCGGGTTGACTGTGTTCGGCTGCGTAGTAAGGCCAGAATTCTTCAAATGAACTGAATCTTTTTTCGCTCATTTTTGTCTCACTTGGGAAATACGATCCACGAACCTACACGACAGCCGCATAAGTCTCAAGCAAATAAATTCATAAATTCCTTTGCCGGTAGCGGCTCGACCTTGTTTAGCTGCGCGTTTTCTTCAACGTGTTCCGGGCGACTCATGCCTACCAAAGCCGTCGTAATCCCTGGAGTTGAACGAACAAATTGAATGGCCGTTTGCGCGTCCGTTGCCAGCGAACCGAGCCTTTGTCGCAAATCCTCGGGTAAGCCGCGGGCAACGCGTCCTTGCAAGATCGATGCGCTGGCGATGACCGTGATTCCCAGCAAGGCTGCGGCCTCCAGCACAGACAACTGCCGGTCGCCTATTGTTTGGTTCTGAAGTGTGGACGCCTCGGGCATTGCCAGATTGTACGGTAACTGGATAAAGCGAAAGCCATGCGCTTCACCCCCAACCTCCTTTGCCAACCCCGCCATGCGCGGTAATGAATGAAACTCGCGAGCGGTATCCGGAACTCGAAAACCATTCCAGGTGGCCACGCCATAACTTCTGATTTTTCCGGCCGCAATATTCTGCTCGAGCAATTCAAACGCCTTGCGCAGTCTTGAGTAAAACTCGTCTACCGACACGTAGCCGAGTTGCGATTCAGGATTGTGAATGTAGTAAACATCCACACAGCCGACGGCCAGGTTCTCGAGCGACTGGTCTAACTGGTTCTGTAAATAAGCCGGCGTCATGCAATGGCTGCCGCCGACAATGTCCTCAAAACCAGCGATGCCGGGCCGCACAAAAGTTTCCTCGACATAGGCCTGAACATCTCTTGGTGGCGCGCTATCAAACGGGAGATACCCACCCTTAGTACAGAGCACAATTTCGTCTCGGGAAAAACCGTGCTCGGCGATGAGCAGTTGGAGCGCGCGACCGATGGAGCGTTCACTTCTCTGAAATCGATAGTTTGCCGCGCTGTCGATAAGGTTTATTCCGAGTTGGACGGCGCGAACGACCGCTTGTGTATAGCCGCGGTCGGTAGCCTCGTCCGCATTGCCGAGATATGTGCCGAGACCGAGCGACGAGATGAACACGCTTTGTTCGTCGCGGAAGTGCCGATCAGCGGCGACCGACCTGAAGCGATCACGATAACGGGCAGTCCCCTGAGGTGTTGAACAATTGATAGCTGACATTATGCCGGCAACGAACTATACGCACGCAAAGTATAAGCCCGCAAGCGCACTTCATCGTTGAGGATCCGTATGTTAGTTTGATTGACAAATACTTACGAAAAGAAGAACAGCAATGGACTACTTTCTTGACTGGCAAGACTTCCAGGGCGCTCAAGCGGAGAAATTCTTCAAAACAACACTCTGGCAAGGCACAAATGTCATGGTCGGACTAAATTGCCTGGAACCTGGTCAGGCACAGGGTGTTCACGCGCATGACCACGCCGACAAATTTTATTTTGTCCTGAGCGGAAGCGGCAGTTTTAACATCGGAACGGAGACACGCGCAGCCGCCGCGGGCATGCTTGTAGTTGCTCCAGCGGGAATTCCTCATGGAGTCAAAAACGAAGGCAGCGAAAGACTTTCGCTGCTTGTCTGCATTGCGCCCATCAAATGAAAGACGAACAAACAAGAAGTACGCCGCGCAGTTCATCGCTCGACATCTCCGCCGAGGCCTTAGGTGAACTGTCTTTGCAGGCCGTTGGGCTGGTCAGCGAGTATCTCGGCAAGATTTCAGAGTTACCTGTTTTCCCTGAAACCATCGGGGGCGAGGCCACGCGTCTGTTGGGTTCGGCTCTGCCGGTTGACCCGGAACCCCTGGACAAACTGATCGACGATTGCCGAAAGATTATGTTCGGCAGCCGGCATAATGGTCACCCGCGTTTTTTTGCATATGTGGCTTCGCCGGCAAATCCCGCCGGCATTTTTGCTGACCTTATTGTTTCGGCTCTAAATCCCAGTGTCACCTCGTGGCGATCGTCCCCGGCTGCGACCGAGGTCGAGCACATGGTGGTACGTTGGCTCGCTTCGCTGATCACTTACGGAGAGGATGCCCACGGATTGCTCACCAGTGGCGGCTCAATGGCAAATCTGTTGGCTATCTTGATTGCCCAACGTTCCCGCTCCGAAGGAAATCCCGCCCGCGAGGGATTGTGGGGAAGTAAAACGCCAATGGTGATCTACGCCTCGGATCAGGTCCATATGTCGATTCCAAAAGCCGCAGACATTTTGGGAATTGGTCGTAACCAGATTCGCTCGGTCGAAACCGACGAACGCTTTCGAATGAAAGTTACGGACTTGCGTCGCGTGATTGAGCAGGACTTGCGCGGTGGCGTTAAACCATTTTGCATTGTGGCCAGTGCAGGTACGGTAAATACGGGTGCCGTCGATCCCCTCGATGAAATTGCCGCGGTGGCCCGGGAGTACGATCTTTGGTTTCACATCGATGGGGCATACGGAGCGTTGGGCGCCCTGGACCAAAGCAAACGTTCGCTGTTCGACGGTATTGACCGCGCGGACTCTGTTTCTCTCGATCCACATAAGTGGCTCTACACACCCGTTGATTGCGGCTGTCTTCTCTTTCGCGATCCGGCGATTGTCCGGGCCGCGTTTTCTCAGAATGAAGCCGACTACATCAAAGTGCACGAACAAGAGGACCAGGAAACATTTGCTTTCTGGGACTACAGCGTCGAACTGTCGCGGCGCTTTCGGGCGCTGAAGGTTTGGTTTGCCCTTAAGTACTACGGTTCGAGGCGATTGGCAGAAGCCATCAGCGACGACAATGCGCTGGCGCAGTACCTTGCGGAACAAATTCTCGCTTCGGAAGACTTCGAACTGTTGGCGCCGGTTGAGCTGAGCATCTGCTGCTTTCGCTACGTTCCGCCTTCGATGAAAGATCGAATGACATCGGCTTCGGCAGAGACAAGCAGCGAGATCAATCGAGCTTTGGACGAACTGAATACTCAAATCATGCTAGCAGTCCAGCGAGGCGGCCAGGCCTACCTGTCGAACGCTACAATTCGCGGCTCTTTCGCTTTGCGGATTTGCATCGTGAACTTTCGCACGACGCGCGCCGATATTGATCAGACCCTGGCAGTAGTTCGCGCAGCAGCGAAAAAGCTCGACAATGAATGAAAGAAAATCGGCCACAGATAAACGCGGATAAGACGGATAAGAAAAGACTATCAGCGTTACCTATTTTAATCAGTGTTATCCGCGTTAATCTGTGGCTAACTTCCTTCCGCTGACTATTGATGTGATGATCGAAAGTGGGTCTACCCAGGATTACACTGATGAACTGCGCGTCGCCCTGGAGCTCGCACGTGAGGCTGGTGCTGCCATCCTGGATTTCTATCGGGGCCCGCTCAAGATCGAACAAAAGTACGCCAGTCACGATAGCGAGCCGGTCACTCAGGCAGACCGCGTAGCAAACCATTTGATAGTTGAACGGCTGCGCCAGGACTTTCCTGACGACGGAATTCTTGCCGAGGAGTCTGAAGATACCGCTCGCCGTTTGGGAAAACTGCGCGTGTGGATGGTTGATCCGCTGGATGGAACGACCGGGTTTATCGCCGGGAACGGTGATTTTGCGGTGCAGATTGGACTTGCAGAAGCCGGCAAGAGTGTTTTGGGTGTGGTTTATCAACCGCTGACAGGAGTTCTTTACAGAGCTGTGCGAGGTCAAGGCGCCTGGGTCGAACGACCTAACCAGGCTCCTGAGAAGGCGGTTGCTTCGATCCAAACTGATCTTTCTTCCATGCGCCTGGCTGCCAGCCGCTCGCATCGCAGCCCGCGAATGGACCAGGTAGTCAAGGCTTTCGGCGTGAAGGAAGAGGTACGTCGGGGCTCGGTAGGGATCAAGGTCGGACTCATTGTCGAGCAACAATGCGATCTCTACATCCATCTTTCGCCGCGGACCAAACAATGGGACACGTGCGCTCCCGAAGTGATTTTGACAGAAGCAGGTGGACTGCTTACTGACCTCTTTGGCCGGCCGTTAAGCTACAACGTCCCGGAGGTGCAGAATCGAAACGGTATCGTAGCGAGCAACGGGCCGGCGCATAACAGGATAATAAGTACTCTCGCCCCTCTTCTCGCTGAGTTTCATCGCCTGCCCGTTTAAGGACTTCTCTTTGCAGTGCGGCGACTTGTCGCCACTTTTCGAGGTGGAATAGCTCTCATTGATGCCACGGCCTTGTGCCGTGGTACTTCACGCTCGCAGCTACAGACGGCTGAGAGAGATTCGTAAGATGCCATGGGCTTGCCCCGTGGAGTCTCACGTTTTCTGCTATGGGAACGTGATTATTCCACGCAGCGCCTTCGGCGCCGAAGGAGAAAGGGGGAAGTTCTTTTTAGCAGCGAACGTGAATACTCGACGGAAACAAGGCCGTGGCATCACTCTTATTTACTGTCGGACAGCTCGGGGCTGGGTTATTATCTCAGTCTTTGGTTCGGGAGGTCGCGTTGCTTATTAGGCCCAGACCTTTTCTTACCTGCTTAATTATTTGTCTCGCCCCGCTGCTTTTGCTGGCCTCAATAAATTTCTGGTTTACCGTAAACCTCGTCGAGTCTGAGCGGAAAAAATCACTTCTGGAAGACCTTGCAGTTTTTATCTCCTCGGCAAATCGCATCCTGGACGAAGAGGGCGGCTCTCTCAATTCGCTGGGGACGTCAGATGCGCTGCACCGGTATCTGGCCGAGGAAACAAAACTCAACTCGATTGCGCTCGCAAAAGATTCCGGGAACGGTGCTCGTGACTTACCGGTTGAGCTTAAAGCTTCGCTCGTAGCCGTATTCAATAATCACCGGCACGTTGAACGTCTAATTTGTTTTGGTTCAAGGAAACAACCGCTCATTGTGGTGGAAATCAATAAGGCTAACCAGGGAATAGACGCCCTGAAGATCCAAACAAAAGACTTCCATCCCGGTCTGCCACAACCGGACGACAGGGTTTGGAGCGTGCGCGACACAGCAGTCTTAACTTCGCCACTGACCGCGGCTTCGTTCGGCGCCAGTCAGGCTTATACGGTGCCGATCTTTGCAGAACAGGAAAACGCAGCAACTCCAAGTGCAGCGTTGGTCGGTCAAATCAATATAGATTCCGTCCTGGCTGAGGCCGCGAGACCAATTGAAGCAAAGAATAGCAGCAGCGATTTTAATTCGATGGTTATCGTCATCGACCGGTCTGGCGCCTTGCTGTATCACCCGAACGACACGCTGAAACACCAGCCAGTTGCCGCTGCCTTGCCTGCCTTTAAAACTGTTGCCACGTCAATGATGTCAAATGAGACCGGGACAAGCCGTTTTAGCTTACCCACCGGTCAGGATTACCAGGTCGCTTTCACGCCGTTCCCCAAAATAGCTGCCAGTGCCGCGGTAGCGAGCAACCCAGGGGTCGCCCTTTCATCGGCCAGACGTGCCGGTTGGATCGGAATCTTGCTGGCGGGTGTAATCGCCTTTTTAACGGCCGTCGCACTTTCGCGTTACTGGCAGAAACAGAACCGGGGCATTGACACCGTCACGGAAGGCGTGACCGCCATTGCCAAGGGTAAGCTTGATCACCGTATCAACGTCAGATCCGGAGATGATGCTCGCGTCATCGCCGATAACATCAATTTAATGACCGAGCGGTTGCGTGAGCAGTTGGCACGCGAGGCCGAGGCGCGGCAGTTCGAATCGTTTGTCAGGCTTTCGGCCATGTTAACGCACGACCTGAAGAATTCCATTGAGGCGTTATCTTTAATCGTCGGCAACATGGAAGTGCATTTTCATAACGAAGAGTTTCGCGCAGATATGATGAAGTCGCTTACTCTCGCCACCGAGAAGCTAAAGGCGCTGGTGGCGCGAATAACGAATCCCGTCACTACGTTGAGCGGTGAGCATCGAAAACCGATGCCCACAGACTTGACCGCACTGGTTCGACGCGTTGTGGGAATGATTGCGGAGCCGGTGCCTTCCACATACCAGATCGAGCTGAGACTGTCACAGCCGGTATACGCTCTGGTAGACGCTGAGCGGATGGAGAAGGTAGTTGAAAACCTGCTTATCAACGCCCTCGAGGCGATGGCCGACACAGGCGGCAAGTTGACCATCGAGGCCGGTGCCGCGGTGCCGGGAAAAGTGTATCTAAACGTTAGTGATACCGGTTCTGGTATGAGTGCGGAATTCATCGAGCAACGGCTGTTTCGACCTTTCGCCACGACCAAAAAGAACGGGGTCGGCCTCGGTCTTTATACGTGCCGGGAGGTAGTGAGGGCCAATGCCGGCACTATTGAGGTCCAATCCAATGAAGGCGTTGGTACAACCTTTCGCGTCGTGCTACCATCGGCGATAATCGAACGGCGCAATTAGACGGCGGTAATTTTGGGGCCGCGGTCAAAACAGGTCGTCGAGATCCTCTCAAAAAATCTCGCCCAGACATTTCCGAAGTGAAACGGAAGCGAACCCTCAGCGTCGCACTCTTGAGTGTGCACGATGACGAATCAAGCTCAGGTCAAAGGAACTGTCCTCGTTGTTGACGACGACGATGCGGTGCGCAGCGGGCTTTATTGGGCCCTGGCCTCGGATTATCGCGTCCTTCAAGCAGCGTCGCGGAGTGACGCCCTGCCACTGCTCCATCGCGAAGGGATCGATGTCGTAGTTAGCGATTTGCACCTGCCGCCGCGAGCCAGCGAGATCTCCGAAGGGTTGGCAATCATCGACGCTGCTCGGGCCGAGGACCCGCCAATCCAGGTTGTTGTAATTACCGGGAGTCAGGCAAGAAATGCTGCACTCGAAGCCGTGAAGCGAGGCGCCTACGGATTCTTTGAGAAACCGCTCAATGCGGCGGAGGTGTTGCACATCGTTAACCAGGCTGCGCGAATGCGGCGTCTGGAGATCGAGAATCTCCGGTTGCGGGACGAACTGACTCGCTCTCAGGGTTTCAAAGAACTATTGGGGGCCAGTCAGTCGTTGGAAAAGATAGTCAAACAGGCCCGCTCGGTGGCAGCAACCAGTGCAACGGTGCTGCTGGTAGGCGAAAACGGAACCGGCAAGGAGATGTTGGCCCGGGCGATACATACTGAGAGTCCACGCGCGGATGGCCCCTTCGTGGGAGTCAGTTGCGCTGCATTGCCGGAAACCTTGATTGAATCTGAGTTATTTGGGCATGAGAAAGGGGCATTTACCTCGGCCATACACGCGCGAAAAGGCAGGTTCGAGCTGGCGGATGGGGGCACACTATTTCTGGATGAAATTGCGGATCTCAACGCAAACGTCCAGGTGAAATTGCTGCGTGTGTTGCAGGAGCGCTCGTTTGAACGTGTCGGCGGCTCGAAGACTTTGAACGTTGACATTCGGCTAATTGCTGCGAGCAATCGTGACCTCGAGAAGGACGTCGACGCGGGCAGATTTCGTCGCGACCTCTTCTATCGGTTGAATGTAATCCCGCTGACATTGCCAGCCCTCCGCGATCGTAAGGAGGATATTCCACTGCTGGCGGCCCACTTTGCCGCGAAGGCAGCGACCAAACATGGCCTGCCTGCTCCTGAGCTTGATGCGCGTCTGATTGATGGTTTGCAGGAATACACCTGGCCGGGCAATGTACGTGAGCTCGAGAATCTGATGGAGCGACTCGTGGTATTGAGCAACGGCCCAAATCTGGGTCTCGAGTTTCTTCCTGAAAAAATGTTGCGGGTGCTTCCGGACGCGAATGTTGCGGACGAAACAACTCTGGAAGGAGCAGTAACTGCGCTCAAGTGTCGCATGATTTTGAGTGCTCTGCAGAGCGAGGGCGGAAACAAGGTCGCAGCGGCAAGGAGGTTGGGAATCAGCCGCTCTTATCTTCACAGGTTGATCAGCGAACATGGACTGGGCGGCAGAAATTGAAATTAGAATTTAGAAATTAGAATTTAGAAATCAGGAAATTTGACATTTGAGGTTTGACATTTTTCATTTTTCATTTGTCATTTGCTGCCGAGGTTCGTGTGATTTCGTGGATAGTAGGCCGCTTCACGCAATGCGGTGTCCACGAAATCATGCGGAGTCGAAAAATGACAAATGAAAAATGACAAATGTCAAATTTCCTGATTTCTAAATTCTAATTTCTAAATTCTAATTTCTAAATTCCACCTATCGTCCGGGCGCCGTCGTTGATCCTTTGTGAATCGACTCGCCGACCTTTACGATCCACAAACCGGAATTAATGTCATTGAAGATCACGTAGTCCTTGTAGGGCTGCGCACCCCAGGTAAACGGCATGTTGGGGTGAACACCCGCCGGATCGCCCATCCAGAGCCTGCCTATCTCCCGACCCTGGCGATAGAGATCCCCACGAAGTTCACCTGATACGTCGACGATACGCGCCCCGCCGTTGTAGTAACCCATGTACATGATGTCGTTATCGACCCACATGTTGTGCGCGCCGGCTTCGGGTACTGGATACTCGGCTACCTTGCGTGGGTTGTTGATATCGGATACATCGATCACGTGCACGATGCCTCTGACCGGAATTCTCCTTTTCCCGTGAATGTCGAAAATTGGTGGAAACACTTCATCGCCGACGAAAACATAGCTCTTATAACGAAAGACTGAGTGAGTCCCGGCCAACCAGCCGTTTCCGTAAAGCTCGTTATGGTTGAAACGCAGCTGACTCACGAGTTGCGGCTTCTCAGGACTTCCGCCTTTCATGCCATTGCCAACGTCCAGGATGATCAGCCCGTCTCGCCAGTACGCGAGGTAAGCCAATCCATCCTTAACCTGGAGGTCGTGCAAATAACGTCCACCAACTTCTTCTCCTTCCTTTGTGCGCACTGTAGTGACAACAGGGTTTTCGACCTGCCAGCGGGCCACTTCCCTGGGATTCTTCACATCCTCGAAGTCGATGACGCGCATCGAGCCGGTAGCATCGTCTGTTAAATAAACGTAGTGGCTGTCCACGAAAGCACTGTGCACCCCACCCGTCACGGTCGCCGTGTACTCGGAGATTAACTTTGGATGGGCTGGATCAGATGTGTCATAAAACGCGATTCCGTTTTTTCGGTTTGAAGCTCCCTCGCGCGAGATTACCAGGATCTTTCCATCGGCGGTGGTGCTGATGTCATTGACTATTCGCGCATCGACTTTCACCGTGTCGGTTAGTTTCGGGTTTGCAGGATCAGAGATGTCATAGACGAAAAAGCGATCGGCAATCGTCGAATAGTATGCGTAGTTGCCGATAATCCACTCTTCCGCGCCTTCCACATCTTTCAAAAGCGCCCGGCCGACAACCTTGAGATCGCGCTCTGCATTTCGCGGCGTGACGACAACCGAGGCGCTCGATATCTTGTCTCCGATTGCTGCGGTAATCACATAGGTTCCCGGCAGCTCGGCAACAAACCCGCCATCGTTGTCGATCGTCGCCCCCTCGCCACCTACGGACCAGCGCGGTGCATAGCCGGCACTTGATCCCTGCGAGATGGCGTTGAAATGCACTACATCACCGGTCTTTGCCGTGGTCGTGCGAGGCTGAATCGAAAGGTTGCTGATCGAGGCTTTGACCACATTAACTACTACGGTTCCTGACGCCATATCAGAGGTAGCTTTTAGAGTAGCTTTACCCGGTGAGACTCCGACGGCCACGCCGGCTGCATCCACTGTAGCCACCGATGGATTATCTGAAAGCCAGTTTACGGTCACATCACTCCGCGGGTCTCCGCTAGCGACTTTTGCCGTGGCGCTAAGCTTCATTGCTCCGCCGACGATCAGGGCCGAGGGAAGCGGGTCGATCTGGATCGTCTTGACGGGAGCTTGCTTGACGACAACCTTTGTGAACACAGGCTTGCCGCCAACGATAGCTCCTACCATCACCTCGCCGGGTTGAAAGAAACTGACCGAACCGTTTTCATCCGCCTTAGCCAAATCAAACGGCGCCGCAAACCATGTGCTGGGTTTTTCGTTTACGGTGCGGCCTTGTTCGTCTTTCAGCAGTACAGAAAACTGGATTTTCTGCCCAACTTCGATGTCCGGTCTTGCGGGTTGAATCTCAGCCGATTTGATTACGGGCGCCACATTGCCGTTTTGCCCATTTATTTTCGAGACTGGTAAAGCGAAAAGCAGCATTGCACAGCTTACCGCCAGGCTGAGTCTTAAGGATGGCATGATGTTTCTCCTGAATTGCAAGAACATAGGTAGATTGTTAAGAGGCATCTTAGACGGCTGCCTTGACGCGGCGCAAGTTGTCAGCTGGAACGGTGATTGGGTTGAGCCGACTCAAGGCATGGGAATTCGCAGGTTGGGAAGGTGGGCTTGCCCCCGCTCAAGATCCGCACGCACTCAACACTCAATTGATAGCCCAAGCTGAGGAACCCTTCGCAACCTTCAGGGCCAATCTCGAGTGTTGAGTGGGTGCGGATCTCGAGCGGGGGCAAGCCCACCTTCCCAACCTGCGAATTTCCACGCCTTGAGTGGTGTCCTATTGTTGTCATAGCACTTGAATCGTGTCAGGCAGTGCGAGAATATGCTTACAGGATTTATTCATGGCCAGTATTCAAAAGCGACTGCCGGAAAATGTCCCGGGGGATTTCTATGTCGATACTACTTGTATCGATTGCGACGCCTGCCGGCAGATCGCGCCCGAGACCTTCCGTGAATTCGGCGAGCACTCTGTCGTCTATCGTCAGCCGGAGACCGAAGCACAGGCACGGCTTGCATTAATGTCCCTGGTTGCGTGTCCCACCGGATCGATCGGCGCCCGTGGACACCATGATTTTCACGTCGGTATTGATGCTTTTCCTTCTCACCTTGCAGAGAACATATACTTCTGCGGCTTCACTTCCGAGTCGAGCTTTGGCGCCTGGAGCTATCTAATTCAGCGGCCGGAAGCTGAAGGCGGAAATGTCTTAGTCGACTCACCACGGTTTGCCACACAGTTAACAAAACGATTAACGAACACCGGTGGCGTGCGCCAGATGTTTTTGACACATCGCGACGACGTAGCTGATCATCAGCGGTTTGCGGAGCTGTTTGGCTGCGAGAGAGTCATGCATGCAGCGGACGGCGCCCAGCGCTTGGGAATCGAACGCGTGATCGCTGGCGAGGCCGAGGTTCGCCTGGATGATGAACTGGTAATCATCCCGACCCCGGGACATACTCGCGGTCACATGGTACTGCTGTACAAAAACAAGTTTCTTTTCACGGGTGATCATCTGGCCTGGTCGCCGGCGCGTGGAACCTTGACTGCGTTCCGCAGTGTCAACTGGTATTCGTGGCCCGAACAGATTCGTTCGATGGAAAGGCTCCTGGACTACGATTTTGAATGGGTTTTACCCGGACACGGTCGCATTCATCACGACAGTTGTGAGAATATGCGGACTCACCTGAAGCGCTGTATCGCCTGGATGAAAGAAAGGTAAAACGAATGAATCGAAATCAGAAGATTGCCATCGGCTGCGGCGCTGCCGGCTGCCTGGGATTGATTATTGTCTGCGTCGTTGGACTGGTTCTTTTCTTGATGTTGCGGCCGTCAAACAGGAACTCGAACAGACACGATAATGTAAACGCGAACCGCAGCGGCGATTTCAATGCGGAGCCCGGTTCAACAGCGAACAGCAACGAGGCGGACAACGGCGGAGACGGCAGTTCGTCGTCCTCCATGAGCGACGACGACAAACATAAGTTGTTCCAGGCTGGCGCCGCGACTCAGGACTCTGAAATTGTGCAGCGGGTATGGAAGAAGCTGGGTTTGCTCAAGTCAGACGGTTCGCCGAACGATGAGTATGTGCAGTTCGTGAAAGATCATGTGGTGTGGCTTTTCAGCAATGCTGAGTTTGTCAAGTCACTAAACACTCCGGAAAAGGCCCGGGCTTATGTTGAAGCTCACCTAAACGACTGAAAGTGAGCAAAAACGAGGGCTAACGAACGGGCGCGTGCGCATTCGCGCCCGTTTTGTTATTTTCAGTTGGTTGTCAGTAGTCATTAGTCAGTAAACAGCGATCAGTTGTCGGTTTTTTGATCTTTGGTCTTTGGTCTTGGGCCTCAGGTCTTTGCTTTTCGCATCGAATCTCATCAAGTTCAAAGACCAAAGGCCAAAGACCAAAGGCCAAAAATTAACAACCAAAAACTGACAACGGACCACTGACAACATTCCAAATGAATTCAGACCGCATCCGAAATTTTTCGATCATCGCGCACATCGACCATGGCAAGTCGACCATAGCCGATCGGCTCCTGGAACTTACCGGCGCCGTGACCGGCCGCGATATGTCGGAACAGGTGCTCGATAACATGGATCTCGAGCGGGAACGCGGTATCACAATCAAAGCTCACGCTGTGCGGCTCGACTACCGCGCAAACAACGGCAATGATTACGTATTGAACCTGATTGACACTCCGGGCCACGTCGATTTCTCCTACGAGGTTTCACGTTCATTGTCGGCATGTGAAGGAGCGCTGCTGATAGTCGACGCTTCGCAGGGAGTGGAAGCGCAGACCCTGGCAAACACCTACCTTGCTATCGACAACAATCTTGAATTGATCCCGGTCATTAACAAGATCGACCTTCCCGGCGCTGAGCCGGAAAAGGCCGTCGAACAGATTGAACACCTGATCGGGTTGGAAACCCATAACGCCTTGTTCACCAGCGCGAAAACCGGTGAAGGGGTGGCCGAAGTGCTGGAAGCGATAGTGCGCGATGTGCCGCCACCCACCGGCGATCCCAACGCCCCGCTGAAAGCTTTAATATTTGATTCCTGGTACGACTCGTACAGGGGTGTGATAGTCCTCTTCCGCGTAATCGACGGCAGCATTCGTCCCGGAATGAAGATTCGATTCTTTAACACCGGACGCGACTATCAAGTAGAGACGCTGGGGGTTAATCGTCCTCGTCCCACGCCCATCGATGTATTGAGTATCGGTGAAGTCGGCTTTCTCACGGCCTCGATCAAAGAAGTCGCCGATGTGGAAATCGGCGATACAATCACTGAAGCAGCGCGACCTACAACCGAACCGTTTCCGGGTTTTCAGAAAATCAAGCCGATGGTTTTCGCCGGTCTATATCCGATAGATACAAATCAGTACGAAGAGTTGCGGGATGCGCTCGATCGCCTGCGCCTGAATGACGCCTCGTTCTTTTACGAGCCTGAGTCTTCTACCGCGCTCGGTTTCGGCTTCCGTTGTGGCTTTCTCGGCTTGTTGCACATGGAGATTGTGCAGGAGCGATTGGAGCGTGAGTTTAATCTCGATCTGATTACGACCGCGCCGGGAGTGCGATATCTCGTGACGACGACGGACGGCCAGGTGGCTGAGATTGATTCGCCGGCGAAGATGCCCGACCCGGGTCGCATCGTGAAGATCGAAGAGCCGGTCATTCGGGCAACAATTCTCACGCCCGACGAGCACCTGGGCGGGATCCTGCCGTTGCTCGAGGAAAAGCGGGGCTTGCAGAAAGGCTTTGAATACATCGCTTCTAACCGAGTGATGCTTACTTACGAGCTGCCGTTGAACGAGATTGTGCTCGACTTCTATGATCGGTTGAAATCCGTATCACGCGGTTATGCTTCACTGGACTACAACCTGGCAGGCTATTGGGAGAGCGACCTGGTAAAGCTCGATGTGCTGGTTGCGGGCGAGCCGGTGGATGCGCTGTCATTGATTCTTCATCGCAGCACGGCACAGGCCAAGGGACGTGCCCTGGCAGAGAAGATGAAACAATTGATTCCTCGCCAGCTCTTCGAGGTGCCGATTCAGGCAGCGATCGGCAACAAGGTGATCGCGCGCGAAACAGTCAAGGCGCTGGGCAAGAACGTCATCGCGAAGTGTTACGGCGGCGACATCACGCGCAAACGCAAACTGCTGGAAAAACAAAAAGAAGGGAAGAAGCGGATGAAGAAAGTCGGCCGCGTCGAGATCCCGCAAGAAGCTTTTCTGGCAGTGTTGAAGGTTAATGAATAGATCCACAAGGCTCAATCCAGGGAGTTTGTGATAAAAAGTGACTGGATCGTGCTTTTACTCCAGGACGGCAAACTAAGTATTGCAGAATACCAAAGCAAAACAACCCGAGGTTGAAGCCAAACCGCGGAAAGGCGTTCACAAAGCCGTGACGATCTTCTGTGATGGTTCCAGTTTGGGAAATGGACGAGGACAAACTCGTGCGGCCGCGGTTGCGCTATTGGGTTATCGGGGAGTCTGGCGCGCGGTTGGAAACTATCTTGGCCACGCAACAAACCAGCAGGCGGAAATTGCTGCTGCCGCCGTGGGTTTGGAAACTCTTCGCGAACCCTGCCGCGTTCATCTCTTCACGGATTCCCGTTACGTGGTCGAGACGATGAATGGCAGGTTCAGAAAAAAGACAAACCACGAATGGTGGCAGCGTCTGGATGTGGCGTCCCAACGACACGAGGTTACCTGGGAGTGGACTCGGGGACACGACGGACACCTGATTCAGGAGGCAGCCGATCGCGCCGCTAGAAAGATCGCCCAGGCCGGGCAAGTCGAGGAAGAGATCCTGCGCGAAGCGATCGATAGAATTGGTACCGTGGAAGTGGACTGATCAGTTCCCAGAAGAGTTCGCTTTTGCTTCGCGGCTGTCTATAATTTGAATTCCCCCAGTAAGCTAAACTGTCGCCCGGGTTTGGAAATCCCAGAGCGTTACTGAATGACTGGCATTACGCGAAAATTGAAACCCTTCATTTTTGTGCTTGTGCGGCGTAGTGGTTTACTTTTCTTCGCTGTTCTATTGCTAAATCTGGCGTCTTCAGGGGTCCTGGCGCAGGATCCAATGCGCGGCTGGGAGTGGCAGAATCCAAAACCCCAGGGCAATTCAATCAACTCGGTGCGCTTTGACGAAGATCAATCGCGCGGCTGGGCTGTTGGCTCGGACGGTGTGATCTTGCGCACCGACAACGGCGGGTTTGAATGGGACGTTCAGGAATCGACGGCCAATACCACCCTTTATAGCATCTATGTGAAAGACAAGACGCGAGTCGTGGTCTCTGGAGCGCGCGGCGTCATCCTAACGACAGTTAATGGGGGCAATAAGTGGGTTTCGCGAAACACCGGTATCAGGGATCACCTATTCGCAGTTACCTTCGCCCCGGATAATCCTCAAAGAGGCTGGGCCGTCGGATCTTTTGGCGCAATCATCGTGACCGAGGATGGTGGCGTTACCTGGAAAACCCAAAGCAGCAACACCACGGCGCACCTTTTTGCCGTAGCTTTTGCCAACGCGCGCAATGGCATCGCGACAGGTTCACGAGGCACTCTGCTGGTCACTACGAATGGTGGGGCTGTGTGGAAACCACAAACTGGAATCACCAGTGCAGTTCTTACCGGCGCCGCCTTTGTATCATCCAAACGAGCCATCGTGGTGGGTTATAGGGGAACAATTCTTGAAACCGACGATGCCGGCCTCACCTGGAAGTCGCAGAATTCCTTAACCACGACGGATCTGTTTTCCGTCTTCTTCACTGACGATAAGCATGGATGGGCCGCCGGAGACAGTGGAGTAGTAATGACCACCGGCGACGGCGGAAATATCTGGCTGGCAATCAGCGTGAGAACAAACCCGCGTTTGACCACAGTTTATTTTGCCGACGAGTGGGTAGGTTGGGCGGCGGGCGGCGATGGTCTGGTGGTTCGCACTGATGACGGTGGGATGTCGTGGCGACGGCTGACTGAAGGAGGGCGTGAAGATCTAGGCAGCCTATGCTTCATCGATAACTCGCACGGCTGGGCGGTCGGCTCTCGCGGAAAAATTCTCTTTACCAGTTCAGGCGGAAAGAGCTGGACCACGCGACCCTCGGGAACCACTCAGCGCTTAAATGCCGTCACGTTCGTCGACGAAAAAGCCGGCTGGGTTGTCGGCGACCGCGGAACAGTTCTACGGTCAACGAACGGAGGAGTAACGTGGGCGCCGGTGCTCATCGAAGCAAACGAGGATCTGTTTGGCATTGATTTCGTCACACCTGAGTTAGGTTGGATTGTTGGCGCGCGCGGCTCGATTCTTCATACCGATGACCGCGGCGAAACCTGGCATCTCCAGCGCGTCGGTACTTTCAACTGGCTGGAAGATGTCCACTTCACTGACCCGCGCCACGGCGTGGCTGTGGGCTCAAACGGCACGATCCTGCTGACGGAGGATGGCGGCGAAAACTGGAAGCGAGTTGATCGAAATTTGAAAGAGTGGCTTTATGCGGTTGCCTTCGCTGATGCCCAGCGTGGCTATATCGTGGGAGCCCGCGGCATCATTCTGCGTACGGACGATGGTGGGGCAACCTGGAAAGACCTGGAAAGCGGATTAGCGAGCAACCTGTTCGCCGTTGCTGTTTCGGGACGCAACGACGTTCTGATCGCAGGAGATCAGGGTCGAATCCTGAACAGCAAAGACTCGGGCGAGAGTTGGCAGGTCCAGCCAACAATAACCAGTACGCCTTTGTTCTCCGTAGCCTATCGCGGAGGGACAAATATCTGGGTTGCCGGTCGTGGCGGTGCGATTCTCAGACGGACTGAACCGGTGGCGACAGTGAGAATTCCCAGGCCACCTCTCCCTCCGATGCTGCGCGGCACGCCGAAAGCGCAGCTGCAAAACCAGGATGATTCAGTGCTCGATGACGGCGACATCCCACGCGCCGTGCCCCCGATCCGAAAACCAGCCAAACCCTGAAATTGGCCACAGATTCACACAGATAATCACAGATTTAGAGAGAAGAGAAAAGGGACCAGCACAGAGAAAACGTCTTGATTGATCTGCGTTTCATCCGTGTTTTATCTGTGGCCCAACTACTTTTCAGGGATCCTGGAGTTGAAAATCTGCCGGCACGAATTCCACCGCGACAACTTCGCCGGCGACGCGATTTCGATCTTGTCTCCCAGGGCGAAACGTTACCACCACAGGATTCGGTGGGTGACGTGTCCCGCAGCTCATCTCGCCGCGTACGTCAGTCGTATAAGTCACAAACCTTACCCGCTCCAACCCGCTGGCATGCAGTCTCAACTGCTGCCCACCCGAATCTACGGACAAGAGAATTGTCCCCGGACCGCAATCCACGCGGTTGAGAATTCCCTGCACCCGCTGTTCGCCGTCCAGCGGTTTGCGCAGAAACGGCTCGAGCGAAGGTTCCTCGGTTGCCCCAGTGTCCTCATGTCCGATGTCGCTCGAATCCATGCTGAGGCCTGCCGCCTTGAGGCGATTGATTTGCTCTTCAATCTTTTGCATCGAATTCAGCAAAGTCAGGGCGCTCTGTCGAATCGTTTCGTCGGCGTTTTCTCGCAGCATTGGCTGCAATACTTGCCGAGCCGTCACGAAATCCTGCTTGCGCATGTAGAGTTGGGCCAGCACGAAAAGATAATCGTCCCGTCCCGGCGCCAAAGTGAGGGCATGCCGGACCATTCCAATCGATTCATCCAGTTCTTGCTCTCTCACCAGATTGACAAAGGCGAGCAGGGCATACGATTCCGGAAAGTTCGGATTCAGTTCAATCGCGCGTCGCAGCTCCGCTCGCATCGTTTCGACCGTCTCCGGAGCATACGTTGAGATCGAGAGACCCTCATCCATCGCACTGCGACTGAGCGCAAACGCAAGGTAGTAGTGGACTAGATAATTTGTAGGGTCACCGGCTTCGGCTTTTCTCAGATGCTCAATTGCCGGGCCAAAACGTTTTTGCTTCACCCGCACGATACCAAGCGAGGCGTGAGCAAGGGAAAGCGTTGGATCGAGCGCAAGTGCTTGCTCCAACACAACAGCTGACTGGTCCAGGCGATCAATGTGCAGCAAGAGGTCGCCGAGGTAGGCCCGTCCCTCGGCTTCAGAGATCGGCTCACTTGCGATGTCTGCGGTTGATCTGATCCTCTCTGGCAAAGTAACTGCTAACTGCGGAAAGATGGTTCGATTGGTGTAATCCTTGAGTTCGTTCCTAAGCGTTTGGGAATCAGTTTGAAATGCCGCTTGAAAGGCCCGCTCAGCTTTTGCCCCGTCGCGTAACAAGGCCAGAAAGGCGCCAAGCTGCCGCTGTCGTTTTCGCTCGTTGCCAAGGATCAGGTAATGGACCAGAGCCCATGACTCGGCATAGAAGATTCCTGTCTTGTCGCGCTCGTTGTAATAGGGTGATTTGCGATCGACGCTCAGAAGGGTTTGCAGCGGCAGCCAGGAATCACTCCGCAGCATGAGCAAATGACCAGGTATGACTTTCCCCAATAAGACCTTACGACCGTCATCAGCGGTGTCAAAAGTGCTGTAGTACTCAGCCAGTCCTTCGTCGAGCCAGGGTGGCACATTGCGGACGGTGTTGTGCAGCAACAGGTGCACGTACTCGTGAAAAATCACCCGAAACGGATCGTTCGCCAGTTCTTCGGTGGTCAAAGTGATGTAATTAACATCTTCACCAGATTGGAAGTAACCGGCAACATTTCCGGGCTTGCCCTGGTAAACCGGCTTGAAAGGATCGAACGCGTAGTTGCTTTTGAAAACGACCACTCTTGTAGCCGCTGACGAGTTGATACGGAAGCCGGTCAACAAGCGGCTAAATGCGTCCCGAAATTGTTCGAGCCGCACCGCCACTTCACGAATGTCTCGTTCGCTGGCGTTTCCTACAAGTACGAAATTGTCGGAATGAACTTTGGTCCAGGAGTCTTTCCCCTGTGTGGCCGATGCGTTGAACTGAACCAGCAGAAAAATTAAGCAGATGTATGCCAGGTGCGCCGAGGGCCGCTTGACCAGATAGAAAGTGCTGGGCATCTCGTACCGTTCAGGAATAGGGCAAGCTGTTAGCTGGCCGTCAGGTCGCTGCGCAGAAAAGTTCTGTGTTAATTGGGAGCGCGTGGGGAGCGTCGCGGTATGGCACTTTCAACCGAAACTATACGGACGCGTCTGGGCCAGTGTCAACATTTGTTGTCAGGGGTAAGTGAGAAACCAATCAAGACGATAAGCGGATCATTCTGGCTGCCATGCGGACCGCGTCGGCATAGACGTTGTCGTTGCAGAGTATTTCCAATTCACGACCGATCAGTTGGGCTGTGCTGCGATTCCTGACCGGCAGCACACGTCCAGGGTGTGAGACCCCTTCTATAGTGGCCCTGGTTTCCAGATGCAGCCCGCTCTCGTGACGAGAGGCGACAAACGTGGCGTTAGGTCTTGCAGTTTTCAGCCAGGCGCTCGCCAGCCGGCCTGGTCTCATGTCCGGCCGATCAACGCGTCTAAGCTGCAGGCTCATCGACCGATCCCGGCAAGTGATTTCAAATTCCACGTCATTGCCTTTTACTGCCGCCCTTGAGAAACCCCAGTCTAAACGGCTCGCGAGCCAACCGGCGAACAGCAGTGCCTGCGGAGCGACTGCGGATGGATCACCCGCCGGAGCGGAATACTCGATGACAACAGTGTCGAGTTTTGCCAGCGCTGCTTTGCAGTGCGGAGGATCGTAGAAGCTGGCCAGTAAAGCGCGCCAGGACGTGAGCCGGGCCCAGTTTATGTCGCTGATCCCCAATTGTCCCCGCTGCTGGCCACCGAACAATTCGGCCAACGCGACCAGCGTCTCGACCGACCGTTCTGCTTCAGCGCTATCAATGATCAGGCGGTCGGCAGCACGGCTAAAGTCTGCAAACGTTCGATCATCCGGTTGTAATTGGTCGCGCCACCAGAGGAATATGGGAAGATCCGAGACCAATAACGGCAAAGCGGCGCTGGGCAGTTCAGGCACAAACTTACCCCGCGCAATGAGCACGATTTCTTCGCACGACAGCCGTTTTCGACTGCCGTCAGTTTGAGAGAAAGACGAAACATACAACTGGATATCGCGATCCTCAGCATCTCTCTCAGCGATGATGACAAACGCCCGGCAGGGGTGAGCCGCACTTAGATCGCGCACTGTCACGTTGATATCGTCCAAAGCCGACTCGCCTGGAGTCAGGATAATGAGGTTGGCCACACGTGCGCGCATGACCGCGCCCTCTTCATCCATCTGTTCTTCCGCCGCGTTTTGCCAGAGCACACCTAATTCACGCTCGATGGCTTCGACGTCCAGGGCCTGAGGTATTTGGATTTGTTGCATAACTTTTGTTGGTCAGTGCTCAGGTTTTTGGTCTTTGGCCTTTGGTCTTTGATCTGTGGTTTGCATCCAATTCCACTAAATCCAAAGACCCAAGACCCAAGACCATTATTACAATTTACGCCACGCCCTGCCATCCCTTTCAATCAGTTCAAAAGCTGCCTTCGGTCCCCAGCTTCCGGCTTCATAATTCGGAAAGTCTGGAGCCGGCTTTTTCCAGGCATTCAAAATCGGCATGACAATCTCCCAGCCGCGCTCCACCATGTCGCGCCGCGCATATAGCGTCGAATCACCAAGCATGCAGTCGAGCAGCAGCCGCTCGTATGCCTCCGGAGGTTTAACCCCAAACGACGAGCCATAACGAAAATCCATGCTCACCCAGCGAATACGCATGGCGGGTCCGGGAAGCTTCGCACCAAAGCGCAAGGTTATCCCCTCGTTTGGCTGAATGCGAATGACCAGAACATTCGGTTGCAGCGGACTGTCCGCGTCCACGAAGAGTCGGTGTGGCACCTCTTTAAACTGAATCGCAATCTCGGTAATGCGTTTTTGCAGGCGTTTGCCCGACCGGAGGTAAAACGGAACGCCCGCCCAGCGCCAGTCGTCCAGGTAAAGCTTCAGAGCAACAAACGTTTCTGTGCTCGAATGGGGATCGACGCCCGGTTCCTGGCGATAGCCGACAACGCTGTCGCCAAGCACAAAGCCGGGCCCGTACTGTCCCCTGACAGCAAATTCATCTACGCGATCTTCAGGTATCGGACGGACCGACTGCATTGCTTTAGTCTTTTCATCGCGAATGCTATTAGCCGACAGAGACACCGGCGGCTCCATCGCAATCAAAGATATCACCTGAAAGACGTGATTCTGAATCATGTCCCGAATGACACCCGCCTTATCGTAATAACTGCCACGGCCTTCGACGCCAACCGTCTCGGCGTTGGTGACTTGAATGTGATCGATGTATTGGCGGTTCCAGAGCGGCTCGAAAATGCTGTTGGCAAATCGGAACACCAGCAGGTTCTGGACGGTTTCTTTCCCGAGGTAGTGATCAATCCGGTAGATTTGATTTTCTTTGAAAACAGAGGCCAGCTCGTCGTTCAGTTTTCGTGCGCTTTCCAGATCGTAGCCAAAAGGCTTTTCCACAATAATGCGCGTCCACCCGGTGGGCGACTGGGCCAGGTCGAACGCGCCGAGCTTTTTAGCGATGGGCCCGAAAAACTCCGGCGCCGTGGCGAGGTAGAAAATCCTTTTGCCTTCCGTGTTCCGGTTCTTCTCAATTTCCGGCAAACGCTTTTTAAGCCGCTCATAGGCCTCGTCGGCCTGGAAGTCACCACTGACGTAAAACAAGGCTTCGGCAAAACTTCGCCATGACGATTCATCGAACTCTTCTTGCTCGCCAAAATCCAACACTGCCTGCCGCATGGCTGAGCGGAATTCCTCATCACTCATTGGGTGCCGCGACACGCCGAGAACCGCAAACTCGGCCGGAACCAGTCGCTGTTGTGAGAGTCGAAGGAGAGCGGGTATGAGTTTACGTCTGGCCAAATCCCCGGTGGCGCCAAAGATCACCAGCGCGCACGGTTCGGCGGTGCGTTCGAGCCGCATCCCTGCGCGAAGAGGGTTTTCATCGTGGACTGAGCTCATTGTTTCGGATTAAAGGCAAAGACTACCAAAAAGGAAGCGGTTGCGTCGAAT
>DASQPD010000181.1:0-31643 GCA_035644135.1 Pyrinomonadaceae bacterium
CTCCTCGCCGCCCGTGCTCGATTGGAAGTTAGCAGCGGCAAAGCACGAAACGGTCACCGGTGTACCCGGCGTAGCAGCCGGGCAGGTGTTGGCAAGGTAGACGACCGCATTGGATGTGCCTGTGGAAACATACTGCCAGGCGCGGAACGAATACTGGCCCGCCGACGGCACCGTAAAGGAATAAACGACGTCACGGCCGGCAGCGGTTGTTGCCGTGTTGCCGGTGCCCGTGAAGCAGGCGCTGCCACTGAGTTGATAGTCGTTATTAGTAACGTCGGTTGTAGCGCCGGCCACCGGGATATTCAAGGTCAGCGGAATCGCCCCAGAGCATTCGTCATTCGCCGATGCGACATTCGGAAGTGCTACTGTGGATTTGCGGACCGGGGGAAAATCTCCGGTTAAGATCGGCTCCGCCAGGCTATCGATCCTTCGGGGCTGCGTGGCGCTCTCAACTTTGTATTGTGTTAGCAGTGATTGCTGGTCAGTTCTGAGTTCCGAAAATCTAATTTCTCGAAAGTAGAAATCATAAAGCGCCCGAGAAATAATCAGGTCAGCCTCGACAAACGTAATGTCGTCTCCGTCAGTGAAGCGCTGCAAGAGCGCGGCCTCCAGATCACTGACTTGAGTGCCGCTCTTCATTTGTTCATAAAGACTTCGCAGCGCTTCGACGCGAGCAAGGTCAAGCTCTGTTTTTCCTTGTTGCGGGGATTGAATTTTTACCGATGGGTGGGAGGTTTTTTCTTTGGTAACGGGGGAATCGCGTCTACTGTTGGTTCTTCGTGCTTCGCCTGGCTGCAGGAAAAAAGTTAACAGGAAAGCCGCAATCACGGCGAGAAGAAGCAAACCTCTATAGTGAACCATGGTGCCTCCGTCGGTAGGACGTTTCCTTCTGGGCAAAAGGGAGTGCAGTTGGGTAGAACTATCACAGGTATCATCCGCGTCGAATTCGCTCCGTTGTGGAATTGTTACAGAAGACGCCGAAGATGGCGAGGTGTTGTGGCTCGGATCGTGGCCTACGAAAGCGAGTGAGCCTTTTGTAGATGCTCAATTCTCTTCGTCGTCGTTTAAGTTGGCCCTGGGAGTTCCGATATCAGGAATCTGATAGGTCGCCTACTACACTGTAATTGCGTTAACTAAATACCCCTGTAGGAAGACAGATCACCGTGCAGTATAATTTCGAGAGCTTGCGTCAATCCTCGTGCCAAGTATGCAGATGGCTTTTTAGGCCGGATCTTCTCAGATCATTCTCCAACTTCAGTTAGTAAATCCACGATCAGGACATAGATTCTAGACTTCAGAATTGGTAACGTGACTTTTCAGGCGTTGTCGAGTCGTCCAAATTCTAAGTTTGAGGGCTCGGGATAGAACGTGGTAAGAGTAAAACCGCTTTTCCAGGCTCCGGAGGAGCAGAATGTTTATAGGTCGGTGTTGTTTCGTCAATGACATCGCTCGTTTACGAACGACATGTCGAATCGCTGGGTGTGACATTGCACTCCTAAAGGAGTGCCCGAACTTTTCGTCGTTTACGGCTATAAACATTAGGTCCCTGCGGGACCAGGCAAGATTTCGCGAAATGGTATCGAGCATAGTAGGCAATCGCGCCATCTTCGCGGCATCGTGGCTTTGCCAAGCTCTCAGGGAAACTCACCAAGCGGAAAATCGGAAATCTACAATCGGCAATTTTCTGTGGTGCCCCGGCAGGGATTCGAACCCCGACCAACAGATTATGAGACTGTTGTAACGCATCAATGAACTTGGACCAAGCAAGATGCAACAGTATTTAACGAACCCGCAGGCGTCAAAGTTAGTGCTGCCGAAAGTATACAAGCAGGAAGCGCGATCATGAGGGCCAAATTTAGTTGTCTGCCTTGCTTATGCGCAGTTATTACCCGGAACTTGACTGTAGCGATTGCGATAGGGATGTTTTGCTCCGGGGCATTTGCTCAACCGCAAACCGGAACCCTGGTTGGATTCGTTCGCGACCCGCAACACCACGTGATAACCGGCGTTGACGTTCAACTTTCTCGCGTAGATGTTTCGCAGCCAGTCTCTCACACCATCACGGACTCGAAGGGTCGCTTCAAATTTTTAGGGCTGCCTGCGGGTGTCTACGCACTGGAACTGACTGTCGCGGGCTGGCAGGGCCAACACTTCTCTCACTTGACTATCGACGCGGCACGTACTGTGGATGTCAACATTGTGCTCCGACCGGCTCCTCCTGCGCCCAACAAACAAATTCAGTCGCGCCAATTGCTTGATCGAGATGTTGTGGTGGCGAGGCGGTTTGGAAAAGTTTCTATGCATGAGCTTCCGACCGCGCGAAGAATATGGTCACTAGTCGAAAACCAGGAAACCTCCACAGTAACGGACAGGTTCGACACTGGCGGTCTTGATACGGGAAGATTCGAGCTCTTTGGCGCTCGTGGTGTTTCATGGACCGAGAACCAGTACATGCTGAATGGATTTGACATCACAGATCCGTATCTACCGGGCCTCCTTCTGACTGATCCTGATTTCGACGCGCTCGCTGATGTCACCGTTGTCAGATCCGCAAAGCCTGCCTGGTATTCCGGCTCCGGGGTTAATCTCATCTTGACAGCGCCCGAAACACCGGCAGATCTCCACGGAGCGGTCCGCGTGTTCTTTTCTAATCACGCATTGCAAGCCGATAACCTGGACGCGCGTCTGGTCCAGCTCGGATTTCCGGGACCGGAGCGTTTGCAGCATCTGGTCGATGCAAGCGGGCAACTGTCCGGGAGATTGCCGATGAGAAAGGCTGCCTGGCCGTTTTTCATTTCGGTCTCCACCCAACAACTGTCAAAGACCCTGGGTGGCTTTGCCTCTCCGATTGATGCTCATGTCTATCACTGGCTGACACAACTTACGCCTTACCGACACGGCAGCAAAGAATTAAGCCTGCTCTATGCTGGCCAACACGTTTTTAATTCCAGCGAAGGCGCTGACCCACGCAATGCGCCCAGCGCTACTCGTCGAGGCAACGACAATTTCCATCAGTTTCAGACGCACTGGTCGAGTTTGCCGGGTACATCATCCAGCTTGGAGCTTGGCTTTGGGGTTGCTCACGCTATCCTTTCGTCAGGAATCCAGCCGGGTGCCTTAACAACCAGCACTATAGATTTGCCTCAGTTGACGATGACGGGCGCAGCACCATTCTCGTTTGCAGGCACACGCACGCGCTATCAGGCAAACGCTCAGCTCCAAGTGGTCCATAACGGACCATTTGGTAGTCACAACGCGGTCTTCGGTACAGCATTCGATCGCAGCAACATCAAGAATCGTTGGAACGCGCTTGGAGGAATCGAGCAGATCCTGGTTGAAGGTGTGGGCGCCGAGGTAGTGCGGTGGAATACGCCTACTCAGGCTCGTCAGCACGTGAGGGACTTTGCGGTCTTTGCCCAGGACGCGTGGCGACCTGCCGAGTGGCTGGCCATTGCCGCTGGCGTGCGCCTTGAAAACTCGACTAGTCAGGGCTCCGCAGCGAGTAATCGGATCAACTGGACCACGATCGAGCCGCGCGCCGGCTTTGTAATACGACTGCCTGTCACTGGATCTGTTTTACGAGGCGGTTTTGCGCGCTACGGACATTCGTTGCAGGGTCGCTATCTTGATTTTGGAAACGCATTTGCGCTTGGCGGACAAGTGCTTCAATGGCAGGACGCCAACGATGATCGACAAGCCCAGCCGTCAGAAATAGACCGGTTACTGCGCGTCTTTGGTGGTCCATATTCAACCGTCGCTCAGAATCTCCGGAGACCTCTTGCCGACGAAATTACTGTGGAGGTGACCAAGCAATTTCGCGGGCGCTTTGTTACTCACGTTCGCTTTTTTCGCCGAGATGATCGACACCTGGTCGGTATCGTCAATGCGGGAGTTCCTTTCTTGAGTTACGTTCCTTCGCTGGTGATCGATCCCGGCAACGACGGAATCGTAGGCACCGCCGACGACCAATCACTAACACTCTCTAACAGGAAACCTTCGGCCTTGGGTAAGGATTTCTTTTTGCTGACGAACCCACCGGGCTATCGCGGCAGCGATAAGGGCTTCGAGATCGAAATGCTCAAGCTCTTCGCTCGCCACTGGGAAGCTGCAGGCAGTTTTACAGCGATGCACACTTCTTACCCGACCAACCCCGGCAATGGCGTTTTTCAAAACGATCCGGGATTCATTATTACCGACCAGTCGGTTTTTGCCGCATCAAATGCCGATCCGAATACGCTCTTATTTGCGACGGGCAGGACCTATTTCGATCGCGGCTTCACTGGAAACCTGAGTGCGTATTACGAGGCGCCCTATGACGTCCGGCTGGGTGTCGTGGCGAGATATTATGACGGATTGGTGTTTGGACGGCTGTTGTTTGTTAACGGATTCGAGCAAGGACCATTCTTTGTGCGAGCAACGCCGCGAGGAGACTTTGGCGCCTTTCGGACTCAGTTCAATTCAACTCTGGATCTGCGTGTGGCGCGAACCTTCGATATAAAGCGGAGCAAGCTTTCCGTTGCTCTCGATGTCTTCAATATTCTCAACTTCAACAAGAACACTTTGGAATCCGATCTGACCAGTCCCAATTTTGCAAAGCGGATACCATTAGCTATCCAGGCGCCAAGAATACTTCGGCTTGGGTTGGGTTGGGAATTCCGGTGAGGCTGAACCGGCGACGGTTGAATTACTCCAGGGGTCAATTTAGTAAAATCCTGTTGTTGCTGAGCTTATTCGCATGCCTCAAATCATTCTATGGGCTTTTATCGCAATGACATTAGCGGCCTTTTGCTCGGCTCCAGCCTCAGCTCAGTCACCCGGACCACAACAATATCCGCCGGCTCAACTGCAAAGCGCTGGCGAGCCGGATTTGATAAATCCTGACAGGCCGGGAATTGCCGATGGCAGCGCCGTCATTGGCGCAAAAACTTGTCAAATCGAGAGCGGAATTCAGGAGGAGTTTCGTCGGAGCGGAGATAGTCGGGAGCATACGCTCTTTGTTCCGATGCTTCTACGGTTTGGCATCAATAGACACTGGGAAGCTCGGATTGAAGGAAACACTTTTACTCGGATTACTATATTTGATTCAGCAAATTCGACAAACCATACATCCGGACTTGCCCCCATCTCCATGGGTTTCAAGTATCACATCTACAACTCTATTGGTGATCATCAGATCTCTCTGGGAACTATAGTCCGCGTTTTTCCAGCCTGGGGATCGAAAGAGTTTCGCTTGCAACACGTGACGTGGGACGCCCGCTTGGCTGCTGACTGGAATGTTGCCCCAAGTCTAAAACTGTCGGTCAATCCGAATATTGGGGTGGGACGGTATGAAGATGATCAAGGCAAACTGTTTACCGCTGGAGTGTTTGCAATCACACTGAATTATCTTCCGAGTAAGAAGCTCAATCCGTTTATCGATTTAGGTGTTCAATCGCCCGAAGCTAACAATGGCCTTGCCGCTGCGATCCTCGATGGTGGAATAGCCTATATAATTGGGCGGAACATTCAGATCGATGCGAGCATCGGAACGAGAGCACATGGAGAAACACCACCTCAGCCTTTCCTGGGATTCGGCATTAGCTGGAGATTAAAACCGTTTCACTGAGAACGAGCTGGAGATTAAAATCGTTTCACTGAGAACGGCAGCTTGTCCATTGCATTACCGAATCCAGAACTTCTGTCTCTAACGGAGTTGAGGGTTAGGCCTCAGTGGGCAACCGAGCGTCTTTTATCCAGCTGCAAAATGGTTGACGAAGATCCTTTTACGTGGGCCGACTGCCCGCCTCCACTTACGTGAGTGGCGTCGAGTGGCCGGGAAAAATTGGTCGCCGGGGGTGGATTCTCAATTTACTTCCACTCACGTGGGAACAGCGCGCCTGCCTTTTGAGGATCGATTGTGAACCCTAGAAGCGACGCAGCATGAGCCAGCACGGGGTCACGCTTACTGGCCAAGTCCTTCGCTGACGGTAACATGAACACATCCGGCGCAACGCCTGCGCGCTCCAAACTCTTACCATCAGGCATTATCACATCGGCATCGGTGACACTTGCGCCGTAAAAGACCGCTACGTCCATACCCATCTGATGAGGGTGGAATCTGCTTCTCATAACCGCGCCTTCCGTTCGATCCCCAATCACTGTGCCGCGTTGTTCCAACTGCACCATGCGCGCAAACATCTCCGCAGCCGAAGCGGAGTCTGAATCGACGAGCACCGCCAGCTTGCCCTTGAAGGTGGGATCATGAGTCGTAGCTCGCAATTGCTTCGTCTCTTTACGACGCTTTAAAGAACCAACGCTTACGTCCTTATCAAAGAATCTGCCAATCAGATGTAGCAGTGTTGTTTCAGCGCCACCGCTGTTACCCCGTAGATCAAGTATTACCGCCTTTCGACTCATCATCCTATCAATCATGGCGTCCACGTTCTTCAAACTAAGGTCGAACTGTGGCATCTTCCAGATCAATAGGTCGTTTCCTAGCTCATGGTGTCTTTGACGGCGCAGCTGATTTTTGCGCTCGATCTCTCTTATGGTGTTCCAAATGTCAGCGCCACCCGTCATGCCGGTAAAGTCAAGCCTTTGCTTGTCATTCCGTATCTTCGCCAGCACTGATAATGTCCTTGGCTGACTATCAGGGCCCTGAACGACAAGTTGCATACCCGGTTGAGGCCGCAACGCATAATACAGATAACGGAATTTCCATAATTCGTCGCGTTTTAGCGGGATTCCGTTAACTGAAATAATCAAATCCCCGGCTTTAAGGCCCTTTACTTCAGCATCACTGCCTGGCTTGACTGCCACCACATAGCATTCATCGCCGATTGCCTGCACCTCCCACCCGTAATCCGAACTGAGTGTCTGAGTCGGCGGGACGAAAAATGTGTGCGAATCATTCAGGCTAAGCACCGATTGCGCGATGATCCCGAAAACTTGGCCCAGAGATGTTGCCCTTTTGAGCATATCATCAGCCGCCTTGAATTGTGCATCAACATCTACACCGTGAAAGGCGGGATCGTAATAGTTCTTTTTAATGTCGTCTTTGATTTGGTCAAGCATTACACGGCCGCGTTCGCGATCAGTACCAGTTAACGATTGTGAGTTCGCAGGTGCAACTACCGTGGCAACCAAAAGGCACAATACGAAAACGATGGCAGGAGTGGGCAAAGGGGCAGAAGAGGAATGCGATTTTCTGATCTTCATTTGGGTTACTAGGTTGACGGTCGAGAGAGTGAATAAAAACTCCGGTAGTATAACAGGCAAGTTATGAGAAGTTGACTACCTCTTGCCACATCAGCTACATGATCGCGCCACTTTCACGCCATCGGTAGGTACAGTAAAACCTATGTAAATTGATCCTGCCCGTTGACGGACCGAACAATTCGTCAAACTTTGAAGCAACCTCGAACATTGTGAGGCATGAAGGCATCTAAAGGTTGAAATCGGTTCCGTTCAATCGCAAAGATCTAACATCGTCTTCACTCGCGAGAGAGTTCAGTTTTAGGAAATGCAAGAGCTCCGCTGGAAAGTCCTTTTGGAAATCGGCCTGACGGCCGGAATCCTTCAGGCTTTAGGGCTGGTCAACTCCTCCATCGCGTCGTGACAGGAGAACATATGTGGGACCTCTCACTGTATCATGTGGCACTAGGGACTGCGGCTTAAGCTCAAATCTCCGCGTACGCGGCGACAAGTTTGCTGCGCGACGCAAAAAAGGCGCCGAACGGAAGTTCGGCGCCTAAGAAGTTAGAAAGATCCGGGAGCAAATTCCTTAGAACTCGATTCGCCCACCAATCTGGACCGTGAATGGCAATCCGACGGGAGGACCAAAGCCGGGGCCGTACAACGCGACCGGCTGCAGGAAGAGACTTGAACTAAGGGAGCTCAGGCCTAAACGTCCTCCGAATGAGAGGTTCTCGCGATTGAGCAGATTGAAGAAGTTAACGTATCCCCTCACTTTGACTGACTCGCTCAAGCTGAAGGTTTTTTGAGCGCGCAGGTCTACGTTGAAGAATCGGCCGCTGCGTTCTTCAATCTGGCCGTTTTTAACCACAAACCCAACGCGTTGACCATTCACCACGGTCTGTCTGCACCCCAGGGCTGTAGCGGCTGGCACTGTCTGACCAGCCAATCGAGCCTGGAGAAGACTCAAGGTATTCACGCCATCACAAATTCGATCGACGGTAACGCGTCCATCGCCATCTATATCGATGCCGGCAATGGGGGAATACGGTCGCGCCGTCGCAAACTGGACGATTGGCGCAAGCTGGAATCCGTGCGGAAAGTCAAATAGTCCGCTGGCGACTATTCTATGGCGTTCATCGATTCGTGTCGGCCCGAACTCCTCTGGTTTGAATTGGTTCTCAAGAGCGATTGCAATGCCGTTGCCACTGTATGATGCGGTTGGCTGCCCACCCCAAGCCTGAGACTTGGCCAGGATATAGCTTGCCGAAAGGAGCGTACGGCGAGTTCGACGGCGAAGAGTTGTGGCCCAGCTGTCGTAGCGAGATCGATTTGTGGACGTAAACATATTGATCTGCTCTAACCGTCCCGCAACGAGCCCGGCATCGACAAAAGCTTTGTCGAAGAATCTTGTGTTACTCCCTCTAACGCACAGAGGCGACGAGGGATTCGAGCCTGGAAAACCAGCGTCGCAGATATTTCGAATGCGCGGATTGATGTTTACTACTCGGTTTTCATGAATCCCCAGGGTATGTACAAAGTCACTCGAGAGGATGTAGTTTTGGCCGAGTTTAGTCTCGACTCCTAAGGACCACTTCTGAACGTACGGATCCTTCAGTAGTGGATCATTGATTCGGCCAAAGCCTCCCGTTTCGAGATTGGTCGGCAAGAAGCTTGCCGACGGTGCCGGCAGTGGGTCGACGCCGAATCTAAATCCGCCCAGTTGACCTACGCCTACTGAGTCATTGACCAGATCAAGAACGGTTTGATAGATGGTATCGTTTGACTGCTGTTTGGCAAACAGTATCAAATTCTGGAAGACCTGATCGTAAAAGATTCCATAGCCTCCCCTGATTACCGTTTGGCCAGTGCCCTTCACATCCCACGCAAATCCGACCCGAGGCTGGAACTCCTTGTAGCTGGCGGTTGTATTCTTCAGCCGATTAGTATCACCAGTAATTGCGCGAGCGCGTTCGTTGTTCAGCAAGCCAAGTAGCCTGATGGTGCGATTATTGGTTTGATCAATCAGCATCTTTATGTTGGCGTCCCAACGCAGTCCAAGGTTCAGAGTGAATTTCGGAGTGACCCTGTAGTCATCCTGAAAATACAACGCCAGCTGGTGGAATGGCGGTTGACCAGTGTCCCCCGAGCCAGTGTTGAAGGTAATTTCTCTAACGGCACCAGGAGTCGCGAACCCCTGTGGATAACAGCCCTGATTTGCCGGAACGGTTGGGCAATTACTGGTGTGCAGATTATTCTTAATCGCCAAAGGATTGTCGAAGAAGAAGATCTGATAGCCATTGGCGCCGAAAAAGAAGAAGCCCTGCAGCTCTGTTCTGATGTAATTTACGCCAAATTTCGTCGCATGCTTGCCCTTTATCAGGGAGAAATCATCGCGGAACTGAAACTTCCGCTCTATTGTCTCTTGCGGCACATTCACATTAGCGCCAGTCTGTACTGAAGGGAACACAATATTCGGATTGGTAGTGATACCGAGAATTGCGTTCTTGAAATCCTGATAGTGGAAAGAGAACACATTCAACTTTGTCGGGCTAAACGTGTAAGTGTGGCTACCAAGAATGTCGTAAAGCCGATTGTTGTTCAGGTTACCACCGGTTAAATCAGCGGGTTGGCCTGGATCGAACTGGTCATTGGGAGAGTCATTCTTCTGATAAGCAACCCGATACAAGAACGTCTGCTTACTGCTGTAGCGATGGTCTACCTTTACAGTCAGCAGAGTGTCGTTGTAAGGAAGCGGGATAGTAGCGGACGCGGTTACACCCGGTATGGCAGCAATCTCCGGAAGCAAGGACGGATTGACGAGTAGGTTCTGACGCTCTCTGAAACGTTCTAACGCGACAAAGAAGAACATCTTGTCTTTGACGATCGGGCCGCCAACCGAGCCTCCGTACTCTTCTCGGTTGTACTTAGGCTTTGGATCGGTGGTTTCTTTCTCAAAGAAGTCCTTTGTCCGCAACGACTGGTTGCGAAAGTTAAAGAAGCCTGATCCATGTAGATTGTTGGTTCCCGACCTCGAGACCACATTGACAATCCCACCAACCGAGCGACCGCTCTCGGCAGTCCAGCGATGCTCTAAAACCTGAAATTCTTGAATACCTTCGTACGCGAAATTCTGCAGAAGGCTGCCGACGACATTGTCTTTATTGTCACCGCCATCGACGTTTACATCCACCTGCCGGCCATCACCACCACTGAAAGCTACGTTCCCAACGTGGGTTTTTGTCGGATCGAAGGTGCCGACTGGCCGCGCCTCAGGCGCAATGAGTGATAAGTTGGCGAATGTTCGATTAAGCAGTGGAAGGTTCTGAAACTCGGCTGGCGTTATGCTTTTGCCGATCTCTGAAGTCGTCGTATCAACCGTGAGGGCCTCGCCTGATACCTGGACCGTGGCTGTTATCTCGCCAGGCTGTAGCTCGAAGTTCTTCGTTACCTTCGCGCCCAGGTTCAGTTCGAAGTCCTGTGCTAACGCTTTGCTGAAGTTCTTGGCCTCGACGGATAAATTGTACTTTCCCGGAGGCAATTGTGTAATTGTGTATTCCCCCGCGTCGCCCGTCGTCACAGTGCGCGAAACTCCAGTAGCCTTATTGGTCGCAGTAACAGTAGCCCCTGGAACAACACGGCCCTGTTCATCTGTAACACGCCCGGTGATATCAGCGGTATTCACCTGTGCGTAAGCTGCAAAAATAAAGACAAAGGTTAAAAGAAAAACTACGGTCAAGCCACGGCCACAGTGTTTCATAATCATCTCCTTAGCTTGAAGGGAAGGGTTGACAACAATTGAAAAATAGCAGTGATCTATCTTAGGCAACCGATGTTCCATTTACAAGAATCACCTGACAGGCAGGAAATTGCTAAAGAAACAGCCAGACTGAGGCTGAAGAAGACGCAGGTTCACCTAAATGGAATTCAAAAACCTATATTCCTGCGGATTTGTGGATTCTTCCTGTCCGGGGCGTCTTACTACCTAAAGAGAGAACTCGTGATCTCTTTCTGGCGCAGGCAAACACGTTCACGCTAGCTCCCGTATTGATCGCTTCTAAAAGCCATTCCCTCCATCTGATAAAGCAGACCGTTAGTGAGGGCTACGTCTGATTTTGCCCGCTTTCTCAAAAGCCCTGGGTGCCCGCAGGGATTCGAACCACGAACCAACAGATTATGAGACGGTTTGAGGGGCATCAACAAAGCGAGACGAAGTGAGATAACCCAGTATTTACCGAATCCGCAGCCGTCAAAGTCAGTTACATCTCGCTACGTCCGAGGATGCCATCGCGCCATAATCACGCCATCTTGGCAACCCCCGATCAGCATGCCATCCCGGTCTACCGTCATCGACATCCGAAGATGACCTGTGATAAATCTTGTACTCAAAACCGCATGTGATGAGTCATGAGACTCAGAGCGTCCCTACTCGAACTTCAAACGGGATGCAGTTTCGTTTCCGAAATGACGAAGGCAGAGCTAGATAACCTCATAGGTCAAACCGTTGGCGATTGGAAGCTTGAGAAGTTTATAAACGCTGGCAAGTCAGCTGCCGTGTTCCGTGGTGTGAAAGCTTCGGAGATAGCCGCCGTGAAGATATTCGATCCGGCTCTCGTTGAAGAGTTCGGTCGACATAGCCAGCTGAATCGGATTCTACGCGAACTTACTTTGCGCGGCCATGACCACTCAAATCTGGTAAAAATATTTGATGGTGGTGAATGTAAGACAACCGGATATCTTTATATCGTAATGGAATTTATCGAGGCTCCGGATCTGGCGTCAGTAATTGACAAAGTGCCACGTGATCGCATTCGACCGATTCTTGCGCAAGTTGCGGATGCAGCTCGCTACCTACTTGAAGACCGAGACATTGTTCATCGAGACATTAAGCCGGACAACATCGCAGTAACCGCCGACTTTTCGAAGGCGATACTTTTGGATTTAGGCGTAATGCGACCTCTGGATGTCTCTAGGCTAGCAGAGTCGAGCGATGGTCAGCGTCAGAATTTTTTGGGAACGATGCGATACGGTCCACCTGAATATATCTTCAGAACAGAGAAAGCGGATCGAGACGGATATAGGGCGATTACTTTTTATCAACTCGGCGCCGTCCTATATGATCTAATTACTCGAGAAAGAATATTCAAAGCTTTTGAACTGCCTAAAGCACGATTAGTCAAAGCGGTCGAACAGGAAGTTCCGAAAATACAGCAAACCGATGTTCCTCCAGATTTGGTATGGCTCGCTAATAACTGCCTTCTTAAGAAGCCGGAGCATCGGTTATTGGCCGTTAAGTGGGAGGACTTCGAAGAACCTACAGTCGTAGAGCCATCCTCGGCCGCACGAAACCGTGTCATGCGGAGATTTGCGTCGAGCCTTGAAGCTGACACAACGTCCGAAGAGCAGAGAGCGAAAACAGCGTTGGATATTGAGCGTGGGGTTGATCGCATGCAGCGGCGGATTACCGCAATCACGAAAAGTATTTGCGCCAGCGAAAAAATGTTTCCGCGAAGCGCGACAAGAGAATTGCCAGACCTTGTTGATGATCCGTCAGCTAACGTGCTGATAGTTTTTGAAGCGTCGGCGAAGCTTTATGTTGAGCAAGCGGTTGGTTTGTTTGTAACAGCAGATCTAATTGATACCGATCCAGAAGTTATTGAAATTGTCATTCGCGCCGTTTTTCCTTACGAAGACTCGCCGATCGACCTCAAGGAACTTCGGACGAGCAACGGTTCTTCCATCTTCAAGGGCGTGTTCGACGACAGTATTGTAACGAGCCGTCTCGAAGAGGCCGTTTTCAGCGTGATCGACTTTGCCCAAAGTTCTGGGGCGAGCTCGAGAAAGATCTATTGGAAACACTGAAATTCCTATGCAAGAAACTTGGTGGGTCGCCGAGGGCGACCTAGACGATGATCAGAAGAAGATTGCGGCTTTGCCTGCCAAAGAAAGCCACCTCATAACCGGACCACCCGGCTGTGGCAAGACAAACCTTCTGCTGCTTCGCGCTAAGTACTATACGCTGCAAAAGAGAGAAAACATTCTCGTACTTGTGTTCACACGCGCACTTCGTGACTTCATTGTAAGTGGCTCAACGCAATATGGGCTACCCTCCGAAATTGTACTGACCTCAATCGGTTGGAGTCATGCCTTCTTACGCCAGTACGGGAAGGACTTAAATCCGTCCGGCAATTTTGCTGAGCAGCGAAAGCGACTTCTTCAAGAGGTCCGCGCTTTCGTTGATTCCAGATCTCTTAAGAATATCTATGAAGCCATTTTCTTGGATGAAGCTCAGGATTATTTGCCGGAGGAAATTGAACTGTTTCGAGCGCTTGCTAAAGAACTTTACGCATCAGCGGACCCAAGACAAAAAATATACTCGGGCCCGGACTCGCTCTCGATATTGAAGAAGTCAGTCAACGCGGTTCATCCTTTGAGATACCACTATCGATTAGGGCACGAAATCTGCCGTGTTGCGGACGCAATCTTCGTAGGGGCGCAAGATGAGCCGCTTTACAATACCTCTCTGTACAACGAGAAGCTGCGTCCTTCTTCTGCTGAACTGGTGAGGTGCAAAACAGAGGATGAACAAGCTTCGCAGATTGTCAAGAAGCTTAAGTTGCAACTCGCTGCCTATCCAGAAGAGCTATTGGGAGTCGTGTGTCCCTATACAGAACAGCGTGACAGACTCTACAATCTAATTTTGAAATCCGAAATTGGGGAACTCGCAGTCAATCAATCCGATGAGCCGGTATTCGAGGTCGAAAAGCCAATCTACGTTTCCACACTTCACTCGTCCAAAGGTCTCGAATACCGAGCAAATCATTTAGCTTTCGCTGAGTCGATCCGAGGCTGGGATTACGAAAAGAATATGACTTATACTGCGGTTACGCGTACGAAGACGGCATTAAGTGTTTACGCAATAGGGCAACCTCCTAACGATCTTGCGCAAGCGATTAACTCCTTGAAACCGCCGCCAGCTCCTCCGAGCGTGAAAGAGTTATTTGGGTAACTGGTGATCTAACCATGTGGATGTCTACTATCAACCGAGACGATTTCATCTCTATAGCACAAGGTGAGTCGCTCAAAAGTCAACCGCTTCGAATAGTAGAGTCTTTTGATCAATTGAAAGGCTTCGCTAAAGGTCTGGTCGCCGTATGGACCGAGAAACCAGAGCAACCGAGACTGCCGAATCTTCTCCTTCTGCCAAAAAGCGAAAAAAAGGACTTATTCGCCTGGGCAAACACTTATGTGAAAATAAAGCCTCTGACTGCTTTTGTTCGTACACTGGACTTCGAAACTGTCAGCCAGCTGTCAAAACCACCTTCGAATACCGAGAGGTGGGAGAGCGGAATCATAGGCCTGATTCTCGCCGAGGCACTCACCTATCTAGATCAAGCTTCAATAAAACTTACCCTGCGAGCGTGTGAGGGCACTTATTCGTTCGGTGTTGCAAGGTCACTGCTACGTGTAGAGGGACCCCGTGGTGTCCGGCAAACAGGGTTGAATTGGTTTCGCAGTCGGGAAGCGTTAGGGAATCGTGCGACGCGGCTAGCTCTCGTCCATTTGCAAGGGGTATGGTCTGTTATTGCACAACTCGTAGGTTCGGAGACACAGGATGCGTCCCAACCTATTGTGCGGAGCTGCAACAATCTTCTTGAGACTGGAGATATTAGTGATTCCGATTGGCGAGCGCTTACACTCGATATGCCCGTTTACGATCTTCGAATGGCAATGCAGGATACTCGTGAGGAGAGGGTAAGACTCCTCGAAGGCTTTCTTCAATCTCTCGGAAACCGCTCATCAGCAAAAGAAGAAACGGCTTTCCTAGTCGGATATCTTGTAAGCTTGGTCGCTCCGGGAACCCTAGATCACTGGCGATTGTTGAATCCGGTAAGTCAATCGATTCCGACCGCAGGTTTGTGGTACGGGCTCTGCGCCGGACTTCGGCGAGAAAGCGGCGTTGAATCGTATGGCTCGGGCGTTGGACGTCTCGTCAGTCGCGAACTTCAGCGCAAGGTTGATTTGCTTGAACAACCGACTTGCGATATCGCCGTGGATGAGCTGGAAGTCACCGGCCCCTTCTTCAAAGCGGACGGTCCCGCCGCCAGTAATGCGATCGAGGTTGAGGTTTCGCCAGGAGTTTCCGTCCCCTTTCGATCAAACGGCACAGATCAAATGCGAACCGATTTTCGTTTGGAACCTCCGCCCCGAGTCAATGAGCATCCGCTGGATCCGATGATCCTAGAAAACCTAGACGACGCGATCTACGCGCTGCAGGAAGTCAAGCGTAGTATACAAAAGTCCATCCCATATTCTGATAGAGGCTCATTCCGAAAGCAGCGGAAGAAGCAACCCAGTCGATAGTTCTCTCTTACGGTCCGTGCATCTCGACAACATGTCTCATATCTGAGACAATCAATGCGTGAAAGATTGCCGCATTTCACCCAAAGGCTCGGGACGCCATAAGAGGGTTTCCCGAAGATGTACGGCGTGATTCGGCAAGGTAATTTTTGATTTGCAAAAAGGCAAGAAACTGTCGATGCCGTTGTCGCGACCGATGTCTTCGGTTGCGGCTGGTGTTGAGGAATTGCATGTAAGGGACCGCTCCGGTGCGTATCGAGTTTTCTATTACACGAAGCTGGGCTGATTCAGTCTTGATCTTCCACGCGTTCGCAAAGAAAACGTAGAAGACATCGCCGCATGAGATTGCTTCAGCGCAGAACAGACTTAAGGAGATGCTCGACTGAAGAAAGTTAGACCAGTTGTCGCTCGCAATGCCAAGGAGCTCGCGAAAGTGTTGGGGCTGGCACCTGCTGAGGGAATGGAGATTGAGTTCCGCAGCGACCTGAACGACAAGATCATCGAGGTCGTCGGCAAAAAGGGTTTGACTCATTCAGACGTGGCGCGGCTCGCTCATACATCACGCACCCGCGTGACCGCGATACTGAACCGTAACACCCACGACATTTCAACGGATCTCATGCTGCGTGTATTGGGCTCGCTAGGGGTGCAAGCGAAACTCCAATTCAAGAGCGCCGCCTGAAATTTAACTCACAGCTCAATTGCTGCGGTTACACTTTCGAAGGGTTCTTGCACGTGCTGGCTCTACGGCTTGGTTTGGCTTAGCTTTGGCGGGTCGCAATCTTCCGTGACGCTTTAGGCCGGGGACCTTCAATGCGCTTGACTCTTAGTTCTCGACGTTCTCCCCTTTCAAAAGCACGCGCATCCTCTAGAGCTTCCTTAAGCTCGGCAAATGTCTGGTCACTCATATCCGTTCCTTTGTTCCTCTGGGCCTTGGGTGAGCCTTTAGCATTCATGATTTCCATCGTTCAACTTTCGGGTACAGTCTATATGTCATAATCTCGTTTAGCGAGGATGACTACACAGAGAATGACCTCCTCGCACCCTTTCAAAGCCCGATTCAACGGCAAGGAGATCGCAATGGGGAATCCGCGGAGGTGCTAGTCACTGATCGTCAAGCTCGTCCTCCAGCCACCCTACGACATCTTTTATGTGATCGTGAAATCCCCAGCCGATGCCATCGGTGATCTGCTCAACTCTTGCCAAGCGCTCACTCAACTGCGGATATACTCCCCGCGCTTCGTGGAGTAATAGGGTGGCCAGTTCGTCCAGCGCCGACTCCACGCTGTCGTAAAACCGCTCGTCGATGTCCCCATAATCGTGGGTGAACTCTGCGCCCTGCTCCACATAGGTCATCAGCAGTTCAGCCGTACCGGGAAGGTTGCCGGTGGCCTTGCGGTAATCCCTGATGGCCTTGCGCGCCTCGCCAAGCCTAAGTTTGGCCTCGCCTCGCGCGGGATAGAATTGCTCCACAATCTTGCTGCGATACTTCTCCAGGATCTCGCCACCGCTCGCTCCGGCCTGACAGCGGGCTTGGATAAAGTCGCGGTTGCCGGCAGCCGTTTCGTAAAGATCTTTCACCAGGGCGAGCAGTGCGGGCTTGTTCCAGCTGGCGAGTTGTCGGCGCAGCGCGCTCCAGTCGCCGGGTTTCCTAGTTCGCTTCGTGGTTTCTTTGGGCATTGGCTTGAAGGAGTCAACATTGGACCAGTTGCAACGCCATTTGCCCTTCAAGAGGTGGTTGGTGTCGTTGTTTCCCTTGCATTAAAGAATAGCGGTTTCCTACGGTGTCGAGTTTCGTTGTCTTGCGTCGTTGAACAGTCGTAGCAGTTTCCTGCGACAAGAAGTCAATTGACATTTCTCTAGGAGGGATTCCGTAAGGAGCATAAAGCTCAATTGGAATGTCCATCTGACAAGCATAGCGATAGATCAACGGGCCTACGGTTTTCCATTCGAGTTGTCCATTGCCACAGCCGAGAGGAGGGATCGCCAGAGAAGTTATTTCCCACTCTCTGTAACGACTCAACAAGTATTGCAGACCGCGTTCGACGTCACCGATTCTCGAAACTGACTTCCAATGATCCTTGGTTGGGAAGTTAATGATGTTGGGTGGAAACAGTCGCTTGTATAGATAGGGGATGCCAGGTCTTACCTCGTTGCGTTCGCATCGCTTGACGTAATCTGCAAACATCTCTGGAAAGTGCTCTTTGAACTCCAGGGCAATACCCTTCCCCATTACGCCGACGCAATTTACTGTATTGATGAGCGTCTGCGCCTTCGATTTTAAAATGTCGGCAACCAAAATTCTCATATGACTTTTGTTAGAAGAACATATAGCTCACGATTGCGCTCGTTGGTGCCGCCGCAGGATTCGAACGAACAGATTATGAGACGGTTTGAGGGCATCAACAAGGTGAGACGAAACCAGATGTAGCAGTATTTAATCCGTTTTGTTGACGGTTTCGAGGCATCCAGAATCACAACGCTTTCCGAGGTCGAGCAAACATCGGACAATTCGCGACATCTTCGCGCCCGGTGGGTTTGCGGGGTGCCAAGAGGCTGACGAAGAGCAAAATCGGATATCTACAATCGGAAATCGGCAATGTCCTTGGTGCCGCCGCAGGGATTCGAACCCCGAACCAACAGATTATGAGACGGGTCGAGGGGCATCAACAAGGCGAGACGAAACGAGATAACCCAGTATTTACCGAATCAGCAGCCGTCAAAGTAGGTTATATCTTGCGACGTTTGCATACATGATCGCGCCAAAATTGCGCCATCTGGTCAAATTCCATTAGTTCAGCAGTGCGGTTTTGGTTTGTGAGACTCGAGCGAGGCTTAAGTTTATAAATCATAAGTGCCAATTCCTTCATCTTGCGTCGATCATGACGAGATTTACGGGGGAATGCCCATGCGCTGCAGGAGGTCGGCGAATCGCGGATCGCTGCGAATTGGATCCCAAACTGGCTCGTCCTTATAAAAGCTTCCGATCGCTCCGGCGGCCAGTCCGCGGTCCAGCCATGACAACGCCATCTCCTTATCGTTCAAGGTCGCATAGACTTTGGCAATGTAGAGCGCCTGGTCCAGGTTCGGGCCTGACATCCGTTCCAGCTCGTCAATGACTTGGAGCGCTTCGGCCCGCCTCCCCTGCGCCGCGTAGACCACCCCCGTGTCGTATATCAAAATCGAATCGTTTTTCCTCTCCCGCTTGGCCTTTTCCAACTCCGCCAGCGCCTCGTCGAATGACCGGTTCTGGATGTAAATCCCTATTTCAAATGTAGTGTTCAAAGCCGGGCCTAGCTCATTGGCCTGCCGTAGCAGCTCCATGGCTCGCGCACAATCCCGCTTGAGGTAGTAAGGAAGAGCTTCCTGCCGCGCGATGATTGAGGAGAGCGGGTCGAGCTCGCGGGCTTTCACTATTTCCGCTAAGGCCTCATTAAGACGCCCCTGTTTTTCGAGCGAAAGTCCGAGGTATTGGTGAGCCACCGCCAGGCTCGGGCTGAGTTCGATCGCCCGCCGGAGCTCTCGGTCGCCCAGCAAGAAATTGTACGGGGTGAACGCGGTATGGCTATAACCCACTTGAGCGTGAGCCTCGGCCAGGTTCTCGTCGAGCGTCAGGGCCTTGCGCGCCGCCTCCTCCCCCTTGCGCCGAGCTTCCACCGGCGCGATGTAGCCGCGCACCCCGAGAGCCGCATAGGCGTCGGCTAAGCCCGCGTAGGCGAGCGCGTAATCGGGATCTTCCTCGATCGCCCTCCCGCAATACCGGATGGCCGTCAAGAGGTCATCGCGGGTGCGGCGGCTCGTGTAGGCTCGTCCCTGCATGTAATACTGGAAAGCTTTGAGGTTCTCAGTCGGGCGCTTCGCCAGCTGCTGTCGCTCTGCGCCACTCAGCTTCACGCGCAGTTTCTCGGAAATCTCTTTTGCCATCTCCTCCTGGATCGCGAACACGTCTGCAAGTTTGCGATTGTATTGCTGACCCCAGATCTGGCTATTGTCTTGCGCGTTGATAAGCTCCACGCTAATCGAAAGATCATCACCACGTTGTGTCACCCGGCCTGTGAGCACTGCCTGCACCTTCAAGTCTTTTGCTACCGTCTGCGCGTCCATTTCCTTTCCCTTGTAATGGAATACCGAGTTGCGGGACATCACTTTGAGATTCGGCAACTGTGACAGGCTGTTGATGATGCTTTCGGGAATTCCGTCTGAGAGGTATTCAGTGTTCGGATCGTTGTTCTGGTTAACGAAGGGCAAGACGGCAATTGATTCAAATGTAACTTCTTTATTTCTACCGTGCAGATAAAGGTTAAAGCCGACGATGCCAATAACAATGACAAGTACGACCAAGGTAATCGTTGCGAAGAGCTTGTGTTGCCGGATCCTCGAAACGATGTACTCAGCGCTGGAAGAAGCACGCCCGGCGCTGGCCGGTACGGTTGCGGTGACCGCGCCAGAAGCAGTCGCCGGCGCGTTCTGCCCACTGGTTGTCGAAGCAGAGTGCCGAAGCTCTGGTGCAGCGGTGCGTTCAATCTCGGCATCGACTTCCAGTTTGCGCCTTAAGTTGCGCAGATCAATCAGCATATCCTTCGCCGTTTGATAGCGCTCTTCACGGTCTTTTGTCAGGGCCTTCGTGACGATCCGTTCCAGTTCAGCCGGTACTTCGCGCGCAAAGCGAGTGAGCGGGGGTGGCTCTTTTTGAAGAATTAGCGAAATGCTTTCAGCAGAAGTCTCGCCGCGAAAGGGCAAATGCCCTGTCACCATCTCGTAAAGCACCGCGCCGAGACTCCACAAGTCGGTCCGTGGATCTATGTGTATTCCCTTAGCCTGCTCCGGCGACATGTAATTCGCTGTTCCGATTACCGTCCCTGCAGCAGTATGGACCATCGCCTTAGTCGGCGCGTCGGTGTCGGTAGTCGTTTCCTCCGGCTCGCTCAGTTTCGCAAGGCCGAAATCAAGCAGCTTAATGTAGCCATCGCGCCTGATCATTATGTTTTCAGGTTTGATGTCCCGATGAATGATGCCTGCTCCGTGCGCAGCTACCAGCGCGCTCGACGTCTGACAACCTATCTCGAGGATCTCAAGTAGTTTCATTCCCTGATTGATCCGATGCCGGAGGGTGTCGCCGTCGATGTATTCCATGGCAATGAAGTGCACGCCCGCGGCCTCGCCAATCTCGTAGATATGTGCAATGTGGGGATGATTCAGCGCAGCAGCAGCCATCGATTCCTGGTGAAAGCGATGCATGCGACTGCGATCAGAGGCGAGATCGGCAGGCAGGATCTTTAAAGCAACCTTGCGATGCAGCCTGGTGTCTTCCGCCAGATAGACTTCTCCCATGCCGCCGGAGCCCAACGGGGAGATTATTTCGTAGGAACCAAGTCGCGTGCTTTTGGCGATAGGCATAGAGCCTGTTGTCGGGGGAATTCCGAGTGGATTCATGAGACGGCCTTCATTCTATCTTCATTCGAATTGGGAGACTATGCCTCTGGGACGTTGCGGTGAGGCCGCGGAAAGCTGATCCAGGAGTCTTGCAGAGTTGTGGTGCCCCCGCAGGGATTCGAACCCCGAACCAACAGATTATGAGACGGTTTGAGGGGCATCAACAAGGCGAGACGAAGCGAGATAAAGCAGTATTTACCGAATCCGCAGCCGTCAGTCAGAGTGTGCTACGTCTGGTTACATCTGAGCACGCCATCGCGCCATAATCGCGCCATCTTGGGGATCGTTTTGGCTCACAGAACGACGAAGAGTCGAGAGTTGGCGACCGCATCGCAGCATTCTTTAACGACTGCGGCGAATGAAGTCAACGATGCACTTGCGTTTCAAAAGTTGAAGAACGAGATCATTGCTTCACCTACTTCAAACGCCAAGTGGGACCAGTACGCCAAGGCTCGAGCGACAGCCAAAGACAGAAAATGGTTTCGCCACCCTGATCGATGTTCGAGGGCCGGAGCGGCGTGACGATCCTTTCTGGACTCACATGCGGCGCTTTTATGTCTACGACCCGTTGCCGACCTTGCAGACTATGAACGCACCGCTGCTGGCCGTATTCGGCGAGCTTGATACGCCTGAGGGTGTCAAAGCTAATGTGCGTGCGATCAGGCAAATCCTGGATCAGGCGGGACGCCGGGATTACACCGTTAAGGTTTATCCGAACGGGTCGCACAACCTGATGGAGGTTCCCTCAGACAATCCCAACGAGTTTGTCCGCCTCAAACGATTCCCACCAGGCTTCTTTGAAACGATGGTCGACTGGGCGACAACACAGCTTCGCCGGCATGCACCAGCAAGGCGTTAGGCCACTGACTTTGTGCCTCCACGTCATGTATGAAATCGATGGGGTCAGGCCTGCGATTTTGCGATTCCGCGTCCCGCAGGGACGAGATGTTTACTAGCACCACGACGAAATCCTCCGCCCAGTTCCATTATGAGCGAAATAATGTGCCCATAAAATGGGCTCCCTAACTATCATGGTGCTGAATCTATAAACATTCCGTCTACAACGACCTATGAATCACGCTTGGTTGATCGAATGCGGTTCGCACACTCGACGCCGCCTCTTCCATTCACCATTTACCATTTACGATTCACTAGGTAGAAACAGCGCTTTCATCACCCAGGTCTTCGCCGCGGCGCCACACGGTCGCGATGGAGTTCCATCTGTTCGGGGAAAGGCGGAGTAGTCAATTAGTTAAAGGCCGGCTGAGTGAGCACAAAGAGAGTTTTGGCTGGATAGCGCGCTCGAGAATCGCACAATCGCAGGCCTGACCCCACTCATCAGTTTTACTTGGATCCCCGGTACATGTTCGGCATTGCGACGGCCGCTTACTCTTTTTACACAACGCCTACTGATTGGTTGTCGTTACGTTCAGTTATAATTGACGGTATATGACCGCTCCTGATCATCGCGGACACCGTGGCGCCGTCGCGGGTGACGATTACCACGAGCTGTGGGCATTGCGTGAATCACTTAAGCTGCTCGAGCCCAACACTGATTTAACGACGGTGACTGTCGAGGGCCTGAGGTCGGAAGACGAGAAGGGCGTGCCGAAGGATACCTGGGATGGCGTCGATTGCACTTCTTATTTCGGCGGGGACGGTGAAGCTTCAGCAGAAAGAATCGTCATCGATCAGGTCAAATTCTCTGGAGCAAAACCAAATCAGCCATGGACGGTTGCTCGCCTAACCTCTGCGACTAATAAGAAGAAGGATAATTCGGTTATTGGACGGCTGGCCAAGGCCTTTTCAGGTCTGAAAAAGACTCGGGCTGATCTGGTCTCGGTTGGAAGGGTCAAGATTCGGTTGGTTAGCAATCAACCGATTTCACCTGCGGTGATTGACGCACTATCTGCTAGCGCCACAGACGCAACGGCAACCAAGGATAAAAAGTTCAAAGAAGAACGTAAGGTCCTGCTCAAAGCGTCGGGGTTAAGTGCTGGGGATTTTGACGCCTTTGCGCGTGTCTTGGATTTTTCTGAATGCGGAGGTGATTCACCGCTAAAACACGAAGAGCGAATTCTGTTAACGATTTCAAGCTGGACTGAAGACGACGCTAGACTTTTGGTAACTGACCTATTGCGATTCGTACGCAACAAAATGTCACCTCACGAAAAAGGCGAAGTAATCACGCGCGAGTCAATCTTGGCGCGTCTTGGTGTTTCAGATATCGCAGCTCTGTTTCCGTGCCCGTCAAAAATCAAAGGTGTTACAAATTTTGTTTCTCGTGAGGAATCGAAAACGCTCGCGGCGCGACTAATGAACGAGGAGCAACTGATCTGTCTGCATGGCGAAGGTTCATGCGGGAAAACGACTTCACTACAAGAACTCAGTTCTCTATTGCCGCCGGATTCGTTGACGGTAATCTTTGACTGCTTCGGAGATGGGCGCTATCTCGACTCAGATGGATATCGCCATCGTCCGCAAGATGCTTTTCTGCAACTGTCGAATGAACTTGCGCAGCGACTGCGGCTTCCTCTTCTAATCACGCGCCCACCTGAACTGAATTCTCCGCGAATTTTTAAGAAGCGACTCGCCCGAGCTGCGGAAGTTGTGGCTGCTAGCTCGCCAGATGCGTTACTGGTTGTTGTCGTTGATGCTGCTGACAATTCTATTACTGCCGCTGCCACGCGCAAGCCACCTGAGAAGAGCTTTGTTCATGAATTTCTTCTGCTAGGCGAGTTGCCTGGTAACGTCAGGCTGCTCGTAACGTCTCGAACGGGTCGGCTGCCGATGCTATCTCTTCCGCACGATTTCGCTCTTCACGAAATCAAGGGGTTCACACCTGAAGAAACTGCCATCTATGTTCGCGGGAGGTTGCCGGATGTTTCATCCAGCTGGATCGAAGACTTCCACCATCTTTCGCGTGGTGTCCCGCGCGTTCAGAGCTATGCCCTGGAGTTCGGCGAAGGTGATCCTGACAAGACGCTGAATTATCTCCGGCCCAACGGAAAAACCCTCAAACAAGTTTTTGCTGAACAACTGGAGCTGTTGCGAAGAAAAGTCGGAGCAGACACCGAAATTAAGAAGTTCTGCTCAGGTCTAGCTGTATTACCGCACCCCATTCCGATTGCGGATATTGCCGCTGTGACCGGTCTATCCAAAGCGCACATCATTGATCTTTGCAATGATCTAAGCCCTGGGATTCGTCTGGAGGACGAGTTGATCGGACTCGCAGACGAAGAGTTTGAAAACTTTGTGAAAGAAGAGGCGCAGCAGGAGCTACAGACTGTTCGGAGGCTCATTGCTGATCATTTTTCTGCGCGTTACAAATCTGACGCATACGCCGCAACGCACATTGCGGCTGCTTTGCTCGAAGCGGATCGCGGCCGAGAGATACTTAGTCTGATTAACAATGAAAAAGAGCCAACGGCGATCCGCGATCCGATCTTACGTCGCGAAGCTCAACTACAACGACTGAAACTCGCGATGAGCGTTTGCCGCGAGAATGGCAACATCGTTGACGCTATGATGACGATGCTGATAGGAGCGGAAGCACTCAAGACTGACGTTGCCATAAAGACAATGCTGGACGAAAACCCGGACTTAGCCGCCAGTTTTGCCAGGGATACTTCGAGTCGAACAATCCTGAGAGACCCAGACCAAATTGAGAATCATGGATCATTACTATTTCAGCTGATTGCTGCTGACGGGCGGAAGGGAGATCGCATTTCTGTCCGCGAAGGTTCTCGACAAGCACATGCCTGGATAGAGCGACGCGCGGAAAGCTTTAAAGAGCAGACGCAGGAAAATCCTGACTTCCATCCACAAGGTTGGGATCTCAGCACCTCTGATATTGCCGCAAGCATTGAAGCCATCCTTCGCATCGCTGGACCTACCGCTGCTATTGACGAACTAAGGTCGTGGACTCCGCGAACGGTTGCTTTGCGTGTCGGTTCCATTTTGCCTGCCCGGCTGATCGTTTCAGGCAGCGCTCAACTTGTCGAACAATGCCTCAACGAGATTGGCGCGCCATGGGATCTGTTCTTGCTTGTTCCACTCGCTTTGAGTGGTCGAGATGTTGATATATCACGCGTCTTGGACAGCCTCGCAAAGCTGCACAGCAAAGGCCTGATTGTTCTTGACAGACTTCGTGAACCCAGGGACGACGAAAACAAATCAGGAGCTTGCTTAGAAACGGCATTAACCGCATGTGAAATAGTAATAGCCCGCGGTGGTGACGTTAATACCATCGTGCCTCTTCTCCATTTGTTCGCGGATCCTGAATTGAGACGAGTTGACCGTTTGTCTACGTACCAGCAGGCGCTCATAGATCTCAGCCTGAGAGCACACACTCTGCTAGAGCGCATCAATGGACGAAAGGCGACTATTGATAACTTTCTTGTTGCCTCACCGTCAAATGACAAAAGTGCGGAGCAAGCTGAGCGAATCCAAAACAGGAGCAAAGAACAAAGAGATGAACTGACCACGTTCATCGAGCCCTTTATTCCTCTCTATGACTTTCGCGCCCAAGTTCTTCTGGGAGGCAAGGGGAGCGAGGATAATGACAAAGAGCTAAAAGGAGCAATCTCAACATCACACCGAGAAGACTACAAGTTACGGTCCGATTATCGAATCTCCGGCATGAGAGAAGAGGCCGCTTTAGCATCAACACGGCTCACGATGGTTCAAACTTTGGATACGAGGGTTCTGCTGGACAGACTGTGTGATGTTCTCGAATATGGATCAAGTCCTTTTAGCGCTGATGCCGTCAAGGTCCTTGAGCGGCTCGCCCTCGTTGCGTCAGCGCATGACAGAATATTGGCTGAAATTAGCGCAAGAGTGAATGCTGTAAAGGCAGCGAGAGCCTCATCCGAAGAAAAGACTGCCGCTCTTGTTCGTTTCGCGCGCTTGCTAATGTTCTTAAGTCCGTCCGATGCAGAAAGCGTTTTTACCGACGCGATTAACGTAGCTAGTGAGGTAAACGCCGAAGCCATTCACGAATTAGCGCTCTTTGCTCCACTGTCACGCAGAGCCGTTCGAGAGTCCGGCCCGGAAATCCGTCGCGCCGTTGCTCATGATTTTGCCATAGTGGCAAGTGACGTTGCCATACGACTAGAGGGTCAGGATCACTTCCCGTGGACCGAGATAGCGGAAGCCGTCACTGCTCTCGATACCGGATTTGCTTTGGCTTCGATCGCGCGTTGGGAAGACGCTGGTATCGTTGATCGGAAAACTCTTCTACCAACCGTTCTAGAAACGGCTCTTCGTCAGAAAACATTACAACCCCGACAGGTTTGTTCGCTTCTGTCATTGCTCGATGAGGCGAAGGAAGGATTAATAGAGGCGACGGCGAGCGAAGCTAAGGTGCGACAGGCCGATACAGATATGCGGGCTTTGGTTTCAGATCTGTCCCGTGAAGAGTTATTGCGTTTTGGTAAGGGACAACGAAGTAGTGTCAGTGAATCGCTGAATTCTATGGGAAGTATGCGAAAGACGGACTTCTGGCTTCAGCGGCTCTTGCAGACGACTGAATTTCTCTCCGCTCAAAAAGACACTGAACGTTTAGCACAAAAGAACTCGCTCGATGAGGTTAACCAGGCGCGATCGGATGATCCTTTCAAGAGTATCAATTGGAATGAGTTCACATTCACAACATCAGGTGAGATCAATCGGGTAGTCAATTCAGTTTTGGCCGCCGGTCGTGCTTCGAAGAACTACATATCTGAAGAGACTATTCTCGAACGCATCGCTGGCGTGGTCGCGCCCGCCAACCGAGCCGCACACCTAGATGAGTTGAGACGGACCGCCTCATTGCTTATCGATCACGATGGAATCGTCATGGCAATTCTGAATAACCTGAAGCGTTGGGAAAATGTCCCTTCGGTCGCAACCTGGGCAAGAGAGAATGTACTTGCAATAGTGACCGATCAGTTGCCGTTACTGAGTCGCTGGTTAATCTATAGCGACTCACCGTTGCCGGCGTTGTTGGCGCGGTCTCAGAGGAGTGATGCCGACATCTGCGAATCACTGCTCCAGGGGATCGAACGTCATGTTGATTCTTTGGAGCCCCCAACTATCTATGCGCTGGTTGGTCTTGCAGGCGAATATTGTAAAGCCAACGAGGCTATGGAAGTGATGCAACGTTATTCACAGCGGCTCTTAGGACGGATTGCGGTCGCTGACCGCGATTCGTGGGACCTACTAGATCTCCCGAGCTTACCTGATGACGCGTTGGCGCGATTCTTGTTTGCGTTGTTAGGTGACGCAGATGTCCGGATCCGATGGCGAGCAGGTTATGCGATCCGGGGGCTCGCGCGACTGGGAGACTCCGCTGTTCTGGAAAAGTTAATACGTTTGTTCGCAGATCGAAGGGTCGATGACGTCTTCCGAAGGCCGGACGCTCCGTTTTATTGGTTGGCCGCTCGACTCTGGCTAGTAATCACGTTTGATCGGATTGCGACGGAAATTCCAACCAGCGTTAAGAAGTATTCAGTGTGGCTTCTGGATATCGCGACCGATGAAGAACTCCCGCATTTTCTGATTCGTTCGTTCGCGAAGTCTGCACTCTTGAAGTTGGTCGGCGGTGGTCATGTTCAATTAGATGGGCAACAGTCGCAGAGTCTGCAGCTGGTTAATTCGAGCACGTACGTGCGCAAGAAACGAAAGAAAGGAATTCGAAAGGCATTTCACAAGTACCAATACAAAGCGCGGGAGAATAGAAGATTCACGTTCAACACAACGGATACGCTTCCCAATTGGTATTCTGATGTGATCAGCGGCTTCACTGACGTCGATGCTGAAGAATTCCTGGACATCGCTGAGCGTTGGATTGTCGACGAATGGGGTGTTCGCAACGATCCGTGGCAGTGGAACGCAGAACCACGCCATGATCGATTTCGAGGTCGTTCATATCCCGCAATGAGCCATCGTGACGGTTCGCTGCCGACAATCGAGCGTTTTAGCACGTACCTCGAATGGCATGCAATGTGGTGCACATTAGGGGAATTACTACGAACAAGGCCACTCGCGAAGGTTGCTAAGAACGACTATGACAGCTTCAAGCGTGAACTTGAAAGAAGTGACTTAGCAAATCCGCCTCTATGGCTATCAGATCTGCGTGGCACAAAACCCTTGGAGTCAAGATTTTGGAACGCTCCAAAAGACATTGATACTTGGCTAACTCAAGTCAATACTGAAGATTTTCTGGTCGAGATCATATCAACTAACAACAACATTGTAGTAGACGGTCATCACGACACTAGATCACGGGGTTTCAGATTGAGCTGCAGAGTAAACACGGCGCTCGTTTCTCACAAGACTGCGTCGGCCCTCGTCAGGGCGCTCCAGACGACGAACCTTCACCGTTACGATGTGCCCAAGGAAGATGACGAATTTCAGATCAACTCTGCTCCGTTTGTGTTTGGGGGTTGGCTTGATGGGGATGCGACCTATGAAGGGATCGACGGACGCGATCCACTCCGATTTGATGTTACGGGCCCTCAGTGTCAACCTGGAACACAAGCGAGTGAAGGGTTAAGTTTAGAGTATCGTTTGCCGCGAGAAGTGTGGGTTCAACCCAACTCGGGCAACGAGGCTTTTGTTTACGAAACCTGGGGCGAAACCGGATGGGACGACCGAGACGACCCTGTTCGCTACGACGACACTATTCGGTCGAGCGGGTGGCAACTCAAAATGGATGCGGCCGGCCTTCGTGATTTCCTGGCTAAAATCAAACTTGACCTGTTAATAGAAGTTAAGCTGGACCGCCACAACAGTGGATACTATGACTATTCGCGACACCAAGAAAAAACAAAGGAGAAAACGTTCGTCAGAATTATCCTCTTCCGCCAAAACGGCACTATCGAAGACGCCGGCGGACGTGTTGGAGCTTGGGCAACATCTGGTTCACGAACTGAACTTGGATGACAGCGTCGATACGTTGGGTCGATGGATGGCCCATTACGTTGCTGAATTAATTGACGCAGTTGAAAAGGCTGTATCTACGAAAGACCGCTTGGCTGCCCAAAAGCGTGCGATGGAAGTGATCCTTCGAATTTGGGAACACCGCGAATTGCTCCCTGGTTATGCGTATCCACTCGCCAGGTACGATGAAATATTGTCCGTTTTGGATTTCCTTCGGCCAGATGCTAACCCATTCAGATTTAATCAGATGCGTGAATCAAAGACCGATCAATCGGCCGCGATTCTCTTTGATAACTTAACTCGTCTGGTCATCGCGTTGCTGTTTATGAAAATTGACGCTCTCAAGAAGCCACTGCGCGATGACGCCGCTGCCACTAACGCAATGGATGGGGATGAGAAGCAAGTGTTGAATAGCTTCAAAGTGTGGATTGATTTTTTTGCGCCAGCGACGAAGTCAAAACCCGGGAATCGTAAACAGAAGACCAAAGCGACGAGTGAAATAGATTTTAGAGGAATCGCGCTTGACCTGGTAGGCCGTATTGAAAAGGAGACAGCTAATTTGCGGCAAACGCTGGCAGATCCTGAAAACGGGCAAGCGCCTCAACCATCCAGTGCGTCTTGAAACACGATGATTTTTCACTTTAACCAAAAGTGATTTTGTCACCAAAATCTCTTTCGAACAAACGCGGCATGTAAAATAGTTGTGCTGCGTGTGCTCTGTGAAAAGATTTTCGTAGCGGCTGCCGTAGCAGCTTGCGAATCCTTAAATTCACGATTGGGGTCAGGCTTGCGATTTTGCGATTCTCAATCAGCAGCCAATATCTCGGAAAGAATACCGTGGGAAGTGCCGCGTGAATCAGTGCGATTGAGGAGCTTGGAAACAATCGCAAAATCGCACGCCTGATCGCGGTAACCTTGTCCACAGGCTGACCGGTTTCCTTCTGGCCCGATTCAAATCGGCAATCGGCAAGGTCATTGCTTGATGTCCATCTCCGATGAAGACGCTCCGGCTCGCTCCAGGCTGTAGTTTGCCAATTTCAGTGGGTGCGCTTTGTCCGCAGATTCCAGGTGGCGCAGTAGCCTTGCGCGACGGGCCTTCTCGGCCACATCCATGCCGGCTGCGGAGATTAGCTCACGCAAGTCATGCTTGGCGTCGGCTTTTGTTTCGTTCTTCATGCAAATCAGGGCCAGGCCGGCAAGCTGGAATCGGTCGAACTTTTCCATAAGGAAATCCCGCAAGGCGGGGCTGCGGACGCAGATGAAATCTGATCGTCTCCTCCTGCTCCTCACTCCGTAGGGGTGACATGTTTATAGCCAACGAGTCGCAAAGGAGCCGGCACTCCGTTAGGAGTGCGATGTTCGGAACGGTCCACATTTCGCTCCTACCGGAGCGAAGACGATATCAAGCTCTCGACGTCTATAAACATTTCACTCCTCCGGAGTGAAGACAATATCAAGCTGTCGACGTCTATAAACATTTCGCTCCTCCTGCTCCTCACTCCGTAGGAGTGACATGTTTATAGCCAACGAGTCGCTAAGGAGCCGGCACTCCGTTAGGAGTGCGATGTTCGGAACTGTCTACGTTGCGCTCCTAGTGTCCTGTCTCTAAAGTGCGCTGACAAAATCTAGCGACACTGGCTAAGATCTCGTCAGCCGTTTTTGTCCAAATGAATGGCTTTGGTTGTTGATTGTGATTATCGATGTAACTACGAATAGTGGTTTCCAGATTCCGAGTGCTGCGAAAGACGCCACGACGCAATTGTTGCTCAGTTAAGAGGGCAAACCAACGTTCGACGAGATTGAGCCAGGAAGCGCTGGTCGGAGTGAAGTGAAGGTGAAACCGAGGCCGCTTCAAAAGCCAACGCTTAATCGTAGCCGTTTTATGAGTGCCATAGTTGTCGAGAATCAGATGTACAGCAAGGCCCGCTGGCACGGCCGCATCAATCTTATCGAGGAACTTGCGAAACTCCAGCGAACGATGGCGACGATGAAGTTGGCCAATGACTGTACCCGTCTTAGTGTCCAACGCGGCGAACAAAGAAGTCGTCCCGTTGCGTTTGTAGTCGTGAGCTCGGCGCTCGGCTTGGCCCGGGCGCATGGGCAGAATGGGTTGCGACCGATCCAGCGCTTGAATCTGAGATTTCTCATCCACACACAGCACCAAAGCTTTATCCGGAGGGGCCAGGTAAAGCCCGACAATGTCCCGCACCTTGTCGATAAACAGCGGGTCCCGAGAAAGTTTGAAAGTCTCGCTGCGGTGCGGCGCCAAAGCGAAGGCCTGCCACACGCGATGAACGCTGCTGCGACTCAAGCCGCAAGCCGCCGCCAGCGAGCGCGTACTCCAGTGCGTCGCATTCTTAGGGGTGGACTCCAGTGTCATCGTCAGCACTCGTTCGACTTCCACATCACTGAGTCGGCGCGGCGTTCCTGGTCGCGGCTCGTCCAACAAACCATCGAGCCGCTTTTCCAGAAACCGCGTCCGCCATTTGCCAACCATCTGGTTAGTTATTCGCAGGCGTCTTGCCACCTCTGTATTACTTTTTCCGGTGGCGCTCTCCAAAATGATGCGCGCTCGTTGGGCCAGCGCTTGGCCCGTCTTCGGTCGCCTGGTCCAACCCTCCAGCGACTCTCGTTCTTCCGACGTAATACTCAACGGTGCAAGTTCTCGTCCTCTTCGCATCATTACCTCCTTGGCATTCTATTACGAAAAGGATGAACATTTAGTTATTAGAACTTTAGAGACAGGACACTAG
>DASQPD010000182.1:0-3840 GCA_035644135.1 Pyrinomonadaceae bacterium
GCGAGCAAGCGCATGCGGATCGCTATACGTACCTGCCGCAGATCGGCCTGTACATCATGGTAGCGTGGACCGTTGGCAATCTGCTCTCGGAACCAACGCCGCGTGCCCGTCGTGCACTAGTCGGCGTTGCCACCGCACTAGGAATCGTAAGCCTGGGCGTGCTCGCTTTTGGCCAAGCCTCATATTGGAAAAACAGTGAGACGCTATGGAACCACTCTCTCGCCGTTACTGGCGAAAACGACGTCGCGCATAATAACCTGGGCTTTCTCTTTCTGCGCAGAGGAGAATTAGACAAAGCTATTTCACAGTTTCAGGCAGCGCTAAATATACGATCCAGGAACACTGAGACCCATTACAGTCTTGGTGCGGCACTCATCCAAAGCAACCTTGGTAACGCTCTTGCCAGGAAGCAGCTATGGGATGAAGCAATCGACCACCTTCAGGAAGCCGTCAGGCTGCGTCCTGATTACGCGGATGCCTACTTCAATCTTGGAAGTGTGCTATTTCAACAGGGCCGAATTGATCAAGCGATCGCCCAATGGCAGAAGGCGCTCGCGATACGTCCAACCGACGCAGAAGCTCACAGGAGTCTGGCCAGCGCGCTCCGCAAAGAAGGAAAATTGAAGGAAGCAATCGCGGAGTATGAACAAGCGCTGAATGTAGTGCCAGAAGACAGTGTGGCGCTAAACAACCTGGCGTGGATTTTGGCGACTTCTTCCAACGCTTCAATGCGCGACGGCGCACGAGCAGTCACCTTGGCGGTGAAAGCGGTGCAGGCCTCAGGGGGCAGAGATCCAAACTTCCTTCGTACGCTTGCTGCTGCGCGTGCAGAGGCTGGACATTTCGCCGAAGCCGTCGCGACAGCAGAGGCAGCAAAGGCACTAGCCAGCACACAGGATAAGCCGGAGCTAACAAGCAGATTGGAAGAAGAAATTACTCTCTACCGCGCGCGCATCGCGCTTCGAGAATGACGGAAACGCATCCGTCCTCGAACGGGATGTATCTCGTTTACTTATGGTATGGCAAACCCAAGTCGTAAAGAGCAAGCTCCCCTTGCAGCGCCTCAGCCAAAGTGCTGTTGCCTTGGATGTTCGCTGCCTCCAACGCATGCTGGGCAGTCTCTTTAGCCTCGGCAAACTGGCCGGCTTCGGCGTAGGCTGCGGCCAAAATCCGGAGAACGGTCGGGTGCTTGTCGCTCCTGGAACTTGCGGAGTCGGCGCGCTCAGCCAAACGCACGGCCTCGAATCCGTTTCGCAGAGACGAATCGGCAGATGTCGCCAATAACCATGCCAGGTTGCTTAGCGCAGCTAAATTTTCGGGGGAAATTTGCAGTGCCTTTGTGTACTCCTCCATTGCATCTCGAACGCGTCCCTTTGCAAGCCAAGCGCTGCCCAGGTTGGCGTGAGCGTCTGCGCTCTCGGGCTGCATTTGGAGGACGTTTTGATATTGGATAATGGCTTCATCCGTGCGGCCCCTGCGCAGAAGAGCGCTCGCGAGATTGTATCGCGCTTCTTCCTGGTCGGGTATGACCGCCAGGCAGGCCGTGTACCGGGCGATGGCGCCATCGAAATCGCCTTTGGCTATGAGCGCGTTCGCAAGGTTGCATGAGGCCTCAGCGTAGTCGGGCCAGATTTCGAGCGCCTTCTGATAATGGGCAATCGCGTCATCAGCGCGCCCAATCCCGAAAAGCGTAACACCAAGATTGTTTTGTGCTTCTGCATCAGCGGGATTAATCGCAGCGGCTCTTTCATAATGGGCAATTGCGTCGGCAGGCTGACCGTGCTCAACCAAAAGCCGCCCCAAGTTGTAATGCGCCTCCGCGTAACCAGGCCGCAGGTCAACGGCTCGCCGATAATGATCGATAGCCTGATCCGCTTCTCCCTGCTCGCTGAGAACGATGCCGAGATTGTAGTGCGCCATCCAGCAACCCGGATTCTTTTGCAACGTCGCTGTGTATAAGGCGAAGAGATTGTGATATTCCGCGGTCTGCCGCCACGTCAAAAAGCCGATCGATACCAGAAGGATTCCGCAGAGGCCACCGCTCAAAACCAATCGCCATCGGGGACTAGCGATGGTGCTGCCCGATCGCGGTACAGCGTCCGGGTGAGACACGAAGTCGGCCGGCGTTTCACAAAAACCGCCGAGAAGGGTTGCGATCCCTGCTCCGGCTAACGCGAGCGGCCCCATGCTGGCTAGATACTGAAAATGATCGCTTACAAATGAGTAACGAAAGAAAAACACGCTGAAAAAGCCGAGCACGGGAAACAGCGAGACGACATAGTAAGCGGCGGAAAAGAACAGAGCACGGCCCCATTTTGCGTGGATAAACCACAAGGCAACCAGCCCGGCTATTGCTGCCAGCAACGGGAGATATGCAACGACTTTCGACGAATCAACGTCCCACCGTGGATAGATGAAGATCAGAGGATGCGGCCACACCAGTTTGCCGAGATAGAACCAAATGGCTTTACCAGCGATGATCAGACGTTCCGGGAATGTTTGCTCCCAATCCGGACCAACCGCGCGGGCATGAAATCTCTGTTCCCAAATCGTCCACGCGCTCGCGACGACCGAAATCAGAGCAAATGGGCCGAGCGCCAGCGTATCGCGCCAACGGATTTTTCCTCGCATCCACCAGATGCAGAGCGCGAGCACAAAAGGCAGCATCACCACTGAAGGTTTGCTTAGCGTCGCCAGAAGAAAGAAAAGCAGAGATAAAGCGAAAACCAATGAGCGGCGGTCTTTACTGCGCGGCTGGGGCAGTCTAGAGACCGCCCTTCCTTGATCCTCCCATTTCAAAAAGAACAGGATCGAGAGCAGATAAAATACGCAGGACTGCGTGTTCTTCAGCTCCGTGACCCACGCCACGGATTGCACCGTAACCGGATGCAAAGCCCAGAGTGCAGCGCCGAGCCATGCGCCGCGTAATTCGAGTAGTCGCAGCACACGCCAGAGCAGGATCGCCGAGACGGCGTGCAACAAAACATTGAGAACGTGGTATGACAGTGGGTTTAGGCCTACGAACTTGTGGAGTTCCCAAAAAGTAGTCAGAACAAGCGGATAGTAGACCGCTTGTGTTGTGGTCCAGATTTCTTTCAGGCCCAACGGGCCAATCACGCAGGGATTCCGCGTCAGATGCGATTCATCATCCCAGATAAAGCCCGCCCGGAATACCTGGGTGTACGCGATGAAAACGAGAGCAAGTAGAAGTAGCGCCCGAAACCAGTCTCGTCTCCAGAATGAGACACGAATTTCACGAAGTGGCACGAATTGATCCAAGACTTAGCCTCAACCTCACCGAATTGGTGGCAATTCGTGCAATTCGCGTCAAGGAGACTGGGCGCTGGTCCCTTTGGCAATGCGCAGGTTTTGCTCCGCCTCTGGAAAATCAGGGTGGAGGCGTAGCGCTTCTTCGAATTGTGCAATCGCTTGGGAAATGTTGCCTTCACGCATTAGAACTTTTCCCAGATAATTGTGCGGTTGGGCCAGTTTCGGGTTGATTTCGGACGCCTTCTCAAAATGCTCTCGGGCTTCCGTCAGCTCGTCTTTTTCCAAAAGCAAACTACCCAGATCGATGTGGGCATCGACGTGGGCAGGATCCAACTGCAGAGTCTGTCGATATTTCGCTATTGCCTCGTCTGGCTGTCCGTGTTTTTCCAGGAACGCGCCATAACCATAGTGTGCTTGCGCCGACTTCGGCGCCAGACGAATGGCCGTTTCACATTCAGAAGCCGCTCGGTCCTTGCGACCCAGTTGGTCCAAAAGATAGGCGTAGCCGGAATGATATTCAGCGTTCTTCGGATCGATGCGTAACGCTTGCTCCAAATGACTTTCTGCCTG
>DASQPD010000183.1:0-4003 GCA_035644135.1 Pyrinomonadaceae bacterium
ACGAGTCGCTGATATTCCCCTGCTGGTTGAGTACTTCATCGATCGCTTTGGAAAAAGGGCGGGGAAGAAGTTCAGAACCATCGACAAGAAATTCCTAAAAGTGTTCCAGGCATATGGCTGGCCAGGGAATGTCCGTGAACTGCAAAACATAATCGAGCGCGCCGTGATCCTCAGCGACGATGACACCCTGGCCGTGGACGAGACATGGCTGAAGTGGGAACCAGCCCAAAACCCGGTGCGGCCCCGTGCGCTCGATATCGCCCTCGGGAGGCAGGAGAAGGAAATGATTGAAGCGGCGCTGGCAGAAACCCAGGGCCGAATTTCTGGGCCCGCAGGTGCGGCCGCTAAACTCGGTTTGCCGGCCCGGACCCTCGACTCCAAAATCAAGCGTTTGAAAATTAACAAACATCGATTCAAAGCCCCACAAGCTGACTGATCGGCTGTTGAACACCGCCTATCCGATCGCGTCATACCACTCACTTTAGAAGCTCGAGAAAAAAGGGCAAAGCCTTCGGATCAACGAAGTATTCGTAATTGCCAGGCACCCCACGCCACTCCAATACACGTGCTTGCTCCATCGCGGTTGCCTTCTTTGCGTTGCGCGTGAGCGAAGACAGCACACCAGCGAGCCGCTGGCCCCTGTAGCCCATGTACGCCTCCACGTCCGCATATGGTGCTGCTCCACCGCGCTGCACAAGAAACTGCAACAGCTTGTGCTGGTCGCCATAGAGCAGATCGACAAAAGTGCGAGCTGACTGCTTTGTCCAAACAACAATCTCAACCTTAGTGCCAGTGTCGACTGGAGCTGACCCATTCTCGTACGCCTTGCCAATGTTCATGACTTCCTGCTCGGTGCCCTCATAGGTCATGACTCGCCCGTCGCCCAAGGGTACTGTTAACTTTACCATATGTACTTCTCATTTACTTAATAAAGCTACACAATGAAGCACAATGCTGTCAAGTTAAACATCAAGCTTGCACCCATCCCGCTGAACGCCCTTCCTCATCACACAGGAATTCCTGAAATTTAAGGACTGCCAACAACTCTAACTTCCATCCCTGCAAGGAATTGCGAACGGCCTGGTTATTGCAACGTTAGTCTGTTCTTCAGAACAGAGATCCAATGCTGAAGATCAGACAGGTTGCTGGCGAGCGCGGAATACGAATTTGCCTGAGCGGGCAGCTGCGATCTGAGCACCTTGATCAGTTGAAGTCTGAGGTCGAAGGTGGCGGAGCACGCGTCACGTTGGATCTCGAGGAACTCGATCTCGTGGATATCGAAGGTGTTCGTTTTCTCAACGCGTGTGAGTCGGCAGGCGTTTCCATCCTGCACTGTTCGCCTTACATCAGGGAATGGATGCTGCAGGAGCGAGGTAGGCCGAACGAGCAGCTAGAGCCGTAACAAGGACGAATCATTCCAAGGAAGCACGTATATCTGTTGGAAGCCCGTCGTGGTCAAAGCAAGGAGCGCGAAATATGTCTAAGGCCAAGTCAGCGCCGCACGTGCAGGTCATTGAGGAAACGCCTGCGTACTGGAGGGTCGTGTTCGATTACCCGCCTTTCAACATCGTAGACGCCACTATATTCGAAGGTCTCCAGGATCTGCTCGCGCGAATGGACGCCAGCCCGAGCCTGCGGGTCGTCGCATTCGAAAGCGCGAATCCTGACTTCTACCTTGCCCACTTTGATTTAACCGGCAAGATAGGGGACATCATGACTGCTGTCGGGGCTTCGGGCCTCCCGATCCTGCTGGATACGTTCGTGCGTCTCACCAAGTCCCCGGTGGCCAGCATCGCAAAGATCCGAGGCTGCGTCCGGGGCGTGAGCAGCGAGTTCGTTCTCGCCTGCGACATGCGCTTCGCGTCGCGCGAGAATACGCGACTGGGCCAACCCGAAGTCGGGGTGGGATTGCATCCGGGCGGCGGCGGTGCGCAACGCCTCCCACATCTGGTCGGTCGGGGTCGGGCGCTCGAAATCGTTCTCGGCGCGAACGATTTCGACGGCGATACCGCAGAACGATATGGATACGTCAACCGCGCACTTCCGGACGCGGAGCTGGACAGCTTCGTCGACGCGCTCGCGCGCCGGATCGCCTCCTTCGACCGGCGTGCTATCGCGGCGGCGAAGGGACTCATTAACCAGGTCTCGTTGCCATCCGCCGACCGGCTCCTCGACGCCCTCACCTCCTTTCAGACCGCGCTGACGTGGCCTGAAGCGCAGCAGCGAATCCAAGCTCTATTGGATCGCGGGCTCCAACGAGACAGCGACTTCGAAAATCGATGGCCCGCGGTGCTCGGCACGCTCCTGGAGACGTAGTCACCTTGTGGCGGTACGCAGCATAGCCGATGTAGTTGAAATCAAAAAAGGAGAGGATATGAAATCGAAATCTACAGAAACCAAACCAAGCATCGTGTTTTGCCACGGACTCTGGGCCGATGGCTCGTGCTTCAGCAAGGTGATCCCAACACTTCAGGCAGAAGGTCACCAGGTGATAGCTGCCCAGTACGGGCTCAACACAACCGCTGACGACGTCGCCACCGTAAAAAGTACCCTTGGGCGGGTAAGCAGCCCTGCTATCCTCGTCGGTCACTCTTACGGCGGAAGCGTCATCACCGGCGCCGGAACCGACGACCGGGTTGCGGGGCTGGTCTACATCGCCGCGCTCGCTCCGGACGCCGACGAGACATCTCAGACACAGCAGTCTAACTTCCCGAAGACGGACGTTTTTTCCTACATCGAAGTCGCGGACGGACTTATCTGGCTGCTTCCGGAAGGCATCGACTGTTTCGCTGGCGATTTGTCCGAGCAGGAAAAGAAGCTGGTTTGGGCGACCCAGTGCGTGCCGGCTCCCGACCTGTTCAACGCGAAAGTTGGAGGAACCGCCTGGAAATCGAAGCCAAGCTGGTACATCGTCGCCAAGAACGATCGCACCGTTCACCCCGACATGGAACGGTTCGTTGCGAAGCGTATGGGCGCCAAAGTGACTGAGGTTGCCAGCAGCCACGTCCCCATGTTCTCCCACCCCGACTTGGTGATTGACGTTATCCGTACAGCCGCAACAGCGGTTCAAACGGCCACGGCAGCAGCGTGAAGTCCTCAGGAATTTTGCGCGAGACCCAGCGGCCCAGTAACTGGTTCGTTGGGTTGTGATGACAGTCCGGCTGAACCAGTTACAGGGCTGCGGTTATGTCCTTTTGCCATTGGGGAAGGCCAGGAAAGAGCTTCGAGATGATAAGAAAAATCGAGATTGAGCGATTCAGCCTTACCTCCTCTAAACCGTTCGATCAGGTTGTGGCGGTTCTTAATGCGGCTATTGGTCATCCGGATATGGCTGAATTTGGGAGATCAACTCACGAAGCGCGATCTTTTGCCGAGCTGAAAAGCGCAGTCGAGAAAGGCTTGAGCAAAGCAGGACTGATGCTGTTTATGCAACTTGATCAAAGCGCAGTTGTGCAGAAAGCATCCTTTGATTTCGATGTAGCGGGCCAGCTTCTGCGTAGCCAACCTGGTCCGCAAAGAGCGGCCGATTCTGTTCTCGACAATTATGCTGCAAACCCCAAATGGCGGTGTCGTTAGCGAATTCTCGCGCCTCGAGATTATGTGTCCATCCGTTCGACCCATTGAGCGCGCCATGTGGGAGCCACGAATGGATCCGCAAAGTACTGTGTTTCCCGCGCAACCTTGTCATCCCTGAACTCCATGATGCTCACGGTGTAGGACGGCTTGCCGTCATATGTCAGGATGAATTCGGTGACCCAAAGATCACCGCCGCCAATGATTCGTTGGAGGGCAAACCGCTTTTTGCTCGGCTGACTGGCGCGTTGGTTCTGTATGTTGCGTCGACCGCGGGTTCGCTCGCCTGACTGCGGGTATTCCAGCACCGCGTCCTCATGATAAATGCGGTGCTCCGTTTCAAAATCGTTGGCATCGGACGCCGCCCAATGCTGATTCAGTGCCGCACGGATCTCTTGATCTCGTACTCCAGAATACCGCTCCTTCTTTT
>DASQPD010000184.1:0-45188 GCA_035644135.1 Pyrinomonadaceae bacterium
CGAAATCCAGTAAGGCAGCATTCTACGTAAAGTAAGTGATTTTAGAATCGGACCATTGATTATCACCGGAGGTTTCCCTTGTTCGAGACGGATAATGATGTTCTTACCTGGTATGAGCACCAACCGCGTGCCTTAACTAAAGAATTTGTTAACAGCATCGCCTGGGACGAAGTATTGGACCACCCTTTGAACCAGAAGTTCGTGCCCGTTCTCATCTACATGCGTGACATCGAGTACTTCACCGATATGTATTATCGGGAACTGTTGCGCACTCCTACCGGCAAAGATCCCGTTATTCGCAAATTCATGGACCGTTGGACTGTCGAAGAAAGCCAACACGCGGATTTATTGAATCGATTCCTCGCTGAGGCCGGCGTCGCCACGGATGAACGCTGGCAAGTTGAGGCCCGAGCCAGAATTCCGCGGCGTTATATGATTGAAAGTTATCTGCTCGATATCGCCGTGAAACCCTTCGGCCATTACTTTCACGCGGCACACATGGTTTGGGGAGCCATAAATGAGATCACGACGCTACAGGGATATCGCCGCCTTTCACATCTTTCTCAGCATCCAGTGCTGCAAAAATTGCTGGGCGCGATCATGCAGGAGGAATCAATCCACTCCAGCTTCTACTGGAACCTTGCGCGATTAAAGTTGGGCCAGGCTAAATGTTCCAGAGATCTTGCGCGGTTTATTGTTGGAAAGTTCTGGACACCGGTCGGACAAGGAGCCAAGCCGAAACGTGAAACGAACTTGGTGGTGTCCACCCTGTTTCATGGACCCTCAGGGCTGGAGATTTTCAATCGCACTGTGGCCAGCCGAATTGAACGTTTACCTGGCTTTGCAGGATTCAGGGCTCTCTCTGAGCGAATCGCTCCGATTGTGCAGGCTTGAGATCATTGCGGATTGCGGAGCCCTTATTCGTATGATTTCGTGGATCGTAATTGGCTCACAAGAAGAATTGATCCAGGAAATCACACGAAAGAAGAAAAGCAAAAATGACAAATGGAAAATGGAAAAAGTCTTCTGTAAACGAACCTTGAATGCCACTCAACCATTCACCACGCGGAACCTGCTAACCTGGCAATTGCAGGATCTTCACCACTGATCCAGCATCCAGAGCCTTTGCATTTGCCGGAACGATGATCAAAGCAGTTGCTTGCGCGAAAGAAACAAAGTCAGACGAGCCACCCCACTTCAATGGTTCCACCGACAGTAGACCCTTTTCGCCGGGTTTAAGTTTCGCCGGCAAATAACTCTCCCGCTCCTTCGCCCCTTTAACGTTAGTTGTCAGCACGGCCGATTCCTCAACCAGGGCTGGTTCTTTTGCTCCCTGCATTACTTGTAGGGCGGTGCGCGCGAATAGGTTGAAAGTAACAGCAACGGAGACTGGATTGCCGGGGAGTCCAAAAACAAGCTGTCCACCAGGCAGACGAGCAAACACTGCGGGCTTGCCGGGCCTGAGAGCGACCCGCTCAAAAAAGATTTCCGCATCAAGCTCTTTGAGTGAGTCTTTGGTGAAATCATAAACACCCATTGAGACACCACCCGAAGTCACCACAACATCGGAAACCGCCGCGGCCTCGGCAATCTGGTCTTTCAAACGTGCCCTGTCATCACCTGCGAGTGGCAGACGATGAACAATCGCACCGGCAAGTTGTGCATAAGCCGCGATCGAAAAGTTATTGGAATCGCGAATCTGATCCTGGGCCGGTTTCTGGTCGACGGACACAAGCTCGCTGCCAGTTGCGAGCACGGCAACGCGCGGTTTCTTCCCTACAGTAACCTGCGCATAGCCGAATGAGGCCAGTACTGCCATCATTGCAGCATTGATCGTAACGCCAGCTTTGAGCACCGTCTCGCCGGCGGTTATCTCGCTGCCGCGCTGCACAATCGATCTGCCCAACTCGACGGGTTCGAGAATTTCCACGTGGCCCTCAACTTCGCGAGTCAACTCCACCTGCTGGACGCTATCGGCGCCTGATGGAACAGGCGCGCCCGTCATAATTCGGACTGCCTCGAGCGCGCGCATCTCGTGATGCCAGCCCTTACCAGCCGCCGACTCACCCACGACGTGTAATCGCGACGGTGTTTCCTGGACGTCATTCGCCCGGACGGCGTAACCATCCATTTGCGATCGGTCGAATGGTGGCAAATCCGAATCTGCCACAATGTCTTCTGCCAGAATGCGTCCGAGCGCACTCTGAAGGTCCACCCTTTCCGGCCTGGAGACTGGAGTTTGCGCTTTGACGATTCTGATTGCTTCTGCGACTGGTATCATTGGTGTTGGTTCGTGCTACAAATTATCTCTCTGTAATACAAACGCGCAAAGTCTTGTTTTCCTGACCAGGTTTTTATGGCGAGTAAACAAATCGATCCACGAAATTACACGAACCGAAAAACAACTGACACGAAAGCTCCTCGATTTAATTCGTGTTATTTCGTGGATCATGTCTTTGGTTTTTGGTTGCGGCCCTGCTGCGCGGTGTCCTCCGTGTCTCCGTGGTGAGCGGTTTCCTCGTCCATATTCCACCACGGAGACACAGAGGACACGGAGTGCTTTTGCCTTCTTTTTGAGTCTTGTTGGCTTCAGCGCATTTTGCCTGGAACGGAATTCGGCAAACCCTCACGCGTGCGCACGGCGACGGCTGATGTTAGCTCGTATAAATGACTGTACAGTCAGACAGTAAAGTCTGTCCCACTCTCAGTAATTGACGCGTACGGCAAATTGAAACGCACGTGGTCCGCCGGTGCCGAACACTCCTCCTGCAGTCTGGATAGCAGACCCAAAGCTTGACGAACGCAAGAAGCCTGGGTCGGCACTATTCGCGCTATCGCGGAGCAGGGTGTTCTGAAAACCTGAGAAGTTCACATTATTCACACCACGAATGTTCGTGACATTGAACAGGTTGAATACTTCAGCGATAGCTTGGATGTTGAAATGCTCGCTGAAGCGGAACGTCTTGGTGAGTCGCAGGTCCAACGACTGGAATGAATCACCAAGGTTCAGATCGTCTCGTACGAGTGGGAGGCGACTGGCGACCGGACGCCCTGTGTTGAACTCGTTGATAAAGGTGTTCAATTCGGCCCCGGTGCGGAACGTCCGTCCCCCGGCATTGCGCTGAAGTTGTGGGATGCGCGTGCCCCCAATATCGGGCGGCAACTGAATGTCAAACGGCACATCCGACGCCAGCGTGTAGATCGGCGAGAGCTGGAATCCATAAGGCATATCTACGACTGCATGGAAAGTGAAGCGATGACGCTCTTCATTTGGCGGCGGTCCCTTGTCCAGCCGCAGATTGTTCGGATTGAGCGGTGGGACCTGGAAGGGGATCTGATCGTCGTTAGAGAAATTGAAAGACTTCTGAAGTGTGTACGACGCATTAAAGCTGTAGCGATTCGAGAAACGTTTTTGTACGTTGACTAGCAAGCCGTCGTACCAGGTCTTGACCGACGATTCGATATTCACCACGTCGTCATTGCCGCCGATGGACGGATTGAAGACCGAACCTATAAAGCGCCCGATAATGAACTTCGACCCGAAAGCATGGATGTAATCCGCCGAAAGGATCAAATCGCGTGTGAGCTCGCGCTGGAAGCCGAGGTTGAATTGCTGCACGTAAGGCGTGCTGAGGTTATGGTCCAGAATGTTGATACCGATCCCGACGCCTGTAAGCGCGGTACCCGTGAATGGATTTGCCAGCGTGGGTGTTCCCGGCACAAAGTTGCCTGCCGCATCCAGCTGGGAACCGAGGCGCACCTGGATGGCGAGCTTACGGCCATCCAACAATCTTTCCAGCAACGGCACTTCCAGCACAATGCGGTCATAGTAGATTCCGTAGCCGCCGCGAACAGACGTGCGACCATTGCGCCAGGGGTCCCAGTTGAAGCCGATTCGCGGCGCGAAGTTGTTGTACTCACGACTTCTTGAACTGCCAACAAACGGAAGCAGGATGGGATTGATCTCGTTAAAGTGCTTCAGGTTTTTCACATCTGTGTCCACTTCCCAGCGCAGCCCGAGGTTGAGCGTGAAGTTCGGCCTCACCTTCCAGTCATCTTGTGCGTAGAAGGCAAAGTAATAGTTGTCCAAATTATCCACGGTCGGTGGGCGTACCGGTGCGGTGGAGCGAATCGTGTCCGCAATCACGATGTCGTTGTCGTTTACCTGGCCATCGCCATTGCGATCCCTCGTAGCAAAATCGTCGGTGGTTTCGATTGTGCCAGAGCCAAACAGGTCAAAGAGCGCGCCGGCGTCGATGCGCTGGAACTCGCCTCCAAACTTCAGCGCGTGCGCGCCCGTCGCCCAACTCAGATTATCGCGAAACTGCACACGGTTCTGAGGTGTCTGTTGGGGAATGCGAAAGTTGCCACCGTCCTGCACGGATGGGAAGCGGATCTCATTCTTATTCTCGACAAACGAGGGGATGCGATTGAGAAATTTGTTTTCGTGAAAGACGAAGTCGTTGAGTACGGTCGGTGAGAAGGAATGCGTCCAGTTGTAGACGAAGGCGTGATACCGGTTGAACGAGTGTTGTCGGTTGTCTCCCGTACCGATAGGCCGCCGCAGACTGCCGCGATCAACGTCGTCTTCACGTTGATCTGAATAACGGAACGCCATTCGATCATTCTTGCCGACTTGCCAATCCCCGCGTCCCGTAAAGAGCAGATCATTGAGCGGCGCCGGCGAGAAACTGGTCACAACCCGACGCGCAGCGAGATCGCGCACACCCGTGATTACTACCCCATCCTGATTGCGATATTCAAACGCGGCGAAGAACCACGCGCGGTCATGTTTGATAGGACCGCCAATTGAGAGAGCATATTGCTCGCGATCGAAAGGGGGCCTACCCTGAGCTGCCACCAGGCTCCGGTCGAGCGTGGGCAGGACGGATGATAAGCGCGAGTTGCGGTAGTAGAACGCGCCCGCGCCGTGAAAATCATTTCCTCCGCTCTTGGTTACGATGTTGATAGCGGACGAGGCCGAGCGGCCAATTTCGGCAGTGAACCTATTAGTGGCGATCTGAAACTCGCCGATACCGTCCTGCGGAAAATTCTGTAGCGTTCCGCCCACAACGTCATCATTGTTGTCAGCGCCGTCAACCGCAATGTTTCCTCCACGACCAAGTTGTCCAGCTGACGAGACTTCAATTGTGGTTGTCTTGGTAGGGTCGTAGTTCGGTGCCGGCGCGTTACCAGGAATCAGAAATGCCAGATCGAGAAAGTTCCGGCCATTGAGCGGCAAGTTTGTGAGCGTCCGTTCGTTGATAACGCCGGAGATCTGCGAAGTGTTCGTGTCCACGCTAAGCACTTCACCAGGCGTGATTACGACCGTCTCCTGCGCGCCGGCGGGTTTTAGGGTAACGTTGATCGCCGGCACCTCTCCGACATTCAAGGTCACACGCTCTACAACAGCCGGCGCAAAGTTGGCCGCTTCGACTCGAATCTCGTAGCTGGCGGGCGGCAGGTTCTGAAATGTGTAGATGCCCTCGCCGCTTGCAGTAGTTTCCCGCGTCTGTCCAGTAGCCTTGTTTTTTACAATCACGCGTGCGTTGGCGATGGCAGCGCCATTCGTATCCGATACCAGGCCGCTAACGCCTGCAGTACCCAGTTGGGCAAACACGATTGCCATTGGGGAAAGGACCAGTGCAGCTAGTAACGTTGCAGAGAAAAGTTTTCGTGAGAACATGTGTCATCCTCCTTTTTTCTACCGCCGTGACATCAATAAATAAGTCGGGGCGGCGCCCAAGGCGAGGTATCTTTGTTGGGATGTGTTAGTACGAACAATCGCTCAACCTCCTCAAGTGAAGGCAGAAATGAAAGCGAGCGCACAGGTTGATTCTGCTACTTGGAACGGGCGAAGTATACTCCGCAAGGAATGCTATCGGTCAACTGCTATCGAACGCGGGAACTCTTTCGGATTCACCAAGGACTTTATATCATTCCCGGTTGGAGAACCCATCGAATGCACAAATCGCTATTGTGGAGGATCCCTCGGCGGTCATAAAAATCGCTTATCAAAACAACATCATTGGTTACTGTCCCGCGCGCAAGGGCGAGCCACTGACCATCGCGTGACCACGCAAATCTGAAGATTTGGCCCGTTTTGAAGTCGGTCTGTCCGGGGAGGGATTCCATTACGTCAACTTTTCACTGATTGATGGCAACTTTGATCCAGAGCATCCAGAAGTATTGTGACTGGCGGAAGCGCACGTGGCGCTGGGACGTTATCTCGGAGATTTTGAATGGGATCGGAAAGGAGCAGAAAGGGAGTATCGCCGGGCTATTGAATTAAACCCCGAACTACGCAACCGCACATCAATGGCTGGGTACTACCGTTCTCGGTCCAACAAAACGGTTTGATGAAGCCCTGATTGAGTTACGTCGTGATCAGGAAATTGATCCACTTTCGGCAATTATTGGAACGAATCTTGGCGATGCTTTCGTCTACATACGTCGGCCTGACGACGCAATTTCAGAATACAAACAGGTCCTCGCGTTCGACCCGGATTTTCCCTTCGCCCGGTTCGCTTTAGGTTGGGCTTATTATTCAAAGCAAATGTATGGAGAGGCAATTGCGGAACTTCGGAAGTCTCTAGAATGTAAGCTATGACCCGACAACCAAAGGATATCTGGCAATGTCGTTGGCGAAAGTTGGGCAGCGCGACGAGGCTGTGAAACTGCTCAATCAACTCAAGCAGGAATCTTCAGATCGTTATGTGATGAGCAATGTCATTGGGGCTGTTTACATCGGACTAAATGAAAAAGACGAAGCGCTGAATTGGCTGGAAAGAGATGTAGCTGAGCACTCATCGTATGCTACTTTCATGGCCGTTGACCCCGTGTATGACGATCTACGAGACGACCCGCGATTTAAAGCAATGCTGAAACGCTTGAAGTTGCCAGAATAGACTACGAATCATAGACACGGGCTAAACCATAAGAGATGCGCGGTTTCATGCACAGTGAAGCATTCGCTGCAAGTCCTATCGGTGTAGAAATCGATCCGGGTGTATTACTTGAGAGGTATTCCGGTTGAAACTTTGCTCAAACAACTGGAAGGGCCTATGTCACCAATAACAGTCGCTCACGGTATGAGCTGAAAATGGTCTGCAATCTGTGCGCGCGAATCAGGGCAGGCAAAACAAGTGAAACTTCGAGTTTTCTGAGTTAATATACGGCAACTTCAGACATGGCTGTCCTTCGAGCCAGGCACTAAAGTAACAGAGCTCAATAGCCGGATGAGCGAAGCTATCCCCCAGAATACAATGCTCACGCATTACACCATCGTCCGCAAGATCGGCGCGGGCGGAATGGGCGAAGTTTATCTCGCGCAAGACACCAAACTCGATCGCAAGGTAGCGCTGAAACTCCTTCCTGCGGACCTTTCGTCTAATCAGGAACGGATGCGTCGCTTTGTGCAAGAGGCGAAGGCTGCATCCGCGCTCAATCATCCGCACATCATCACGATCTACGAGATTGGTGAAACCGACTCGCGTCACTTCATCGTCACTGAATTCATTGACGGAGAGACGCTGCGGCTGCGGATGAAGCACCAGCACATAAGGCTTAACGATATCCTCGAAATTGCGACTCAGGCTGCGGCGGCTCTGGCGGCCGCACATGCGGCGGGCATCATTCATCGAGACATCAAGCCTGAGAACATCATGCTGAGGCGCGATGGTTATATCAAAGTATTGGATTTTGGACTGGCGAAGCTGACCCACCCCGAAGGTTCCATGACTGACACGGAAGCACCCACCAAAGCTCTCGTCGACACAGGTGCAGGCACAGTGGTGGGAACTGCAAACTACATGTCGCCAGAGCAAGCAAAAGGAAAACGGGTTGATGGTCGCACTGATGTGTGGGCTTTAGGTACGGTGATCTATGAGATGGTGACCGGCCACGTTCCTTTCGAAGCTGAGACACCAAGTGAAGTGATCGGCTTAATACTAAACAAAGAACCTCTCCCGTTGGCGCGTTACGATCGCGAAGCACCGCCGGAACTCGAACGGATTGTCAGTAAGGCACTGACCAAAGATCGCGAAGAGCGTTATCAAACAGCAAAAGATCTCCTGGTTGATCTGAGACGATTCAAACGGCATATCGAGCTTGAATCGGAAATCGAGCGAACCGTTTCGCCAGAGTTCAGAACCAGCAGCGCGGCGACGCACACTGGCGCTCACGCGATCACTGCCTCACATGAAAGTGCGACGGCCACGACGAGCAGCGAAGTTCAGCAGCGCATATCGAGCGCCGAGTACATCGTCAGCGAAATTAAGCGACACAAGAAAGGCTTCGCAGTTACTGGGGCCGTAGTGTTTGCACTGCTGTTGGCGACTACCGGTTATTTCCTATTCGCTCGCCGCACAGCTGCCTTAACCGACAAAGACACGATCCTACTCACTGATTTTGTCAACACTACCGGAGATGGAGTCTTTGATGGCACGCTCAAACAGGGGCTTGCCGTGCAGCTCGGGCAGTCGCCATTTTTGAATCTCTTTTCTGATGCGCGCGTAAGACAGACGTTGCGTCTGATGAGCCATTCGCCTGATGACCGAGTCACCGTGGAGATCGGACGTGAGATTTGCCAGCGACAAGGACTCAAGGCCCTTATCACTGGCTCGATTGCGACGCTTGGCAGCCATTACGTGCTCACTCTGGAAGTCATCAGCAGTCAGAGTGGCGAAGCGTTGGCCAGAGAACAAGCCGAAGCCGAGAGTAAGGAGCAGGTCCTCAAGACACTCAGTCAAGTCGCGATCAACTTGCGCGAGAAGCTAGGTGAATCGCTCAACTCATTACAAAGATTCGATGCTCCGCTTGAAGTTACAACCTCATCGTTGGAAGCTCTTAAAGCCTATTCCCTGGCGGCTGACGAGGCGAACCGTGGCAAATGGCTTGAGGCCATGGAACATTACAAACATGCGTTGGAGCTAGATCCTAACTTCGCCTCAGCCTACACCGGCCTGTCAGTTTGCTATGCGAACACTGGGCAGCCGAAGCTGGCGGCGGAGAATATCTCGAAAGCGTATGCACTGCGCGACCGGGTGAGCGAAGTTGAGAAGCTCAAAATTTCATCGTTTTACTACTTCTACACCACCGGACAACTAGACAAGTACATCGAAGTGCTGGATCTTTATAAGCAGACTTACCCGCGCGACGACAGACCCTACGTGAACCTTTCAGTGGCTTACGACCGCATTGGTCAATGGGAGAAGTCGGCTCAAGAAGCCGGTGAAGCCATTCGAATAAATCCCAACACTGTTGCGCCGCATGGGAACCTCGCCCGCGCGCTGATGCGTCTTCACCGTTATGATGAATCGATGGCCGTTCTCGATCGAGCGTTCAAGCAGTTGAAGCTCGACAGCGAGCATCTACACACCTGGGTTTATAACCTTGCCTTTATTCGCGGTGATGCGTCTTCGATGAAGCACGAAGTTGACGCTCTGACTGGCAAACCAAATGAGTACATAACGTTCGACTGGCAAACTAACTCATCGGCTTTCGGCGGTGAGTGGCGGCAAGCGCAGGAGTTCTCGCGCCGCTCGATCGATCTCGCAGCACACAACACTAAAGAAGTGGCTGCGCAATATGCAGCTGAGGAAGCGCTGCGTGCTGCGGTTTTTGGTCAGTGTTCCCAAACCAGGTCTTTGGCGGCACAGTCGCTCTCGTTTGAGCGCAATCAAGTATCACTGACGCGGAGCAGCCTCGCGCTGGCGTTGTGTGGTGAAGCCGCTCAAGGGCAGACGCTCGTAGACGAACTGACGAAGCAGTATCCGCAATTCACGATCGTTAACGACATTTGGATGCCGGCGATCCGCGGGGCGCTGGAACTAGATCATAACAACGCCGCACAGGCGGTAACTGATCTACAGGCTGCACGCTACGAAGCCGCCGGCGAATTCTGGCCGCAATATGTGCGCGGCCTTGCTTACCTGAAGCTCGGCAAGCCGTCGGAAGCGTCGGTTGAGTTTCAGAAGATTCTCGATCACCGCGGTTTCGCTCCGATGTCGCCGCTATATCCACTTGCACACCTCGGGCAAGCACGCGCTGCCGCGTTGCAAGGCGATCAGACGAAGGCGCGCAGGGCTTACGACGACTTCTTCGCGTTGTGGAAAAATGCGGACGCAGACATTCCAATCCTCATCGAGGCGAAGAAGGAATACGAGAAGTTGCAGTGAGGAACTACATGGCCCCAGGTACAGTACCGAGTAGCCGTGGCAAATTGTTTTTTGTGCAAAGCCGTCAGCCATGAGTTGGTCTGATCGGCGTTCATCTGCGGCTAATCTCTAATCGGCAAATTCATAACAGACAATGTCTATCTCCTCCAATACGACGCTTTTACACTACCGGATTATCTCCAGACTTGGCGCCGGTGGAATGGGTGAGGTGTATCTGGCGCGGGACACAAGCGAGTTGGATCGCACCGTAGCTTTGAATCATCCAAACATTGCGGCGATTTATGCTCTCGAAGAACCGAGATAGCGTTGAATTTTGCAATTGCGAACAACGACTCTCGTGCATCTGAAGTCGTATTGAGGCGTGAGCAATTTTCAATACAGAGGAATTCACATCATGGAGGGACTTCCACACTGTTCAGTCCGCTGGAATGACCGCCGTTGTCTTACCAAATGCCTAGGAATATTGATGTCGGTAACAGCTGAGATAGCCTTCGAGGAAAGAGAATTTGTAGTGCGAGAATCGGCTTAAGTCACTGTTTTTCTCACAGTTACACGAAGTGACTGGCACACCTTTCGGATGGATTGCTGAAACTGTAACTCATTGAAAATAAATGGCGGAGCCGACGGGACTCGAACCCGCGACCTCCGACGTGACAGGCCGGCGTTCTAACCAACTGAACTACGACTCCGCATTTCAAATCCAAAAATGGTAGGCACGGAGGGACTCGAACCCCCAACCTCTTCCTTGTAAGGGAAGCCGTCTACCATTGACGTACGTGCCTATTTCTTTAACTTTGCACAGGCAATGGGTGCCTGTCCACTCAAACTCTGCGCGGCACGTTTCGCCTCAAAGAACCTCCACCATAGCGAAGCGCCATGCTAAGAGAAGCAGCAACCTGTGTCAAGCTCGACACTGTGCACCCCTCAGACGTTTCCTGTTGACCCTGAGCCGAGTCGCGTGAAATCATCACCGAACTATGACGCATCATGATGAACCAGGAACGGTTGAGAACCGCGGCCAGGCTGACCTTAACGACGTTATGCTATCGTTCGTGGGCTGCGGCGTAATGGCGGAAAGCATTATCGCCGGCCTTCTGCGGAAGGGTCTGGTAGGTCCTGATCAGATCACGGGTAGCCATCCCCGACCAGCTCGCAGAGAAGAATTGTGGACCCGTTACGGCATCAAAATAGTGGAAAGCAATCGGGCCGCCGCAGAGATCCAAACCGCCGCAGCTGATTCTGACAAGCGTCCGAAATCGATTGTCCTTTTGACGGTCAAACCTCAAAGATTGAATGTTGTGCTCCGTGAAATGAAAGGGGTGCTAAAGGAAGATCAACTGCTCCTCTCGATTGTTGCCGGCGCGAGATTAGAGGCGATTGCGAATGAAGTCGGGCATGCTGCTATCGCAAGGGCAATGCCTAACACTCCCGCCCAAATCGGTGAGGGCATGACCGCCTGGACGACTACTCCGCAGGTTAGCGAACACATGCAGATGAAGATTCGAGCGCTACTCGGGGCGTTGGGTAAAGAAATGAGCGTCGAAACCGAAAACATGATTGATATGGCCACCGCTCTCAGTGCCACGGGGCCGACTTATGTTTTCATGGTGATGGAAGCACTCGTCGATGCTGGTGTACACATGGGATTCTCGAGACACGTGGCGCAGGAGTTGGTACTTCAAACAATGCTCGGCTCAATCTTATTCGCAAGAGAATCGGCCAAGCATCCCGCGGAGTTGCGCAACATGGTCACTTCGCCCGGCGGAACATCTGCCGAAGCCATTTACCAAATGGAAAAAGGCTCGTTAAGGACTGTACTGTCTAAGGCAGTTTGGGCCGCATTTCAACGAGCTGTCGCTCTCGGTCGTAAAGGCTAACGACTCGGCGTTGCACAAAAAGATGCGATGGTCTGTACAGTACCGCAAGCGAAGCGACCGGAGGTTACACTCGACTTCGCGATTTGATTCTCATAATTGGCAGGCAGTCAATTAGTTAGTTGAAGCGCAACATCCGGTCGCTTCGCTCGCGGTACCGTACTGAGCGCGCTCCACGTGGCGGTAGTCAGGACTTTTTGTGCAAAGCCTAGCGAACTGGGTGCCTGGGCACACTCTTTTGGCCTGCATCAGATCTGGGCGGGGCTATGGCCAGTTTGCATCAGGAGTGTTTGCAGTTATATTCTCCCCCAGAGAGAGCCCATCCGAATTACAGCCATGAAATCGACTCATAACCCAGTTCAGTCGAGTCTGAACAGGACGTGGATTCTTCTTCTCGCGATGATGGCCATGATGGCAGTCCTCCCGTTAAGCAGGCGTGTCGCAGCGCAGGAGGCAAATCAGCAACGCCCACGCCGTGTGACTGATCCGGAAAAATCATCGACTGTCCAGAAAAAGTCGAACCCGAACACTGACGAAGTTGACGAAGGCGACGTCGTACGGGTCGACACGCAATTGGTTTCTATTCCGGCGGTTGTTACCGACAGCACCGGTCGTCCGCTTGCTGGTCTGCATCCCGAGAACTTTCAGGTTTTTGAGGACGGTCAGTCACAGACAATTTCAAACTTCGGTACCGCCGAGACTCCATTCGAGATAGCGCTTTTGCTCGACACGTCCGGATCCACGCGCGACGACGTTGTGCTGATTCGTCAGGCGGCAAACAGTTTTATTGAAGCTTTACGACCAGGTGATCGCGTGGGGATCGTGGCTTTCAATACCACAAAACAAGGGACGGGCCCGGTTGCAACGGTTGAAGTACTCACACAGCTATCCAGTGACCGTCGAACTTTGCGGCAGGCAGTCGAGAATCTTGGCGCCAGCAATGGGACGCCGTACTACGACGCGCTGGAAAAGGTTGCGGATACGATCTTTCGTGAGCCTCCGCGTGACGAAGTAAGAGGGCGTCGTGCTGTAGTAGCGCTTACAGACGGCGTTGATTCGACCAGCAACTCGGATTTTGCGACAGCTAAGCTCAAGTTGTCGAAGGCCGGGATTGCCTGTTACTTCATCCAGGTAAACACTGAAGACTTTGTCGAGGATCGTCTGATGAAAGACTGTGAGGATGACGGGCGATTGTCGCTCTCACAGAAACAGCTCCAACGTTACCAACGGATCTTCGTCCCCAACGCAAAGCCCGAAGACTACACGAATTTCTGCCAGATGGGTCCCTTTGAGCGAATGTCGATCAGTCGCCAACTCTACAACCTGGCGCGAAAAGAGATGGATGACCTCGCAAAGGTATCCGGTGGTAGAAGTTTTGTGGCTGCGAATCTCTCTGATGCTCGAGCGGCCTTCGGGCGAGTCGCGGCTGATATCGGCACTCTCTACAGTCTCGGTTACTACCCAACCAATAAAGCGCGCGACGGGAAATTTCGCGCCATCCGTTTGGAAGTTATAGGGTTAAAAGCCAAGCCCGAGATTCGGGCTCGAGATGGTTATTACGCGCCAAAACAGTAGTGGAAGAGCGAGTTTAAGGACCCGCGAATAAGGCCGAACCCGAAGATCCAACTCACCGCTATGTCCAATCTCAATCCCTTTAGCAGAATTCTTCTGGTCATCCTTGATGGGGCTGGAGTTGGTGCAATGCCTGATGCGCCTGAGTGGGGAGACGCAGGCTCTGACACTCTGGGCCATATTCTGGAATCGCGCTCGCTGCAACTGCCAAATCTGCAACGTTACGGCCTCGGCAACATTCGACCTTTGCAAGGATTGCCGCCGTTGAGCCATACGGCGGGTTCTTACGGACGCTGCGCCTTGCGCTCAAATGGGAAAGACACGACTACCGGCCACTGGGAGATGGCCGGCATTATCCTCGAACAGGCATTTCCGACCTATCCCAACGGATATCCGGCGGCCGTCATCGACCGTTTCGTGGCAGAGACCGGGGTGCCTGGAATACTGGGAAACATCCCAGCCTCCGGCACCGAAATAATCAAGCAGTTGGGCGCTGAGCATGTGAGGACAGGCAGACCGATTGTTTACACATCAGCAGACTCTGTGTTTCAAATTGCTGCTCACGAAGAAGTGATCCCACTACCGAAACTGTACGAGATTTGCCAAACCGCACGCAGGATTCTTGATGGTCCACACAAGGTGGGCAGAGTAATCGCGCGGCCTTTCCTGGGCCAACCCGGGTCGTTCTATCGCACTGAGAACCGGCACGATTATGCGGTGCCGCCACCGAGGGAAAACCTCCTTCCGGCGCTCGCGGATGAAGGCCTCGCAGTAGTCTGCATTGGAAAGATTGCTTCGATTTATGATTCAGTCGGAGTGACGAGAGACCTCACGGCAAAGAATAACGAGCAATCCATTGATCAAACCATTCGTTCCTTGCACGAAAACACGCGGGGCTTGATCTTTTCGAACCTGGTCGATTTTGACATGCTTTATGGTCACCGGCGCGATACCGAAGGTTATGCCCGGGCTCTCGAGCACTTTGATCGCCGGGTCGTAGAGATCGAAAGCGCTATGAGAGAGGACGATCTGATGATCATTACCGCCGATCACGGAAACGATCCGACATTCCCCGGCAGTGACCACACGCGCGAGTATGCGCCGCTACTGGTTTACGGAAAGCAAGCGAGGCCAGGAGTCAATCTGGGCACGCGGGATTCGCTCTCAGACATTGGACAAACAATAGCGGAGAATTTTGGCCTTAGGCTCAGCGCGGGGAAGAGCTTCTTGCAGGAGTTAAGAGAACGATCCACGAATTAACACGAACTTCGTGTTGTTTCGTGGTTCTCTTTTTACTGTCCCGAGAGGTATGCGGAAGCTGTAGAGGGACGAGCCTAGCTGCGACTTGTCTTAGCCTTCAAACTGTTATAGATGGTTTCAATCCAGAAGTCGGTTTTTATAAACCCAGTACCCCACGATTTCCACTCATCCGGCAATCCTTCAGACTTTATTTGAGCCAGGGTCTTCCCAGCCGCCATCTTTTTTCTTACCACGTCAGTCGTTTCCAGCAGCATTCGATGATAGAGCTTTAAGTCATCGATCGCTGAGATTGGACCATGTCCTGGAATGAGCTTAACTCCCGGGGGAAGCGTTGCCAAAATATCGCCGACGTTTTTGGTCACGCCTTCGACGTCACCACCACTGGCCAGGTCAACAAAAGGGAAGCGGCCGGCAAAGAAATCGTCTCCCATATGGACCACATTTGAATTCGTAAAGAAGATTACGCTGTCACCATCGGTGTGACCGTGCGGGAAATGGATGACGCGGATCTCTTCTCCGTTAAAGTGCACTGATAGCGACTGATCGAATGTGATCACCGGCAGAGCCTCTTTAGGCGCCGGCTTGATATCCTGTCCCAGCACAGTCGCACCTTCGGCCAGCCGTTTTCGAACGTTTGTCTGGGCGATGATCGGGGCCTCGAGCCCAAATACAGGATTGCCGCCAGTGTGGTCACCGTGCCAATGGGTGTTCAGAATAAACTTTAACTTGCCTTCGCCGAGGCTTTTTAAGGCAGCTTTGATTTTATCCGCGAGAGGCGCAAATTGATCGTCGACAATCAGGATGCCGTCCGGTCCGACAGACACACCTATGTTGCCGCCCGAACCCTCGAGCATATAAACGTTGCCGGCCACCTTCGTGGCCTTAATCGAAACTTTCGAGAAATCCTGTTGCGCACTTATCGGTGAGATTAAGAGAAACAAGAAAAGTGCAGCAACCGGCCAACTCAACGTCGTGCGCGGGCTAACAGCTTGCGTTACTAAGCGAGCCCACTCTTTCTGACGAACCATTAAACTTGTTCCTTTCCAATAAGAGAGCTGTCTTAAGTTGCCGGCCAGAAACTACTCCGGGTTCTTCAACACGGCAATAAACGGAAGATTGCGATAACGCTCGGCAAAATCGAGACCGTAACCTACTACAAAGTGATCCGGAATCTTAAAACCAAGGTAATCGATCGACACTTCCCGCTCGCGCCTTTCGTATTTGTCGAGCAGTGCTGCCAGTTTTACGCTGCTGGCGCCGCGCGATTTGAGGTTCGCCAGCAAGTAAGAAAGCGTTAGACCGGTATCCACGATATCCTCAACCACAATGATGTCGCGAGACTCGATAGGAACTCCCAGGTCCTTGAGAATGCGCACTTCGCCGGATGTTCTGGTTGACATCCCGTAACTGGAGATCGCCATGAATTCGATACCGAGGTGAATATCGATCGCCCTCATCAGGTCGCTCATGAATAGACAAGCGCCTTTTAAGACTCCGATAAGCAGCGGATTGCGGCCTGCATAGTCGCGTGCAATCTCGGCGCCCAACTCCCGGATGCGTGCTTTAAGTTCGACTTCAGAAATAAGTACTTCGAGATTCGGATTGGTAAACTCTGATGGTATTTGAGCCGACGACGTAGCCAATTTTTCCCTCCCTCAATTCTCTGGCAGTGTGTCATTGGCTGGTACTGTCGTTTGACGTTCCAGCTTTGTCTTCAACTTTTCAACAAATCAGAAGGACAGTTTCTAAGCGTCTTCAATTGGATTGCCACCGGAAAACGCGTTTGCCTATGAGCAGCGTGGTGCGACATACTATGCACGCTCTTCCCTTAACGTCAATGCATAATACAACTAGCAACCATCGGGCAGTGGGCACCTATTACAGTGTCTCCGCCCTAAGACCTTTCTGCCTTGCCTCGCTGCTGCTGCTTACGCTCGTACTGTTTCCGCATAGCGGGTTAGCGCAGCGGTGCACTCAAACACAGTCAAGCGCAACAGAACCAGCTGCTCTAGTCGGGGCGAAGGTTACTGAGACGCTGATCGATGGCGGTATTCCTGATGATCCAGCCATTCTCAAGATGCTCGAGCCATATAGCAGGCGAGTGCATGAACTCGACGTGGTCATCGGCCGGCTTCAGGGAGCGCTAGTTAAAGGCCGCATCGGCGCGGGCTCACTGGGCAACTTCGTTACGGATGGGCTGAGGGCAGAGGCCGGTCGCAAGCTCAAAAAACCAATAGCCTTGATGGTGAGCAACAGTGGCGGCTTGCGCAAAAGCTCGATCGCGGAAGGAGAACTGCGTGTTCGCGATATCTTTGAGCTCCTGCCTTTCGAGAATGCGCTCATCCGCGTTGATTTGACGGGCCAGCAGGTTCTGAAACTGCTGGCGGTAGTGCTGGCAGACCACGACCCGCAATCGGGTGCGCGCATTACCTATCGAGTCACGGCGGATAACAAACCTGAGTTTGTGGACGCCAAACTTATTGACGACCGGGGCAGGGAATACGCAATCAACCCGAAGGCTATTTACCGCGTGGTTACTATCGACTACCTGTACAATCTCAAGAGCGGTAACTATTCGATCCTGGGGCAGGGCGCAGGTGTGTCGCCTCTCGGCACAACAATGCGCGACGCATTACTGAACTATGTGAGATCAGAAACTGCGCAAGGCCGTGCTATTAGCGCAAAACTCGATAATCGCTTCACTCAAATAAACCCAAACCCAAACGAGGCTGCACCGAAATGATCTCGCGCAGAAGATTTCTTGGTTCCACCGTGGCGGCGAGCGGCCTTTTGTTCACCGGGTCGTGGCGACTCGGTTTCCGCAATCCCGGGGCTGAAGCAACGTCCCGCTCATTTCCGCCGGAAGGCGACATACTGATCACGGTCCTTCATACGAACGATACTCACTCGCAGATCGATCCGCTGCCGCTAAACGATCGATCTTATCCGGGAAAAGGAGGGGTTGCGCGACGGGCGACACTGGTAAAGCGGGTGCGGAAGGAAAATCCAAATACTCTGTTGATTGACGCCGGCGACGCTTTTCAGGGAACACCTTATTTCAACTTTTTCAGGGGCGAGGTTGAGTACAAGGCCATGTCGGCAATCGGTTACGATGTCGGCACTCTCGGCAATCACGAATTCGACAACGGCGTGGCAGCCCTTGCTGCGGCTCTGAAGTTTGCGAATTTTGATCTCGTATCGGCGAATTACGATGTTCGGGGCACGGCGCTGGAGGGACGGATTAAACAGTATGTGGTTCGCGAGGTTGGCGGGGTACGTGTCGGCCTATTTGGATTAGGTATTAGCCCTGTAGCTCTCATAACGCCGGATAACTTCAAAGGTGTTACCTACAATGATCCGGTTCAGGTCTCGCGCGACACCGTCCGTATCCTGCGCGAGAAAGAGCGCTGCCAGATCGTGATCGCGATGTCACACCTCGGTTATTATGAAAAGCCCAATAAAGGGCAAGTTGGTGATTCGCAGGTCGCAGAGCAAGTCGATGGGATTGACTTCATTGCGAGCGGTCACACTCACACGTTCATGGAGAAGCCAGTCATGGTCAAACAACCTGGCGGGCAGGAAACGTTGATTTTTCAGGTTGGCAAGAGCGGGATTTACGTTGGCCGGATCGACTTCACGGTCCGAGATGGCAAGCTGATGGCATCAAGGGGAAGATTGCTGCACTTGCGTGATGATGGTTAACTTATGGACGATCGAGATCGCATTCGGGCCCTGGTTCGTGACGTACTGAACCGAGTTCCTGCCGCTGACGAACCTAAGAGCGAACAGCCGGTGACGACTTCCTCGCCATCTGCAACTCGATTCGTCGACACGATATCTCCTGATCCCACCGACTCATCAAATACTCGAGACGAATCGTCGAAAATGATCATTACCGAAGACGACGTTCGTGGCCTATCACCGGGCTCTACATTGCGCATCGCCGAAGGTGCGCGCCTCACACCACTGGCCGCTGACATCATAAACGACAAAAGGATTGAACTCGTGCGCCGCGTTCCGAGGCGCGGTTCACAAGCTTCAAAACTGGTAGCGGTTGGGGCGGACCACGGTGGTTACAAAATGAAGGAGGAGCTCAAACACCTGTTGACGGAGCTGGGACACCGGATTCACGACTTTGGTACTACTTCTGAGGATGCGGTTGACTATCCGGATTTTGCGCACGCAGTGGCTCGCGCAGTGGCTGATGGTTCAGCCGACGTGGGGATAGTGATCGATGGCGCGGGAGTCGGAAGCGCGATGACCGCAAACAAGGTTCCGGGTGTCCGCGCCGCAGCTTGTTATTCTGTTGCGGTCGCCCGCAACTCGCGCGAACACAACGACGCAAATGTTCTAACGCTGGGCAGCAAAACCATCAATGACGCGGAAATGCGGGAAATCGTCAGGGCCTGGCTGGCTGCCGAATTGAAAGAAGAACGTCATCGCAAGCGCGTCAACAAGATTGTCAGCGTCGAACGGCAGTACACTTCCTAGACTACCCTCCTGGCCGCACCCGGTTTCATTTTGATTTGCTGAAGATTGGTCCGTTGTCAGTAGTCAGTTCTTTCGTGTGATTTCGTGGATCGATTTGTCCATGCAGCGGAAAAGGCGATCCACGAAATCACACGAAACGCACGAAAGAACTGACTACTGACCACTGACAACGGACTATTCTTCATACCTCTTGAACAACAACGCAGCATTCGTGTTTCCTCCACCCGACTTCCTGCACTACAATAACAACTGACGATCTTAGGCAGAATCTGAGCTATGTCTTATTCACGCAACGGCGATCTCGAACAGCTTGTCGAACAGATTACCGACGCAATAGTCGCGCGGCTGAATGGTGATGGCGTGGACCAGGCGTCGTTGTGCGGCTGCACGTCTGAATGTTTTAATCGCTGTCCGGAGCGTATGCATAGAATTGTTGATGCGGGGGCAGCCCGTATCGGTCTCGCGCTTGGCGAGGCCGCCTCCGCGTCAGACTGGACCAGTCTGATCGATCACACATTACTAAAACCGGAGGCCTCGGACCAGGACATCAAGAGACTATGCGAAGAGGCCGCGCGTTATCGCTTTGCCTCTGTCTGTGTGAACCCGACGTGGGTGCGCGCAGCCGCTTGCAACCTTGGCGGTACGGGAGTGCCGGTGTGCACCGTGATTGGCTTTCCGCTGGGCGCAAACCTTCCCGACGTCAAAGCTTATGAGGCGCGCCGCGCCATTTTTGATGGAGCTCGCGAAGTCGATATGGTCATCAATATCGGCGCGTTGAAGAGCGGGGATGATTGCCTGGTCGAATACGACATTCGCAACGTCGTTGAAGCGGCGCATGAATACAACGCCATTTGCAAGGTGATCATTGAAACTGCGTTGTTGACCGACGACGAGAAAGTTCGTGCCTGTCTGGCGGCGAAAAGGGCCGGGGCAGACTTTGTAAAAACCTCCACCGGCTTCTCCAAAGGCGGGGCAACGGTCGCCGATGTGAGCCTCATGCGGCGTACTGTCGGTTCCGACCTTGGGGTCAAGGCCTCCGGCGGCGTAAAGGGCCTGGACGATGCGCGTAAGATGGTCGAAGCCGGCGCAACCAGGATCGGGGCCAGCGTCGGTGTGAAGATTGCTCAGGAGGCTGCGGGCGCAATCCCGGCCCGTAGGGACGTTCCTTCGTATTAGTAATCTCCCTCGTGGAAAGCAGCGAACCGCTGGTAATTGGCAGATTCATGCAATATCGCGCTTTACATTTTCTTATCGCGATTCTGACCTTCATTACGGGCGCCTGTTTGACAGCTCAGGTCAATCAAGCCGCACATTACCTCTGGCCCGACGTTGATCCCCAGCCGAGGATCACGACCAATAAAACTGTTGACGGCGTGACTTACCAACTTGATAAGCCGCACTACATTTGGCCGTAGGCTATTCCCCCACCGGTCCAAAGGTCTTGATAGTAGCGAGCCTTACGTCTATCCTCTCTCTGAATTCCCAAATCCGTAATAGCCGGTAACGAACATGCCTGCCAGCCAAAAACTGCTCGCAGTGATTCTAGGGGGAGGAGCCGGAACGCGCCTCTTCCCTTTGACACAACAGCGTTCCAAACCCGCTGTACCGCTTGGCGGAAAGTACAGGCTGGTGGATATAGCGATTTCGAATTGCATAAACTCGGATGTTCTGAAGATATTTGTACTCACACAACACAACTCGGCCTCGCTGAACCGGCATATTGCGCAAACCTATCGCTTCTCGCAGTTCTCGAATGGTTTCGTTGAAATATTGGCAGCGGAACAAACGCCCGAGAGCCCTCAGTGGTTTCAGGGAACCGCAGACGCTGTACGTCAAGTGTTGCCGCACATACGAGACTGGGGCATCGATACTCTGTTGATACTCTCGGGCGATCATCTTTACCGGATGGACTATCGAGACTTTCTCAAACGCCACTATGAGACGGATGCCGGCGTCACGGTTTCCGTAATTCCGTCCGACCAGCAGGCGGCCTCCGAATTCGGTTTGCTCAAGACCGATGAAACCGGCCGCATCGTTGAGTTCAAAGAGAAACCGAAGGGCGCAGATCTCGAGTCGATGCGTGTGGATACGACAACGCTCGGCCTGAGCAGCGACGATGCAACCAAGCGCCCATTCCTCGCGTCGATGGGGATCTATCTTTTCAAATACGATCTGCTTGAACAATTGCTTGCCGATGAACCTGGCTGGATCGATTTCGGCAGAGAGGTAATTCCGGGCGCCATCAGCCGGCAAAACGTTCAGGCTTTCGGTTTTAATGGCTACTGGGAAGACATTGGGACCATCGGCGCGTTCTACCGGGCGAATCTCGACTTAACTTCAACCATTCCGAAATTCAATCTCTTCGATGCGGAAGCACCGGTTTATACGAGGGCGCGATATCTGCCGCCGTCAAAGATCGGCGAATCAGACATTCGCGATTCCATAATTAGCGACGGTTGTATTTTAAATGGCGCGAAGTTGGTGAACTCGGTCATCGGTCTGCGCAGCAGAATCTCGAAAGGGGTTTTGATCGAAGCCTCGTACATGATGGGCGCCGACTACTATCAGACTATTGAAGACATGCGCGCTGAGCACATCTCAGGAATTCCGCGCGTCGGAGTTGGGGAAAACACCATAATCAGACGGGCGATTATCGATAAGAATGCACGCATTGGCAGCAGTGTTCGCCTGGTTAATGAATCGGCCACGGCGAATGCCGACGCACCCGATGGCTCGTACTACATTCGCGATGGAATCATCCTGGTTCCCAAGAGTGCAGTGATAGTGGATGGCACCATCGTGTAGAAAGCCGCTGAGGCTTCTCTTTAACTTTTCAGATGGCCCTGTATGCCACGCTTGAATGAAATGAGATGACGATGGCACGTGGATGGGAAAGCAAAGCAGTCGCAGATCAAAGCGAGGAAGGGAAGCAACCCAACCTTCCGCCCAGTACCTCTCCGACCGCGGAGCAGCGACATCTCAAAGAGCAACTCGAATCACTCAGGCTTTCACGCGCGCGTTTGCTCGAGCAACTTGAGAAGGCCCGTCAGCCGGCTTATCGCGAAGTGTTACTCAAAGGGCTTGGGGCAATTGAGCGTGGTATTGAAGAGGCGATGTCCAAGTTGTCGGCTTCTGGCCGGTCTTAAAGTTTTACTTTAAGCTGCATAAGTAACGCAAGCTATTAGCTTGCATGGGTTTGAATGGGGCTCAACAGTCGCAAACTAGCAGCTTGCGTTACAGCTCGTACGATTGATCTAGAGGGTTAAGGTTTCACTTGAAGAGATGAGCACCTCAAAGCGCGCCACTCGTGACTATCACCCGGCCACAGTTGAGCGCGCTGCTACCAGCGGCAAGACCAGGAAGTCCTCGCCGGCACAAATAGAAATCCCCAAGAACACTAGTCACTATGAAGTCGAAGTGAATGGAAAACTTGTCAAACTCACAAACCTGCAAAAGCTATTCTGGCCTGAGCGGGGAATCACCAAGCGGGACCTGATTCAGTACTACATCGACGTCGCTCCGGCGCTACTGCCGCATTTGCAAGACAGGGCAATGGTAATGAAGCGCTATCCCAACGGTGCTGCCGGGGAGTTCTTCTTTATGAAGCGTTCGCCAAAACCGCGGCCCGACTGGATTGAGATCTGCAATATCGAGCATTCGTCAGGAAACATCATTGACTTTCCGATGATTCAGGACCTTGCCTCACTAATGTGGGTGATAAATCTCGGCTGCATCGATTTGAACCAGTGGTACGCGCGCTGTGACGACGTCGACCGGCCCGATTACTTGCACTTCGATCTCGATCCTGTTCCCGGAGCTTCTTTTGAGACCGTGCTCGAGGGCGCACTGCTGGTACGAGAGGCCCTGGACTCGCTGAAGATTCCCAACCACGTGAAAACAACCGGCTCGAAGGGAGTGCACATCTATGTGCCTATCCAACGCGGCCCGACGCAAAAACAGGTGTGGACGTTTGCAAAAGAGTTTGCCCGCGCAGTCTCTTCCCACTCTCCACAAGTACTAACGGCTGTGTATCAGGTTTCCAAGCGGCCAAAGGGAAGGGTGCTGGTGGACTACAACCAGAACGCCTGGGGTCGCACGTTGGCATCGATCTATTCGGTGCGGCCTCGTCCGCTCGCGACTGTATCCACGCCCGTTAAATGGAAAGAGATTGAGCGAGGTCTGCAGATGGAGGATTTTCGGTTAGACAACGTTCCCGCTCGAGTTCGCAAGTATGGAGATCTCTGGGCGCCGCTGGTTGCGAAGCGGGGCAGGTTTCGACTTGAGGTTTTTCTTTAGCTTCGCAAGGCGTTTGTGATCCACAGATTACGCGCGGATTACACAGATTAAAAAAATACAGCCCATAGGCAAAGCTCGTCTCTTACATTTTCGTCTAATCTGCATCGCCGTAATCTGTGGGTGACGTAGTACTTGAAAAGTCGGCAGGCACACACTTCAACAGGTCTATGAAGTCTTGGGCTGCTTGGGTTACTAATCCACAGATTGCGCCGATTACGCAGATTAAAAAAATACAGCCAATAAGCTAAGGCTCGTCTATTACATTTTTCGTCTAATCTGCGTAATCGGCGTAATCTGTGGATTAGTCCTTGACCGCCACAGGTTGACGATGGAACAGAGCGACAACGTGGAAACGAACTCATCCGAGAACAGCATCTGGACGGTCGGTCACTCAACTCACACAATCGAACAGTTCAAGCTGATTCTCACCTCTCAGAACATCGAGGCACTCGTAGATGTACGAGCTTTTCCCGTCTCAAGACGTTATCCACACTTCAATCGAGATGCTCTGATGGAATCAATGAATCAGGCCGGTGTGACATACCACCATCTGGCCGGTTTGGGTGGCAGAAGACGGCCTTCGCCGGATTCCAGGAATAGTGCGTGGATTAATCCGTCCTTTCGAGCTTACGCCGACTACATGGAGACAAGCGGATTTCAGCAGGGCATTGAAACCCTGGTGCGGATTTCCCAGATGCACCGCGCGGCGATCATGTGCGCTGAGGCAGTTTGGTGGCGCTGTCATCGCAGCTTGATTGCCGATTATCTAAAGTCCCAGGGGTGGAAGGTGATTCACATTCTCAACGAGAAGAAAACGGAGATTCACCCTTACACATCCGCGGCCTCAATTGTGGAGGGGAAGCTGTTGTACAGTGGGTTGCTGCGTGAGGTCAAATGAGAGGTACCTAAAGTAAATTCTTAGCTGCTGTGCCAGACCTTTGCCCGCTGCCCCTTCTTACGTCGTTTGACGCCTGTCCGGCGCGGTATCTTTCGAGGGTCGCCGGTGGCCGCCTTCTTTGTATTACCTCCCTCGTCTTCCGCAATCTCCGCCAGACTTCTTCGAGTCAGGATTGAAACAGGCGCAAGCTCAGTTACATCTTCATCCGTGGTGTAGTAGTCGCGATGCTTCATCAGGAGCCACTGCCGATCTCTGATTCGCACCAAAACCCATGAGCCCTTCAATTTCTCTCCATTCAAAGTGAACTTCAGTTCGCCTTTACGCAGGGCTTCACTTACATTGTCGGTGTTTTCAGGCTCGTATGTTCCGTAATCCCAAACCATCACCGTGCCACCGCCATACTCGCCTTCAGGAATTACACCCTCGAACTTAGCATAGTCCACTGGGTGGTCTTCAACCTGCATCGCCAGTCGCTTAACCTTCGGGTCGAGTGATGGACCTTTAGGAACAGCCCACGACTTGAGCACCCCATCCGCCTCCAGCCGAAAATCATAATGTAGTTGTGTGGCCCGGTGCTTTTGAACGACAAAAATATGTCCAGACTTTGTGCGCTTTTTTGTCGGCCCAGGTTCAGGAGTCTTGTCGAACTTGCGCTTTTTCTTGTATTCGTTCAGCGAGGCCATAACTGGTAGCCTTAAAGTGATACTTTAGCTGCCTGCGGTCACGGCGAGAGTTTGCGAACTGTCCAAATCGCCGGGCTCTTCAAAGAGTTCGTTCTGCACTGGATCAAGCCCAAGCACCTGGCGCACGCGAGCAAAACTCCGCCGGTGTATTGGCAGTGCACCTAATTCTTTCAGACTGCGGCAGTGCTCTGGAGTCGGATAACCCTTGTGCGAGGCCAGCCCGTATCCGGCATACAGGCGATCAAGCTCCAGCATATGAGCGTCGCGCGTGGTTTTGGCGATAATCGAAGCGGCGGCGATGCTGGCTGAGAGAGCGTCGCCGTGAATGATCCCTCGTTGTGGAGACGGGCAATTCGGTATGCGACGAGCGTCTACAAGTACGAAATCCGGAACGAAGCTAAGACCCTGAAGGGCCCTTTGCATTGCGAGCAGACCGGCATGATAAATGTTGATGCGATCAATTTCCTCGACTTGGGCGAACCCGACCGCCCAACAGAGGGCGTCCTGTTTGATTTGGACTGCCAGCTCATCACGTTTTACTTCATCAAGAATCTTTTTCGAATCATTCAATCCGCGAAGCTTGTAGTTCTGCGGCAGGATCACGGCGCCTGCGACCACCGGGCCGGCGAGCGGCGCCATACCTGCTTCGTCGATGCCGGCGACAAGCCGAAACCCCTCAGCCCACAGTTCGATTTCAAAGCGCAGCAGCGAGTGCAAGCGCTGACCTTCAGATCGGTTGCTGCGTTGGCGTTGCCGGATACGGCGCGCAAGCTGTTGCGCGCCCTGACGCGGATCCACTTCCAAAGCTTCGAGGAAGCCTCTTGGCACCGGACGACGGCGGTCAAGAAAAAGCTCTCTCAGTTCAAGTATTGGCTTAGCTAGGATTTCTTCCAGCGAGGACATATCTTTACTATGGCAAAGTAACTGATTTACTTTCTTCGGTAGTGCCCTAATTTGTAACGCAAACTGTTAGTTTGCGATGGTTGGGTGGCATTCAACGCGTAACGCAAGCCAGCTTGCGTTGCAAAACCAATTTAGGCCACTACCCTTTCTTCCTGATTCATTGAAATTGCGTAACGGGATGCTATTCTAAAACGAAACCGCCGAGTGGGCGAGCGTAAAAGATTTTTCTCTCGATGTATCGATGGAACAGAGACTCGATAGTTACTCGTCGATAATTCGTAATAGCCGAGCAAGTATACATTTCCGCTTGCTGGGAATACTTCCGCTCGTGTTTTTTCTCCTTCAGGGCATTCACTATTGGAAGATTGGCGAGTTTGGAAACATGCTCTGGATGTGCAATATCGGCAACTTAATGCTCGCCCTAGGGATGTTTTTTGAAAACGCAATGCTGATCAGGGTGTCGGTCCTCTGGATGATTCCCGGACTTGTTGTTTGGTTGATTTATGTCGTCTGGGCGTGGGGAGTGTTCTTCTCGTCAACTTTGGCTCACGTGGGAGGCATGATAGTCGGACTGATTGCCCTGCGGAAAGTGGGGATGGACAAGCGAGCATGGCTTTATGCGCTTATGTGGTATTTCGCAGTGCAGGTGTTATCACGATTTCTAACCTCGCCGGCCCTAAATGTAAATCTAGCGCATGCAATTGATCCGGGATGGCAACGAACCTTCAGTTCTTACCTGAACTTTTGGCTGGTACTGACACTCGCCGTGAGCACGGTTTTGTGGCTTCTTGGATTTATCCTGGGATGGCTATTCCCGATCAAACCTAAATAGCGGACGGCATTGTTTTCGGACGTGAGAGTTTTCCGGCGGGTGGCTGGGGACTTGAATAAAGCAGTTAAAAACAAACCGCAGCGCGAGTGGAGGAGTGCATCCGCACCGCACTGCGGCTCATTTTCCCCCTGTTAGGATAGTCGGGATGGTACGCTCGAGCCAAAGATGCGTCTGTACGGAAGGGTACGCTCCAAATGTTGGGGAAACACCCCGGCTCAGATATAATTCCGGCCTTGGAAACGCCCCGTCCTCCTGTGGGTGTTCGTTGGCGCGGCGGTTCGGCAAGAAAATCGCCGCGCCCTTTTTTCAAGCAGTTGCTAATTTCTTGTGTGCTTGTCGACACAGCCTGAACATATTGTTTGCTTAAGTTGCTCGTGAACGAACAGGGGCTGGTAAAAACATTAGGCGAGCCGTTATTAAATGGCTCGCCATTGTTGTGTCCAAACAGGATTGCGAAATCCTATGGATCGACCAGCTTCTTAAGAACTGGAGCCGGTCTTTGGCCCTGCTGTTGTGCGGCTACCCCGCCGTCCTGATCAAATACATAACTATCTCGCGCCCGCACAGCCAGATTCGGTTGATTCACGCGCACACGGATCTGCCGGCGCTCTCCCCGTTGTGGTGAGCGCTTGGGGTAATAGCCGATACTGTATTGGCGCCTGAGTTCTTCAGCGATGTTCGAGAAGGCCACCGAAACATTTGCCAGCGAGTCTGCCTGGTACTCTCTCGCGCCTGTTCGCTCACTCAAATCATGCAGGTACTGGTTAGCAGTTTCATACTCGCGTCGGCTTGTGCCAACGGGCGCACCACCTCCACGGCGTCCACCGCGACCGCCGCCGAATATCCCACCGAGTATCTGCCCAAAAATATCGTCCTGGCGACCACTTGGCCATGCCGGGCCGCCACCGGCAACATCAATGAACGTGTCGTACTGCACGGGATAGATCAGTGCGTCGAGTTCTTCCGAGTCGAGCACAGTGCTCTGGTACGACGCACGCTTGCTCGTCGTATCCACGCCATCGGTAAAAAGCACAACCGCTTTGCGGCCCTCGACCTGGCTGAGCTTTTGATTAATAACCATATCAACAGCGTCGTAGAGCCGTGTGCCATCGCCTGTATGTGTACGCCGGATGGCCCTGCTCAGTCTCGAGCGGTCGTTAGTAAAATCGGTAAGTACCTTTAGGTCATCATCGAACGAAACTACCATCACTCGATCGTCCGGACGGAGTTGATTAACGAATGTGATTGCAGCCTCTTGAATATCTTCCAGACGAAAACGCGTTGAGTTACTGGTGTCGAGCATCAACACAAGGGAAAACGGTTTGTCTACTGACGAGAAGAACGCGACCTGTTGTTCAATACCATCCTCCCAAACGCGAAAATCCTCTTTTTTTAGATTTGGGACAAAGCGGCCGTCGCGATCCATAACACTTACTGGAAGAGTTACCAGCGTTGTATCAACTCGAATCACGTCGCCGGGGTCTACCTCTTCGGGTCCACTCGGGGTAGAGGGGGTTTGTTCAGGTTGGCGATTGTTTGGATAGTTCGCCCCTCCCAGCACGGGCGGGCGCCCGGGAGCCCGCTGCCCCGACGTCGCTGGGGGGGTAACTGTCACTGGCGCCGATCTCGCGACAGGAGGGTTCTGGCGGACGCGTCGCGGCCGGGTTTGAGCTTGTAACAAACTGCTTACGATTAAGAACAGGGAGAGGAGCGTAAAGCAGGCGAAAAACTTTCTCATGGCCATGGCTCCTGAAGGGCAACGAGCCTGAACGGCTCATGCCAAGTGTCTTTCGATGCGCGCGGCAGGAAATAGATGCTTGTCAGCACCTAGAGGAGATCCCCCGTGACGAAGGAAGATTAGCGCGAGACACGGCCCGAAGCAAGCCTTAGCAGAAGGTGCGCTTACGTACCACCCATAATTGCATTCCAGATAAAGGGCAGCGTCGCCCAGGCCTGGCCGCGGTGTTGTGGACGAAAAGCGAAGAGGACGATGCGACCCTTTCCAAGGGGAACCTCCGCCAGAGCAATCTTACCCCTGAGTTTGTCTTCCCCGAGAAGCCAGCCGGAACGGAGAAGGCTCTCCTTCGCGTAACGAGCGATGACTCGAACCTTCGGATCCGCTGACTCAAAGGCTGAACTGTTGATGAAATAGGCGACTGAGTTTCGAGGCATTCCCCGGGCTAGCGCCTGCGTATTGTCAACATCCAGACCAACGATGGAACCGGGACAATAGAATTCTGAGGATCGCAGGCCATCGATAACGTTCCGGACGGGCAAATTAAACTGCTTGATTGCCAACTCGCACGAGGCGTCAAAGCACAACAGCGTGCCGCCATTGTCAACAAAGCTTTTAAGATTCGCCACCCCTCCCGGCGATATGCCACCGGCAAATTCTTTCGGGTAGTTTTCCGCTGAGTTCCCGTATACGATTTCCCGCTCACGTTGTGAAGGCAGGATTATGACGTCGTAATCGGCTGACAAAGCACCCTGGCGGATGTCAGCATCACGCACAGACTTGTACGGAACATTGAACGTGTCAAAGATGTAGCGAGTCCAACCCTCGTCGAGGTTTGCAATCCAGCTCTTGTAGATCCCGATTCGCAAAGGCGCCCTGATAGGATTCACGATCGGTGATTCGTTGCCTTTTCTTAATGGCAATGCCAGGTCCTGCCGAACTTCGTTGGGATCGCGAATGGGAGTTAGTTTTCTGTCAGGGGCGGCCTCCTGAATTCCCAGAACGGCCGGAGCATCGACTCCCATCTGCAAAGGCAGGGTCCATCCGGCTACATCATAAGGGCGTTCTGCTTCGCCCTGTGGATTGAGTCGATCCGGGTAAATTTGCGGCTCAAATAGAGTAACGACATTGGAACGCTGTGGCTGCGACAGAAAAACTATATAACTCCCTGCGGGTACTTCCTGCATTGACGCAGTGGATGCGATGATCTTTCGGTAGGTACCCAGCCGTTCACCGCCGGAGTTCGTTCTTTGTAAGAGCTGAGGACCAAAGGTCGCGTGCAATTCTCGATCTAGTCGAAATACTTCGACGCCCTGATCTACGAGAGCGGCCACAAGCTTAGCTACTGCCTCATCGCGTGCCTGACCGGCTGGAATCAAATAAGCCAAAGGTTCGTCCTGGGCGGGCGATTGGTTGATGTTCTTCTTACCCAACTCGTAAAAATCGCGCAGGTAGTTCGGTCGATACTTTGCTGCGAGTGACAACAATGAACGCGCGGCGACTAATTCCATGTTGAGAATGTCTCGGGCCCTCCATTCTCCTCCCGGCCAGGGATCTGGAAAGTTCGTGGTTGCTTCTAGCGCGTTGCGCATTCCCCGAGCAGTGGAGCGCGCCAGCTGATCACGTGTAACGGTTGCGGGGCTCATTAAACGCGCGCTTGCGGCTTCGGAAAGTATTCCGATTGAATTGTGGAAATACGGGGCGGTGCGGAAGCCCCCATGCCACCAGGTGTCATAGAGCGAGTTTGTGATCACGCCTTTGAAGCCCGCTGCTTGCAGGTCGGCAGCCATCTTGTGACCAAAAAGAGCAACCTGCCGCAGCAGCAACGGAGCTATGTTCGGGTTTTGCGGATCATAGAAAGGGGGGACGAAAAACCGGGAGCCGTCTGACCCTTGTTGGTGAACGTCGTAAACAACTTCCGGAAACCATTCCTTCCAAAACAGGTGTGTCAGAGCCTGTGTCTCATTGAGGTTGAGCATGAACCAATCCCGATTGTCGTCGTGGCCGGCGTAATGGTGGTAAAGCTCAGGCGGCTCGCGACCTTCGGAAGGCGTTCCCACGGTCTTGCGATACCAGTTTGCCACAATGTCAATTCCATCCGGATTGGCAGAGGGAATCAGGATAAGTATCGTATTTTGAAGAACGTCTTGAGTCTCCGCATCTTGCGCTGTGGCGAGCTCATAGCCCAACTGCATCGACATCTGCGAGGCAACGATCTCCGTCGAATGGATGGAACAGGAAATTGCCACCACAACCCGCCCGGTGGCGATCAGTGCATTGCGTTCCCGGTCATTGACAACGATTCGCGGGTCGGCCAGTTTTCGCTGAATCTCTTTGTATTTGTTGAGAGCCAGAATATTCTCGCTCGCGCTGATAAACGCAGCTATTATTGGCCGCTTCAGAGTTGACTGGCCGATCGTCTGCACCAGCACTCTATTTGAAGATTGATCGAGGCGAGCAAAATAGCCGGTAATCTGCGACCAGTCGGCAATCTTGCGATCTTCTCCCGGCGTAAATCCAAGTACCGAACTGGGAGCCGGGACCGCGAAGGTACCAACCCGGGGGCGCTGCGCCCGTGTCACGGACACATTGCTGAGCAGAAGCAAAATAACAAAAGAACACACCAGCAACAGATTTCGACAGCTAGTCATTCACGGGTCCTTTGGAAGAAATGATTGAAAAAAGTGCTGAGACCGAAAGGTCGAGTGCGCAGTCTAGCATAGGTGCGGGCGCCCGCCTTGCAGGAAGAATTCGCTATTGGTGGTCTCTTTTTGTCGCGGGCGCGCTGCTCCTGATATTTGGTCCGCCGGCGTTGCTTACTGCGTGGCTGACGGGTAAGAGGGAGGTCGTTTATCCGTGGGCAGAATTTGGAGCACGCAACTGGCTCCGCTTGAGCGGCGCAAAGGTTCGAGTCACTGGCCACGAGTTGTTGGACCCGAATCAATCTTATGTATTCATATCCAATCACAGATCGTATCTCGACACTGCGACGCTCTTCTTATACACAGGACGCAGAATCGGCTTGCTTGCGAAGAAGGAATTGTTGAAAGTGCCGATACTCGGTTACGGAATGGGTTTCGTGAATGTGATGGCCATCGATCGCTCGAATCGTGAACTAGCAATGGAGACGATGGAGGCAGCGACATCGCGTCTTCGCAATGGACTCTCGTTTGGCGTCTTTGCCGAAGGCACGCGGGCCAGGCCCGGTGAGTTATTGCCTTTCAAGAAAGGTGCTTTCTATATGGCCGTTCAGGCCGGAGTGCCTATTGTGCCGGTGGCCATCAAGAATACAGACGTCCTGATGGGCAAGGGAACCGGCGAGGCCAAATCAGGGGTGATCGAAATGGTCCTGATGCCCCCGATTGCTACGACATCCGCGGAGTACAAAGAGGATATAAGCACCCTGGTCCAAGCCGTCCATCGTGCGGTTGCAGAGGAGTTGGGTGTTGGCTCCGACAACAAAGACTATTTAGCCGGCTCCGGTGCAAAGTCGTAGGTCAAAAGGCCAAAGACTTTGACTGGTCTCGTACCGATTAAAGTCAAAGTGAACCGAGCCTTCCTTGCTGCTTCGACTGCGGCGGCGCGAAGTTCCTGGGGGCCGTCGATCGCCTCGGCCGAGACAATATTGCCTTTTTCGTCAAGCAGAATCTTTACTGTGACTCGACCTGTAATTTTGGCAGCCCTGGCGGCTTCTGGATACTTGGGTTTTGGCAAATCCAGGGCCTTGCTGTTGAGCACTCCGCCGTCGATCTCTTTGCTGGGATCGCTCGAATTGGTTGTGCTGTCCGTTATTCCCGGAGAAGCTTCGCCAACGTCCGTAACAGTAACGGTTGCCCTTCCTTTGACGAAATCGGAATACTTGACCTGTAGGCGAATATGTAAGGCATCGCCGCTATCGTAAATAAGTTCTTCGTCGGCATAAGAATAGGTGGGAAACCAGTAGCGCCCATCAATCTGCTCTCGATAGGTTTCGACTATGGGAAACTTGTTTATCTTCGTCTCGGGAACACCCTTACCTTTTGTTTTGACAATCATGAAATCCTGATCGTCTACCCATACGCGACCGGTAAACAAGCGCTCTTTGGTCTTCTTAGGATCGGGTATTACTTTTGGGGTGACGTCAAAAACGAACAAGTTCAATTCGTCGATCTTTTCCTTCCCGACATAGCGAAAGGTGTACCTGTCAATTTTCGATGGTTCCAACGCAAAAGGATTGATGCCCCCCAGGTCATCGATGTCTTCCTGCGTCACGCCGCCAAATGAGGGCATCGGAAAGAAACTGATTTTTTCAAAGCGGTTTCCAGAATCGTCAAAAGTGAAATAGGACACCCGGTGATACTCGCCGGTGATTTGGCCTCCCATTCCGAGGCTTTGAACAATAGCATCGCGCTTGAAAGCGTAAGTGTTCAAGGCGTTGCGAAACTGAGTCTCCTTGGCTGTGAATGTCCTCACGATTCGATCGATTTCCGTCTGGCTGATACCACCCGGTTGAGCGGTTTGGCCCAGAGCTGAACTGGCCGAGCCCAGGCCCAGGATGACTGCGGAAATGATCCAGGGAACTGTAAAAAGGGCTTTTCTTCTCATTTTTTTACTCTACCGCTAGGAAGTCCGAATTTTTGGAACTCGCGATAATCTCCAGGCAGGGCTCAGATGCCAATCCTTAAGTTAGGTGTTGCCACGCCGCTTCTCAGCAATGTGGGCGCTGTTCCCGAGCCGGGTGACTTTGCTGTTGCAAAGTCCCATGCATCTAGTGTAAGGTGCCACATATAGAACGAGTTAGGCGTCTTCTCCCGTTGTGTTAAACGTTCTCAATGACGCCAATCTCGGCCGTCAGCTCACAAAACGACGGTGGCAATTTTGAAAAGTTAAATAGAGTCCTCACATCGGCAAGAGGCGAATCGTCCCTTTCCTGTGAACCTCCAAGGCGCGTAAGCGTTGGCGCAACGCCGAGCGGCCGCGTTGCTTCCACGGGAGGGATACCATGTTGGGCCCTGGGAGGGGCTTAATAGGGGCGTCTGTTAGTCGATGATGTGCGCGGTAACCTGCTGCTCCTTCTGGGCGGGGTGGCAATTAAGTTACCGCGCACACCCCAGCATCGATCTTCCGAATGCTGCCTTAGTAACCTTACGAGCTCGCGGCAGTTCAGAGCCGAATCATGCCACAAAATCTACATCTATTGCCTTGGGAATGATCCCGTGCTCGAATCCCTCGGCGAGGAGCTTTCGAACGGCCTCGCGTCCCCGCTCGGTGTAATCGAGCGTTAAATCATTCACCCACATCGCTACGAATCTGTCCGCCAGTGCCGTATCCATCTCCCTGGCAAACTGCATCGCATAATCCAGGGCATCTTCCCGATGGTCCAATGAGTAACCAATGCTTTCTCGGAGCAGTCGCGAGACTTCGGTAGTAAGTTCCGATCCCAGGCCTCGCCGGATAGCATTGCCGCCCATCGGCAGTGGCAAACCGGTTTTCTTGTGCCACCATTCTCCCAAATCGAGCACTTTGTGCAGCCCCATGGATTCGTAAAACAGCTGTCCCTCGTGAATCAGTAAGCCTGCATCGCATGAACCCGACAAAACGTGATCAATAATCTTATCGAAGGGGACCACTTCATATCGGAAATCGGGATCAAAAATCCGCAAAGCGAGAAAAGCGCTCGTCAACTCTCCGGGCACGGCGATCTTCAAATTACCAATGTCAGCGGCGTTGAGCGGGCGAGCAGCAACCACGATGGGCCCGTAGTTGTCGCCAATTGAGGCGCCATGCGGGAGCAAGGCATACTTGTCCGACACATACGCGTAAGCATGAAAACTTATTGCCGTTACATCGTAGGTGCCGCGCGTCGCCTCTTCGTTGAGGGTCTGGATGTCTTTGAGAACATGCTTGAAAAGGATGCCGCCTGTGTCGAGCTTGTTCGTGGCCAGCCCGTAGAACATAAAAGCGTCGTCCGAATCGGGTGAATGTGCGACAGTAATTGTTTGTTGTTGGGCTTCAGCTTGCATCTTAGACCAGGCTAACTTTGTTACGCTCCAGACGATTGTATACCGTATCCCTCTCAACCGCCTCGTATCCTGCATCTTCGATGAGGCTTACAAGTTCTGGTTTAGTCATTCGCACTTCATTGTTTGCTTCCACCGAATAGCTCGCCGTCAGCTCGCCACCTTCGGTTATGGTGCCGTCGATGTCATTGGCGCCGAATTGAAGCCCCACCTGCGCGAGACGTTTGCCAAGCATAACCCAGTAAGCCTTCAGGTGCGGAAAGTTGTCCAGCATCAGCCTCGACACTGCAAGAGTCTTGAGCGAATCAACTCCCGAGGGACCGGGCAAGTGAGCCAGCTGAGTCTCCGGCGGATAAAAAGCCAGCGGAATAAAACATTGAAACCCGCCGGACTTCTCCTGCTGACCCCGCAAGCGAACCAGATGGTCAACTCGATCTTCGATTGATTCAATGTGCCCGTACAGCATGGTTGCGTTTGTTTTCAAGCCCGCGGCGTGAACCTTGCCGCTCAGTTCCAGCCAGCGGTCCCCGTCGCACTTGTGCGCACAAATCATGGAACGGGTCGGTTCGCGAAATATCTCTGCTCCGCCACCAGGGCACGAATCGAGGCCAGCCTCGATCAATTCTTCGAGCACCTTTTCATCGTCCATCTTATAAAAGTGCGCAAAGTGGTCGAGTTCGACCATGGTAAAGGCTTTCAAGTGCAGTTGCGGATATTCCCTTTTCAACGATGACAATAAATCCGTGAAGTAACTAAACGGCAGTTTTGTGTTCAGTCCGCCGGTGATGTGGAGTTCGGTGGCGCCTTCAGCCAGTGCTTGACCCGCGATCCTGAGACTGTCCTGGATGTTATGAGTGTAGGCATCCGGCTGTCTCGGGGTGCGATAGAAGCCGCAGAACTTGCAGTCAACGTAGCAAACGTTGGTCGGATTGAAGTGTCGATTGACGTTGAAGTATGTGGTCTTGCCATGTAGTCGACGTCGCACCGTGTCGGCGAGTTTTCCCAGCGCCGGCAGATCCGTGGTTGCGTACAGAGCAACCCCATCGTCGAATGACAGTCGCTCGCTCGCAAGGATTCTGTCCGCTATCCTGTTGAGTTTTTCATCGTGTGAAAATTTCATGAGTATCTATTAGTGTTCTTCAGCTGTGAAGAAACACCGCACCCCCGAATGTTATAAGCAGGATTACGCTAACAAACGCATTGGTTGTAAAGAATGCCGCATTGATCCGGCTTAGATTATCAGCGCGCACCAGCGTATGTTGGTAGAGCAGCAAACAGGCGGTCGCAATGACTCCCGCCAGTGCAGCCGACCCCAGTTTTGTTACGACGTAGAGAGCGACGAGAGCCGCGAAGGCTGCGGTGTGAAATACACGCGAGATCGCAAGTGCCCGCCGAATCCCGAATCGAGCCGGCAGCGAAAACAAGCCTTCGCGGCGATCGAATTCAAAGTCCTGACACGCGTAAAGCACGTCGAACCCGGCGGTCCAGAGAAGCACCACGAGCGACAACAACAACGGTACCGGGCTGTCGAGCGTTCCGCGTACCGCGATCCACGCGCCTGTTGGAGCGATAGAGAGACACCAACCCAGTACAAGGTGTGACAGATTTGTCCAGCGCTTTGTAAAAGAATAGAAAAGAATACTGGCGAGTGCCAGCGGCGCCAGGATTAGCGTCAGCCGATTCAACATCATGGTAGCAGCAAAGAAAACCGCAGCTGAGGCGAGCGTAAAGGCCCAGACAAAGCCAACGGAAAGGGCGCCCGACGGCAGAGCTCTCATTTTTGTGCGCGGGTTTCTTGCATCGTAACTCCGATCGACGATGCGGTTGAAAGCCATTGCTGTGGACCGCGCTCCGACCATTGCAACGGAGATCCAAAGTATCTGCCGCGGCGACGGGAGCCCATTTGCCGCCAACACCGCGCCGAGTAACGCGAACGGCAGCGCAAACAGCGTGTGCTCGATCTTGATCATCTCGAGCGTCAGGCGAATATTGCGTAACAAGGTTGGCACGGGGTGGTCTAAGCCTTCAGTATGATTAACTGGTAATTGTCGCTGCTCGCACTGCTCGTGATGGTCATATTTATTGAAATCTTACTTTGCGTGTGGGTGTATCGCAAGCCAGGTAGCTTTGGCGCCGGGGCCCGTCTCTGTGTAACAAAGTGACAATTTCTTGTTTTCTTGAGCAGGTTTTTTTGGCGAGTAAACAAATCGATCCACGCGCATTACACGAACCGAAAAACAACTGACACGAACAGTACCTGCGTTTAGCGGGGCTGTCGTTGGATGTTAGAATGCGGTTCACTCGGAAGTCGTCAGCTATTGACCAATGGAATCAGACGAACTCAGGAAAATTCTCGAGCTGCACAGGTTAAGGGAAATTGAAACTTCTGAAGCGGCGAGACGGATAAACGATCTTCATTACGAGGATATCGGATACGCTCGCGTGGACCATCTACGTGGCTCACGGCAGGGATTTCCCGAAGTGGTTTTCGGGAAAGGGAAAACGCGCGCCCAGGTAGTGGGAATCGTAGAAAGTCTGGCTCAACGATCGCCTAATGTGCTGGTTACCCATACGGATAGAGACACATTTGGCGAAGTCCGAAACGTCGTCACTGAAGCTGAATGGCATGAAACTGCCCGGCTGATAAAAATACAGCGAGACCATACGGAGCGTGGAGTTGGCAGCATTGCCGTGGTTACAGCCGGCACCAGCGACATCCCTGTTGCCGAAGAAGCCGCTTTAACAGCCGAAGCGATGGGTAATCGAGTTGAACGCATTTGGGATGTCGGAGTCGCAGGTATTCACCGGGTCCTGGCTGAACGTCATTTGCTACGGCGTGCCCGCGTCATTATCGTGGTGGCCGGCATGGAGGGGGCGCTTCCGTCTGTTGTCGGTGGACTTGTCGCTGTTCCCGTAGTTGCGGTGCCAACCAGCATCGGCTACGGCGCATCTTTTGGTGGTGTTGCGGCCCTCTTGGGGATGCTGAATTCATGCGCCTCTAATGTGACCGCGGTGAATATCGATAACGGTTTCGGTGCTGGGTTTGTCGCCAGTCTAATCAACCGGCGCTGGGAGCCGCCTGCCGACTGATTGGCCGGAAGATTTAGTGGCCATGCCGGGCGGACAAACTGGTTCTCTAGGGCCTCATTTGTATCCCACTTCCCCCATTCGACACCAAGTGCGCAGCGTTGCGCTTGCCCTGGTTGCAATAACGCTGTTCGTCTCGTCCGGTTGCATCTCTGCGCGGCGGACACCGAATCTTGAGCGCGTTTTCCGAGAGGCGCGGGCGCGCACCGGCAAACGCCCCATCATCGTCATCCCCGGCATTCTTGGCTCGCAATTGATCGATTCCAAAACTGGGGAAATCGTCTGGCCTTCAGTCTTTCGGTCAGAAGCAGACTATCCCCCGATATCTCGCGATCTCCTTTCTACCCGCGATGATCTGGTGGCGGGCAAGATCATTGAAACCGTCCGCTTTGCCAAGATCCTCCCGGAGGTTTATGTCTATCGTGATCTACTCGAAGCCTTGAGGCACTATGCGGGTTATCGAGACGGCGACTGGAACAACCCGGGCGTTGATGGTGATAGAGACACCTTCTACGTTTTTGCATACGACTGGCGCCGCGACAACGTTGAAAATGCCCGCGAACTGGTAAGGCGCATTGAACGACTGAAGGAACTCCTGAAACGGCCGGATCTTCGTTTTACGATTCTGGCGCATTCAATGGGTGGATTGATCGCACGCTATGCGGCGATGTACGGCAACAATGACCTTCCTCCATCGGCCGATCATATTTTTCCTACCTGGGCCGGCGCAGCGCACATCAGCAAGATCGTCATGATTGGCGTGCCGAACGAGGGGTCGGCAGACGCGTTTGCAACAATCATCGCCGGTTACTCAATAACGGAGGGCTTGCGCCGCCGCGTGCCTTTGCTCAACAAGCTCACCGCGGCCGACGCGCTTCGCTCTCCAGCTGTATTTCAACTACTGCCACATCCCCGATCAGCGAAGATTTTGGATGAGAACTTAAAACCTTCTCCGATTGATTTTTACGACCCTGAGGTTTGGAAGCGTTATGGGTGGTCTCCGCTAAACGAAGCGGGATTTCGCGAGCGATACGCGCGGCGTAATGGCGAGAATGCGCTGGCGACATACGATCAGTACTTTGCGGTAGTGTTGCAAAGAGCGAAACGATTTCATGAAGCGCTTGATGCGGTGCCTGACGGTCAGCCTCCGGTCCTGCTGCTGGCGATTGGCGGTGACTGTGAGGAAACGCTCGACGCTCCAGCCGTGTTCCGGGACCCAAAGACGGATCGATGGATAACACTGATCCGGCCACGTGAATTTGTGACTGTGAGCGGGAAGCGGATCACAAAACGCCAGCTTACGGAAGCCATGTATGCTCCAGGCGATGGGCGCGTGACGAGGAGCTCGTTACTGGGAGACAGTCTCGCCGGCAAAAGAAACAGCAGCGTTCTGGGGTCACCTCTGGCTTTCACCTATGCCGTCTTTGGTTGCGACCTGCACGGTCAGCTACAGCGCAATAAGACTCTGCAGGACAATGCATTGACGGCTATTGTTGCCGAAGCAATGAATTAGCGATCCACTAAATCATACGAAGAAAAGTCAAAAAACCACTTACGGGTTGATTAAACCATCCAGCTTTTCAGCCCAATCTGCATCCAGGTTCTGCAAGATATTGTATTGCTCCAGCGCCCCATCGCGGTTGCCCATCGCCAACAAACACTTCCCCAAATTGAAATAGGCCTTGCCAAAATCCGGTTTCAGACGAATTGCCTGGCGAAAAGCCTCGAGCGCCTCAGTCAACCGGCCCATCTCGAGATATGCCTCGCCCATGCTGTTTTGTGCATTTGGGTCTCCAGGTTTCAGGGTGGATAGCTGTTTGAATGCTTCAATTGCTTCTGCATACTTCTTTGACTTTAGATATCTCGCGCCCAAACGCTCATAGGCACTTGTATAGTCCGGACGGAGCCGGATTGCCTGTTTATAAGCGTGAATTTCTTCGTCTGCTTTACCCCAGTCACGATAGACCAGGCCGAGGGCATAATAAGCGTCCGCACCGTTGTAAGGATCCAGCTTGATTGACTGGCGATAGGCCTCGACCGCTTCGCGATACTGTTTCAGGTAAAAACTTGCCAGACCAATATTGAAATAAGATTCCGCGGATGGCCGCAGGTTGACTGCCTTTTTTGAGGCGTCAATCGCTTCCGTATGCCGGCCCAGCTTTTCGTTGCAAAAGCCTGTCTGGGCCCAGGCTTCCGCATAATTGTTATCTGACTCGACAGCTCGTTCGAAATAAGGCAGCGCCTTTTCGCAATCGTCCTTGGAAAGAAAACTGAGACCGTCACGAAATAGCTGAACCGCCTTGGCGCGTTTGTTCCGGCCCGTGGCCACCACCAGGTCTGAAAGCGACATCAGCGACGCGCTCTGCAACTGCGATATACGTTCTGATGGAATCGCGAAGTTCACGCTCTGGCCCCCGGTTATCTGAAGGGTGGCGACACCAATCACCTGCCCTTGCATGTTAACTACAGGGCTGCCGCTGGATCCCGGAGAGATGGGTGCAGTGATCTGAATGATGCGGCCAAAGGTAGGAATGTCTCGCACCGCGGAAACGATGCCGTTTGTGACGCTGCCTTCCAGCCCAAATGGATTTCCTATAACTACTATGCTTTCGCCTTCTTGCGGAGAAGTTCGATCCAGTGCCAGCGGGTGGATCTGATTGGCGGGAGCGTCGATTTTCAAAAGCGCGATGTCACCCTCGGCATCAACGGCGAGAACGCCTTTGACCTGATAAACAATGCCGGCTGATGAGTGGACTTCGGCTCGTATCGCGCCATCGATCACATGACGGTTGGTAACCACTCGATCCGTGTCGATAAAAAACCCGCTGCCTCTGGACAGTTTTTCGCCGCGCGCATCGTACGTCTCAATGGCTACGGCTGAAGGCTTGATGCGACGGACAAGCTCCGGAAGGATGTCCTGACTATTTCCATGTGAGAAGAGAATGAGCGGCAGAACGAGCAGCAGATGAGCACCAGCTCTTGAGAGGGTTGTCGCGCATGCTTTCATACTTGATTCTAGATCTATCCTACCGGCAAAACGAACAGATGGTTTTATGATCAGGTTTCACCAAAAACATCACTGAAGCTGCGCCGTTAAGTCGAATTACTGTCCCCAATACTTCACAAGCCTGCCAGGGCCAGCTTTTGAACCCTTTCCACAACTTCCTTGAGTTTCACATCCTCGGATAAACGTGAGTGCCGATCAAAAAGCTCAACCACTCCATCTGAGATCTTTTTACCAATGGTAATTCGATAGGGTATCCCGATCAGATCAGCATCTTTAAACTTGACACCCGCCCGTTCGTCACGATCGTCGAGCAACACCTCCAGCCCGGCACGCTCTAAATCGCTATAGAGTTTTTCGCCGGCTTCGCGCAACTCGTCCTGCTTAATGTTAGTAACGGTAACTATTACATCAAACGGAGCGATGGTCTTGGGCCAGATAATCCCGTCCTCATCGTGGTGCAGTTCGATAGCTGAGGCGATAATACGCTCCACGCCGATTCCATAACAGCCCATTACGATCGGGACTTCCTTGCCATCTTGTGTAAGCACATTGGCCCCCATCGAAACGGAATACTTTGTTCCCAGTTTGAAGATATGGCCGATTTCAAGAGCTTTTGAAACCTCGAGGGTGCCTTCACCGCATCGTGGACAGCCTTCGCCGGAGCTCACGGTCCGCAGATCAGCCCACTTGTCTACGGAGATATCCCTTTGCAGGTCTACACCGCGAATGTGAAAGTCGTCGATGTTGGCTCCCGTGGTCATATTGTGCCGACCGCGTAGCGCAAGGTCAGCGATAATCGTGACTTCCTTTCCGCTTTCACGAGCCTTCTTCTTTGCTCCAACTGCTCCGAGACTACCGGCGTTCGCCCCGAGTAGTTCGAATATCTCCCCGGCTTGCGCCGGCCGCACTTTAAGTCCTGCCAGACCATCGTTGAGCTTCGTCTCATGGAGTTGATGATCGCCGCGCAAGAGTACAAGCACATACATCCCATCCTGACTTGAAACATAGACGAGGGTCTTGATTTGTTGCTGCGCAGGTACACCCGCCCCAAAATTTTCAAGGTCGGCAATGGTCCGAACGCCCGGAGTTGGAAATTCCGTGGGAAAGTCTAAGCCGACCCCGTCACGAACTTCAGCCAGCCGCGAAGTAGCTTTTTCCAAATTGGCCGCATAACCGCAATTCCCGCAGATTGCGATCATGTCCTCTCCAGCGTCGGTTCTAACCATGAATTCCTGGGACTCAGAGCCTCCCATCGCTCCCGAAGAAGCTTCAACGATAACGAAATCAAGCCCGCAGCGACTAAAAATCCGTTTGTAAGCCTCTCGTTGACTCACAAATGAACGATCCAGGCCCGCCTGATCAATGTCGAATGAGTAAGCGTCTTTCATAATGAAATGACGCACGCGCATAACGCCGGACTTGGGACGTGCTTCGTCGCGAAACTTCACCTGGATTTGGTACCAAACCTGCGGCAGTTGTTTGTACGAACGGATCTCGTTGCGCGCTATGCTGGTAAAGACTTCCTCATGCGTCATGCCCAGAGACATTTCTGCACCCTTGCGATCTTTCAGACGAAACATATCGTCGCCAATCGCATTCCACCGGCCGGATTCTTTCCATAATTCGGCTGGATGCAGTGCCGGGAGGTAAAACTCCTGACCGCCGATGCGGTCCATTTCTTCCCGCAAAATTTCCATGACCTTCAACGCCACACGTTGACCCAATGGCAGCATTGAATAGATCCCCGCCGCAAGTTGGCGTATGAGTCCTGCGCGCAACATCAGTTTGTGAGATATGACCTCTGCGTCTGCCGGATTCTCGCGTAGGGTGGGAATGAAGTATTGTGACCAGCGCATGAAAGTTGAACTAAGCTTCCTCTCTCTCCAGGCAAAAAATCAATAAAGCCATTCTCGCTTAGCTGTAAGAGCTAACGCAACCGAACTTGCCAGCCAGCAAGGCATGGACTGGCTTACGAAGAGCTAAAGCAAGATCCACGAAATAACGCGAAAGGCTTAGTAGGATTTAGTGGATCTATTTTTTCTTATCTAAGGAAAGCGGGCTTTGCCAGAAACCGGTGTTGCGAGGCCCCTGCTCGTGATGTACCATCCAACTCTTCATTTCCGGGTAAAAATATGAAAATTGCGATTGCCAGTGATCATGCAGGCTATAATCAGAAAGAAGCCTTAAAGCCGCTTCTTCAAGATCTGGGAATCGAGTTCCAGGATCTTGGTCCGTCTTCGGAGGCAGCCGTGGATTATCCCGACTATGCCGCGAAAGTAGCGGAGGCGGTAGCTCGAGGCGAAGCAGATCAGGGCGTGTTAGTTTGCGGCTCGGGAACAGGGATGGCAATTACTGCCAACAAAGTGCCGGGTGTGCGCGCCGCTGTCGCCTGGTCCGAGGACACTGCCCGGCTGGCTCGGCAGCACAACAATGCCAATGTACTCGCGCTCGGCGCTTGTACTACGCCGCCGGGCGTAATCCCGGGCATTGTTAGAACCTGGTTTTCAAGTGTTTTTGAAGGCGGTCGTCACGCTGCTCGCGTCGAGAAGATCTCCCGGATCGAGAAGGCAGCAGTCGGCAGTAAGCAGAACGCAGTGTGATACAAATGGGCGATTTCCTATTTTTTGAGTAGGTTTTGTAAGCAAGACAATTGATCCACGAAAGACACGAACCCAGCCACACGAAGTAACACGAAGCCGGTAAGGACAACAAACTGATGGACGATCTCCGAAATGCGCCGCTGGCTGAAACCGATCCGGTGATCGCACAGGCGATTGATAACGAAGTTGCCCGGCAAGCTAACGGCCTGGAACTCATCGCTTCAGAGAATTTCGTTAGCGAGGCAGTGCTCGAGGCCGCCGGTTCAGTCTTCACCAACAAGTACGCCGAAGGTTATCCAAAAAAGCGGTATTACGGAGGCTGCGAATGGACTGACGTCGTTGAACAAACTGCCATTGACCGAGTGAAGGAGCTGTTTGGCGCCGACCATGCGAACGTCCAACCACATAGCGGCGCACAAGCCAATATGGCCGTGTATCTTGCTGCCATTCAATACGGCGATCAGATTCTGGGAATGAATCTGTCACATGGCGGCCATCTGACTCACGGCCATCCACTGAATTTTTCGGGACTGAGTTACAAGGTGGCTGATTATGGCGTCTCGCGGGAAACCGAACAGATCGATTACGACGAATTGCAGCGCATTGCCGAAGAGCATCGTCCTAAGTTGTTGGTCTGCGGGGCCTCGGCTTACCCGCGAATAATCGATTTTGATCGAATCGGACAAATTGCCAGGAGTGTTGGCGCGCGGATGTTTGCTGACATTGCGCATATTGCTGGTCCAATCGCGGCCGATCTTCATCCCTCGCCGGTTCGCCACGCCGATTACGTAACCAGCACCACCCATAAGACTCTCCGAGGGCCTCGTGGCGGACTGATCCTTTGCAAAGAAGAGCATGCGAAAGAGATCGACAGGAGAGTGTTTCCCGGTGTGCAGGGCGGCCCCCTGGTCCACATCATTGCCGCAAAAGCCGTTGCCTTTGGCGAAGCACTGCGCGAGGACTTCAAACAATATCAACGCCAGGTCTTGAAAAATGCCAAGGCCCTTGCCGGCGAATTGCAGGAACAAGGCCTGCGCCTTGTCTCAGGCGGCACAGACAACCACCTGATGCTCGTCGATGTTTGGATGGACGGGCGCGGCATTACCGGAAAAGATGCTGAGAAGGCTCTGGAGGCAGCTCAGATCACAGTCAACAAGAACACCATTCCGTTCGATCAAAATAAACCGTTCGTTGCTTCGGGCTTGCGCATCGGCACGCCGGCGGTAACCACGCGCGGAATGAAAGAAGCCGAAATGCGGGAGATCGGCCGCTTGATTGCCGAGATTATTCAGGCTCCGGAATCGGAAGAGGTGCGGAAGAAAGTACAACAAGACGTGGCTGAGTTGACCACACGTTTTCCGCTTTATCCGAAGCGGTTGAAGCGAAGCTCCGAAGCAATTGGTGCAGATTAGGCTTCAGTAAGTGGTGGAGCTGCCGAATGACGAGCTGCGTAAAAGCCTTAGTGATGTTGATCGTCATATCTCCCATCCTCACCGGTGTCGTATTTGGTCAAACGGATAACCGGGCGGCCGGAGTCTCTTGCGAAGAAGGATCTGGAGTTCCTACATTAAAGCGGCGCAAGTCTCACCCTGATGAGCCAACTTCCTCTTCACTCATGCTGTCGTCAGTAAAGGACAGAGTTTCAAACGATCAGGATGCAGGTCAGTTGAAATTGCGATTTGAGGGCTTGCACAGTTTTAAAACGGCTGATGTTCTGGGGTTTTTTTGCGAACGAGGCATCGAACTCCCTCAGAATCACATAACCGAAACCGA
>DASQPD010000185.1:0-10343 GCA_035644135.1 Pyrinomonadaceae bacterium
CTCAATGCTTGGGCGCGGTTTCAGAATGATTGGGCTCCTGGTACAGGCCAAAGATGTTACCGGCGGGATCGCGAAACCTGGCGGTCACCTCGGGCGCATCCATGCCGATAGGCTGGACGATCTCGCCTCCGTTAGCGACAACCGCCTCAACGATCGCGGACACACTGTCGACCATGATATAGACCAACACCCCGGCCTGCGTAGACGGTGCTCGGCCCGTTACCCACGTGCCGCTAACCTCGCCGGGGCCATCAGCAAAAGCAGTGCTTCCGTCGCCGCGCCGCCGGATCTGCCAGCCGAAAACGGCTTCGTAGAAAGCGACCGATCGAGGGACATCGAGCGCCGGAATCTCCACATAACAAATCTTGCCGTTCGCCAAAGTTGGAGGCATAAAAGTTCCTTGAGTCTTCTGTTGAGTATCTGTTGACTATTCTACTCTGAAGCCATGAATCGTCCACCCGTCGTGCATTTCGTGTCTTTGTTTTTCGTTTCGTGTGACTTCGTGGATCGATTTCTTTACTCGAGACCCTCAAGTGTGTTCAGGTGATCGATGGAATCAAAAACATGACTACTACCCTGGCTTGTGTGAATTGCGAGGTGGGCGGCGCAGGTACGCGCGCGCGATTGTGACCGGATGACTTAGGGCGTTGACCACACGCCCCCTCCATCCCAGGGGCTCGTGGAAGAGACCGAGCTGGCCCAACACGGCGCCACGATCATAGTAGATGCGCTCGCCCGCCAGCCGGTCATCCCCGTCGAACGAGTAGATCCCGCAAAGTGAGAACTCCATCCGCCGGCCAGTCGCCGGCAGGCCGCGCCACGCGCCGAGGTGAGTACCGCGGATGATGACCTCCAGCACCAGGCTCTCGGATGCCACGTGCCGGTGCATTACCTCAATTGACAGATCGGGCAGCGCGCCCATGAGCTCGATGTAATACGACCGCACGCCGTCGCGGCCAATGCGGTGATCCCCCCACGGCTCGTCATCGTAGCGTGCGCTCATGCCAAACGTCGCCATCACCGCTTTCAGGTCATGCCGGTTTTCGCAGCGGACGTGCTCGTCCACGACGGCCATGCGCGCCTGGACACGCTCAGCCTCGAGTAGTGACATACCTCATCTCCTCGCGACGCTTCGGTGAAATGAGTTATTAGGCGGCTTGGCTCTTCATTCTAGCTTTAACTTCGTCCGAACAAGCCAAGCACATCCCGTGAGAGGTTTCCGTTTGAAACTTGCGCTCGAAAAAGTCTTCAATCGGAATCCAGTCGCCTTCATGGTCCAATTTCTTGCACCAGGCGCAAACACGCAGGAAACCCTCTAAGTAATATAAGCGGGACACTAGTCATTCGTCGTTGGCTAATTCAATCTGTTGCTGCTTGTTCAAGCCTCTCGTCTCCCAGCACTTTCCGCTCCCTGTTACCCAAACATAACTTTGGATAGTACCTCTTCTGTTAAGCTGCTCGTATCTGCTCAATAATTCGGCGAGTCCCGTCCAATGGTTAGGCCCGCTCCGACTCTCCAAGCCCGATTGGACCACAGGCCACGCTTCGGCGTGAGTCTCACATACCTGAATGGACGCAAAAGCGGTCTATAAGATGGTGCTTAGGGCATGCAGCTCGGTTACTGGGTAAGCAACTAGTTGACTAACTTGCACCGCCAGCCGGCGTGGTAACCAGCCCTCCGGAGTCAAACTCGACTCTCGCGGCTCAGGAGATCTCTACGCTTGACCCGACTTTCATACCCGATTTGTTTTGTCGCCATAACAAAGACGGCGGGTCGAACCCTGCGAATTTCGGCAGTTTACAGTGCACGCAGCGTTCGGCAAAGAAGTTGTGATACCAAGATTTGTGAAAAGAACGGTTTGTGACAACGAGGACATCCAATAGCTGCGAGAGTTGCCAGTGACCAAGAAAGCCGGAGTCATGTCGTGGCCGTGCCGTAGCGCGCCATTATCAATAGCCAGATTTCCGCCTTGACGTTCCCCTGCGCTTCCGAGATGCACGCTTCGAAGATTCCAACTTCAACCGCGGCGCGCCGCCTCGATTGCAGCGATGTCGATCCTTTTCATCTCCATCATCGCATCGAACGCACGCTTGGCGGCGGCGGGGTCGGGATCGGTTATCGCTTTGGTCAGAGCGATCGGCGTAATCTGCCAGGACAAGCCCCATTTGTCCTTGCACCACCCGCACGCACTCTCTTCGCCGCCGTTGCCGACGATTGCGTTCCAGTAACGATCGGTTTCGGCCTGATCAGCGGTTGCGACCTGAAACGAAAATGCTTCGTTGTGCTTGAACGCGGGTCCGCCATTGAGCCCGAGGCAGGGAATTCCCATCACCGTAAACTCGACCGTCAACACGTCTCCTTTTTTCCCGGACGGAAAGTCTCCCGGCGCAAGGTGCACGGCCCCAACGGATGAATCGGGAAAGGTCTTGGCATAAAATCGCGCCGCGTCCTCGGCGTCGCCATCGTACCAAAGGCAAATCGTATTCTTTGCTTGCTTATCCATGTCACTCCTCCATCGTGATGAGCCACCCGACGCCGCAGTAAGACGCTGCACTCGCGGTCCAAGGGCATTGGCTCTGCGGACATTTCCGCCTCAATGAACCCGCAAAAACCCCGTACCATGTGACCGATCCGGAAGCCCAGACCAGTCGAGCGATCATTCCGTCGGAATATCGAGCGACTCCTGCGACATAACGTTGGCCTTCAGTTGCGGCGCGCGATCAGCATCCGAGCCGGGATAATAAATCTATTTGAGAAGCATGCTATCGCGCCGTCAGCTGCAAGGCTTTGTTACGTGCGCACTTCGGCATCACTCGCGATCAGCGATTGAACTTGCTCCGGCGTGATTCCTTTGGTTTGCAGCACTCTCCACTCTTCTTCCTTCGCAAGCCCTGCATACCAAGGATGCACGTCGGAACCCTTCACCTCATAGATCATGATGCTGCCGCGCAGATTCTGCTTCGTATTCGAGCTAAACCATACCAAGATAGCGGAATCAATTCGATCCACTATTCGCTTGTGAAGGTTCTGAGAACTAGGCGCGAGCTTTCTCTCATGAAGGTACGGGCGTGGGTTACGAACAGAATAATTCCCGCTCGCTTCTCGCTGGAAATAATACTCTTCAATCACTCTCCTAGGAGAAAATGGCGGCAACGTAATTTGATCCTGACGAAACTCGTCAAGGGCTGTATCCATATCGACTAGATAGTCCGCATAAAAGCCGAAGCCTACCCGGCCCTTGCCAGAAAAACCGAGCCACTTATGATCAAACCAGTTATCAATCTTGACAACTATTATCGTGCGGGGAAACCCATTATTTACGCAGCCAGCGATCACATGCTTTACCAATTCAACAAACTCTGGGTCATCATTTTGTTTAGTCAGAATTTCCATAAGTCATAACTCGAAGCAACATAACGTCAGAGTTGACGCGGCGGCGCGAATTGAATCAAGCATCGCCGGATTGAATGCAGTTACAAAACACGCCCCCCGCCGCTCGCGTCCAACGATTTGTTATGTGCGCCCTCTATTTGGCGCCGTTTGTTTTCAACCTTAGCATTATGAGACCTTCCGTAATACGAAGCACTTCCTGAATATCTCCAAATGTTGTCGTCGGGTCGTTATTGTAGTTCATCAGCCGGTGTTCGTATTTGCGGTCTGCCGCAATTTCGTCGATAACGAACCGAGCTTCCTGGAGAGCCGCGCCACGATGTTCAGCCTTGCCGCTCACTTCAGTGGTTGCCATTTGCAGCGCGCAATATAAGCTGACGGTCTTTGCCTCCGCGGGACAGACGCGGTTATCGGCGCGATTCCATTTGGATTCTAAGTTGAGGAGCTCTCTTGCACGCTTCATGATTTGTAAATCAGCCTTGGTTATGGGGGGCCTAACATTGGAACCAGCGGGGAATTGGGTTGCAGTTCCTTGCGCGTTGACCGCGAATGGTGTCAAGAAAAAGCAGACGACCATGATCGCTCTTGAGAAGCCTGTCCTTGTCACTTTCTTCAGCATGTTAGATTAACCTCCAAACAGCGCATAACGTTTGAGTTGACGCGGGCGAGCGCGCCCACGAAACCATAGAATCAACAAATCAAGTTGAGAAACAGGCTATCGAGCCTCGCGTCCAACGAGTTGTTAGATTACGGCGTTACCGTTAAGGCGCGAGTCTGGAACGACGCCTCACCGCATCAACTACTAAGCGGACCGCATCTGTTACCACGCGTGGCTCGTCGAGGTGAATGTGATGGCCGCTCCTCTCTGCAACCATTACCTTGCTGTTTCGTGAGAGATTAGCAAGCCCAACCTTCTGTTGCCTCTTTTCCTCATTGATTCGCTTCCACTCGTCGGCTGAAATACCGGGCGGCGGGTTGCCGCCATCAGGCTTCGCGAAGAGCGTCACTAAAGGTTTATCGCCAAGTTCGTACGGAGTTTTAGCTCTTGCCACGTACATCCCTTGCAGCTCTTCCGCCCAGAAATCCGGCCCCGCGGCTGTGCGTGGTGGTTGAGACCGGAACCAGAGGCGCATCACCTGAGTGGACACCGACAGCTTGTCGAAGGGCGGTTCGGTCTTCGGCGCCCCGAACAGTTTTTGGTTGAACTCGAATTGTTTGATGTCTTCTGCGGCGGGAGGCCTCGGCGGACTGCTCTGCATCGTTTGAACGGGTGGCACGACAATCCCTGTCGCACCCTCCCGCACCCGAACGAGTTTGCCTTGATACATCAGGGTTGTGTCTTCGTGCGTGGAATCAATCAACACCATCCCAGCGACCTCATCCGGGTACTGCTCGGCATAGACTCGTGCGATCAGCCCGCCGATGGAATGTCCGACGAGCACGTATGGACCTCTAATGCGAGCAGCTTTCAACAGCGTGTGAAGTTCGTAGGCATCTTGCCTCATGGTGCGCGGTGTCGGGCCCGGTTCGCTCCAGGCGAGCCCGGCGCGGTCGTAGCTGCACCCGCGCGTAAAACGAGACACGCCCGGCTGAACCAAGCCCCAGTCGAATGAGAAGTCACCAGCGCCCGCGATTAGCACAACCGTCGGCCCGCTTTTGCCCGTGCAGTTGAGGTGCAATCGGTAGCCGCCTACATCCACCAATTTGCCGGGAGGCGAATAGGTGGGCTGTTTGTCTTTTTGTTGCCCGACGGCTATCACAGACAGCAGCAATAAGAACACGGTTACGGTAACTTTCATGGATTTATCAACTCGCACCAACAATACAAGGGGAGCAATCTAACGATCACGTTGACCGGGCGGCGCGATTAGATGGAACTTGGATGAAACAGCCTACTTGAGAAACACGCCACCGCCGCTCCGGTCCAACGTGTTGTTTCGGCAGCAGGGTTAATGGCACGTGTTCGTTACAACGTCGGAAGATGCTTCCTTCCAAGAAGCCTTAACTCGTTCAAATTCGCGTTTGATGATCGAGGGGAAGTCTTCATCAAGCCTTCGAGCAACTTCTGCATCCTCCATATACGGCACTTTCACACTGTACTCACCTGGGCCTTTCCAAAGATCGACACCGTACCTGATGGTCTCCTGTGGCATGATTGTTCGAAACGGTTCAACAGCATCGAACATCGGACCCGCATCGACAAAGTCTTGTGAATCAGGCGCCTTGTAGCTAATGAGGTGCACACCATATTCGAAATCGGCCTCTTTGAATTCCTTCCAGAAATCCGCGCGGTGAACTCTCGCAAAAATTCGATGGTCCGTTCCGTTGTCAAGAAGAAATACGGCGCGGTTTCCGGCGCACTGGATAAAGCGAAAGCTAACCTTGCCCGTTATGTTCCCAGCAGGGATTCGATTGTCCATTCCAAGGCGAGACGAATCAGAGCAGACTCTGGACCACAAGAAAAATGCTCCCGCTCCAACGGCGAAGGTGATCACAGCGCAAACAATGCGTAGACCGTATCTCATGATGAGGATCCTAAATGTTTGATGCGCTCTCCACAACAAAGTTCCGTTGATTGAGTTTAGTAGACGCCGAACTCTGCGCTTGAGCGGCTCGCCCACAAACTTACAAAAGAAGCCCGCTCATGGCGAGTCCGCTCCACGCGCTTGTTGAACCCTGGATTTTGTCGCGGCTCGCAGACTCGCGCGACAACAATCCTTAATTCGTTATGTTGCGCGCTACCAGGGTAAGCGGTTACCCGTAGGAAATGGCTTCAAGACTGATTGCCGAAGAACTTCCAAAACAGTTCTTCAGAACGGCGAGCACCTTCCTGGCTGAGGCCGACCGATTTGTTCTTGTTCTTCGGATCACTAATGAGGCCGCTCTCATGCAAGCGATTCAGCGCATCCCAATCGTGACCTTTCCATGCCCTGGCAAAGCCTTGCTCATTGAAGGAAGTCAGATGGAGCAGCGCTAGGACCATTTCGTCAACTTTGCGTTCATCATATTCCATAGTGACTGTTATGTAATTCGACTTAGCACTGCTGTCAACACCTGTAAAAAGAATGGTAACGCATCGGTAAGAGGAGCAACATAACGCTCCTGTTCAGTGGGCGCGGGCGATCAGCATCCAACCTGCTACGCAAGGAAGCATCTTGAGAATCATGCTATCCCGCGCTCCACTGCAACAGGTGGTTGGATTGCGGCGTCAACAGAGCCACGTCCTCAACTTAGGCATGGCTCGACGCAAATTCGACTGCGAGTGGGGAAAGAACCAAGATACGACTCGCTCAAACTCGGCAGCGGCTTGTCCTGTCAGATGACTTCTAGCAGCGACAATCCCCTCAGGCATCCCAGCCAGACCCTCAAAAGCTGTAGTCGAAACAATATTCACCACGTAGGGATCAGATGAATTGCCCATGTCGTTTAGTAACCCGAAAATCTGCCTTGTTGTTTCAGCTTCGCGAGGGGTATTTGATTCCCGGCCCAGCAATTCTAATAGATAACGATCCAGATCGCCGAAGCAGAGATAGGGCGAGTCATCTTCGTGCGAGATGAACGAATCATCCTTAGCGCGAGCCTCCGCAAAAGCGGGGACTCTTTCGAGTAAGGTGGCAGTCGCATTCTCGGTAGTCAACACTTCTACCATCTTGGTTTCCGGTTAACAGAGAGCAATCCAACGCTGCGCTTCAGCTGCGGCGCCCGAAAGAATTCAAGCTAAAAGGAACAAGGCTAGTTGAGAAGAATGCTGTCGCGCCGTCAGCTGCAAGCGCTTGTTGGATGCGGCTCTGAGAGTCTAGCCCGAAGGCCAAGCTCGATCGTCACTTTGTGCGATTCCAACATGCGTTTTACCTCTACGCATTTTTCGGCGATCTTATCGTTGTCGCCCGGATTTCTCAGCCCGTTCTCGGCGACCGCTACGACTCGCCCCAGAGGCCAACGGTTGAGTCCTAGGTTCAGAAGCGCTTTCTCCAGCTCAGAGAGGGTCAATGGTTCTTGCCGTGGCGTATCACCGTTCAGAATTAGGGAGTAGCCGTCAGAATTTACAATGACAAATGGATTCAGCCACGCCCGAGCGGTCGAATGCTGCGGATCTTGTCTATCTTAGGCTCTGGCACGCGGCTCAGCGGGTCTAATTTCTCCTCCGAAGTGTTGTGATTCTGCGGGGTTTCTGACGCGAGAACGCGGTGTAGGCCAACAGACCCAGCATGCAGCACATAACAATCGAGTGACGGATTACTCTCATATTCAACCCTTCGCGAGGCATCCAACGCTGCTGTTCACCGGCGGCGAGCGTAACCATTCAAGCCATGATGTATCAAGCTTATTTGAGAAGCATGCTGTCGAGCTGTCCGGTGCAACAGCTTGTTATGCGCGCGGTCGATTGCAAAATTCAACTGCATTGGCCGACTTTTCTTGCTTGCCATTCTCGTGCTCGGATTTCAACAGTCTTTGATTCATCATTCGATTCAACCCGCCCATCGCTCTCCGTGGCACCGTAATCTCCAAGCAACTTAACGACTGGATGAAACTTTTCTCAATCCATTAAAAAGCGAGCTTGCCGTGCCAGGCCCAGGGGCTTCTCCGTATAGATACTTGCGGCTGGCTCATCCGCCAAGAGATTGGGATCAGCGCCATGCCCAAGCATCAACCGAATGATTATTGGATTGCCGTGTAAGATCGCGCCAAACAACGCTGACGCGCCTTGGTCACAACGATTGTTAAGGTCAATTCCATTCTCGATAAGGCGCTTTACTTCCTTAACATCACTTTCAACGACTGCGGTCATGGGTTGTCCATAAACATCGATCATAGGAGATCGCCCTCGTGATATTTGTTAGCGCATAACGTTTGAGTTGACGCGGCGGCGCGAGTCAAAGCAACCTCCGCCGCACCAAGCAAGCTGAGAGAGGCGCTACCGCCGCTCGCGTCCAACGATTTGTTCGGCTTCGCGTTAAGGGAAACCGAGCTTTATCTCCTTCCGTAGCCATTCTACTCTATCGTAAACAGCAGCCTTATTAACGAAGATATTATGATGTTGTGCGTCATACCATCTAACCAACTTTGGCTCGCTTGCGGCCTGACTATATTGTAATGCCCTTGATTCTGAAATCGCCTCATCTTCACGCGCAAACTGAAAGAAGAGTGATGCTGGTGATGCGCGACCAATAAAATTGATGGCATCAAGAGGTGCTGTTACCTGAAGATAGTTTTCCAACTGCTCTGGGGTTAGAGATTTCCTGATTTGTACAATGTTTGGATGATTATTTAAACGCAAGAAGTCAGTCATGCTTGGTATTCCGGCTATCAGGATATACGTTTTCACGCGATTCTCTATGCCCGATAGCACCGCACCCATCCATGCGCCAAAACTGAGACCGATGTAGCCGATTCGCTTAGGGTCAATGTCAGGGCGAGACAAGAGCAAATCCAACGCACGACGCAATTTCAAGATTATTTGGACATATCGCTCGCGGTCAGCTTCAGGCTCGGTCAAAAGCGGCAGGGTGCGTACAGAAGGCTCATCTATGAGGAGCGAAACCGCCCCGATTTTCGCCAAAGACATAGCCTCACTCAAGAAATCGGAGCGGCCTTGTTCGCCGCCATGTTGAAATATGACGCCGGCAAATTGACCTCCTTTACAAGGAGCAACCAAATAGGCGGAGACTCGCGCACCATTCAGATTGGCGTACGAAATATCGTGTACTTTGATATTGCCTCTAATTTCAACGCCAACTTCTTGGACATCAAGCGGCAGATTTTGAGAGTAATCAAACATTGCTTCAAATTCTCAGGAGATTCAGAACAGGAAGAAAGCCGAACGCTCACGTTGACCGGGCGGCGCGATTAGAAGGATGTTTGAAGAAATAGGCTACTTGAGAAACGTGCCACCGCCGCTCCGGTCCAACGTGTTGTTAGATTTCGCCCCTGATTCTAACGGGCTTTGGATCCGCAACTGCATCGCCCACGATAAGGCGAAACGCCAACGCAGAAATAGCACCTGCCACCATACACCAAGCGAAATCACCACCAGGCACGCTCCAGGTAATGAATAGCTTCGAGATTAGAAACATGGCGAGCAAGGCGATCAAAGCTCCTCCGCAGCAATAAACAACAAAACCCTTCCAATTGAAGAACCGATAAATAAGAAAGGCCGGAATACCAATTAGCCCTTCCGCCAAATATGCAAAAGGAGTGTAGAGAAGGAAGATTAAGCTTATACCTTTCAGCGAAGCTGCCGGCGCATTGCGTGAAAATACCGTAACGATGAACACGAGCGGCATCATCAACGGCGCAATGAGGAAAGCAAGTATTAACCTTCGGCTCATAATAGAAATCTAACGTTTGAGTTGACCGGGCGCGGCGAGCAGCACCCAATCCTGAAACCAAATTACAAGTTAAAGAACGAACTTGCCGCGCTCCGGTCCAACGAATTGTTCGGCATCGTCACACAGAGGAACGCGGGTTTGTGATTGAACCAGCCGCGGAATTTAACCACCGAAGTAGTATCGCAATCAATTGTGACCAAATGATCCATTGCAGAACGAACAACGAATCGACCAAAGGAATCCACAGCCAATCACGACTATGGTTCAAGGATGTGCCAGCGTAATAAGGAAGACCCAGTACAACCATCGTTAGAGGAGAGCCCAGCGCATAATCTGATCGCCAAAGTGATCTGCCTCATAAGCCGGAAAGGATTTGTCCGTCGCCGCCTTAATCCAGGAATACGAGGCCAGCGCGGCAAACGGAATCGATACTGCGATCGCTACCACTGCTGCTCGCTTGTTGAGTTTCATATCGCGCAGATGCCGAACGCTCCTGTTCAGCGGGCGCGGGCGAGCAGCATCCAACCCGCGCCGCCAGAAAGCATCTTGAGAACCATACTATCCCGCGCTCCGCTGCAACAGGTTGTTGGGCGCGTTTCTGCTAGTAGGGCCTCATGATTTCC
>DASQPD010000186.1:0-4010 GCA_035644135.1 Pyrinomonadaceae bacterium
CTGTCACGAAGAGTAGTTGTGACCGGGATTGGACTGATCAGCCCAGTGGGAGTTGGGACAGATGAGACTTGGGAGGCATTGCTTAGGGGGCAAACCGGTATTGCGCCGATCACTCTATTTGATGCTCGTGGTCTTGCCTGCCAAATTGCAGGAGAGGTGAAGGGGTTCGTTTCTGAAGACTTTATTGAAAGAAAAGATCTGAAGAAGACAGGCCGCTTCATTCAGTTGACGATTGCCGCGACAGACAGCGCGATCGAGGATTCCGGTCTGCAGATCAATTCCGAGAACGCCGATCGTGTGGGAGTTTATATAGGGAGTTCCTGCATTGGTGGTCTTGAGGTAATCGAACGGGAGCACCAGAAATTGTTGAAAAGTGGTCCGGGACACGTATCTCCGTTCTTTGTTACAGCTACGATGGTGAATCTGGCGGCCGGCCAGGTGGCAATTCGGACTGGCGCAAAGGGGCCGAACCTTGCCTGTTCGACTGCGTGCACCACCGGCGCACATGCTATCGGTGAAGCATTCCGGGTGATCCAGGCTGGCGACGCCGATGTCATGATCTGCGGAAGCGGCGAGGCAATTGTCAGCTCGCTGGCTATCGCCGGATTAGGCGCAATGCGTGCTTTGTCGGCCAGGAACGATGCACCGGAGAAGGCGTCTCGGCCCTGGGATCGGGGGCGGGATGGTTTTGTCGTTGGCGAAGGAGCTGCAATATTGGTTTTAGAGAGCTACGAGCATGCTGTGGGGCGTCAGGCACGGGTTCTCGCAGAGCTAGTCGGATATGCCAGGAACTCTGATGCCTATCATCCCAATGCGCCGCTCGAGAACGGCTCTGGCATTCGGAAAGTCATGGAACTGGCCTTAAGGGATGCGAGGCTGAATCCTTGTGACGTGGGATATTTAAACGCTCACGCCACCTCGACCCAACTCGGTGACCGAGCTGAGGCAAAGGCGATATGGGAAGTCTTCGGAGAACAAAATCCGTCCCTGCTTGTCGGCTCAACAAAATCTATGACCGGACACTTGGTTGGAGCGTCCGGAAGTCTGGAAGCGGGTCTGGCAATTCTTGCTATTCGCGATCAAAAAGTACCTCCCAATATTAATTTGGAAGATCCTGATGTTTCCTCGCCGTTGAATTATGTCTCCAGCAAAGCAACATACGCGCTCATGGACTATGCGATGACGAATTCCTTCGGGTTTGGAGGGACGAATGCCTCTCTTATTTTCGGCAAGCCGCCTTCTAACAGCGAGTTTGTTATATAGCGCAGCGCAGAGGTTTGTAAAGCCGCGAACAAGGATCAAGAATCTACTTTGTATGAAGTCAAACAGATCACGGAGTCATCCTGAGGATCGCCTGCAAGCTACATGTGCGGCTCTGACTAGCACATGGTGCATGGCCGTACTACGTCCGCCAAAGGTCCCGGCTTTGGGTCATGGGATCATCGTTGAAATCATTGAAAGGCAAAGACGTCGAAAACCTCAACATCGGGACCTCGTTACCGATCCGTTCAACGTCACCTCCAGACGAGATGGGCAAGCCACAGTCTTTGCCGACTACGATTGAGGAGAAGAATGAAGAAGACAAGTGAAGCTGCGTTCCAGCCCACTCGTCATAATCGACTGATTTCTCACGGACCGGATCCGCGGAACGAGTATGTAGATAGGTTGCAATTCATCAAGTCGCGGCTACGACAGGCAGGCGGCCTTCCCGGTGCAACCGTTAACCAGCAAATTAGCTTGTTGGAGGAATTATCCACTTTCGAACTGGGTCGGTTTCTACTTGAGAATCGCGGTCTGAATGCATACTGGACGCACCAAGTGGTGACTTATCCACCGGGTGCAGCTTGGACGCGATCGCTTTCGGATCTTGAATATCAAATTTTTGAGAAACTACCCGTGGTATTGGCAACCCGAGAGCGTTTCGGGATCTTCCGTCAACAGGTACAAGCGATGCTCAGACCAGGGCTCGCTCTGGCATCTGTTCCGTGCGGGTTGATGGGTGATTTGCTGTTGCTTGACTATGACCGCCAACCCGATATTACTCTGGTAGGTATCGACCTCGATCAACACGCGTTGAATAACGCGCTTGTGCTGGCAAAAGAACGGGGTCTTGCTGATAGATTGTCACTCCATTGCGAGGACGCTTGGACTCTTAGGCTGAACAGTGAGATCGACATCTTGACGAGCAACGGCCTCAATATCTATGAGCCGGACGATCTCCGCGTAAAGGCGCTGTATCACTCATTTTTTTATGGCCTGAAGCCCGGCGGGACGCTGATCACCAGTTTCTTGACACCGCCACCTACTTTATCTGCAGAATCGCCATGGAACTTCACTGAAATTGACGCGGAATCTATAACGCTTCAGCACATCCTATTTGTACGTATCATTGAAGCAAAATGCAGTGCTTTCCGTACTCACGCACAAACCGCCGCGCAACTTGAGGATACCGGTTTTGTCAATATCAGGTTCATTGATGATCGTGCCCGTATGTTCCCAACTGTTATTGCGCGGAGGCCGCCCGGATATTGCAAGCTTTAAATGGTGTGGAGTGTAGCTTTGTCTAAGTAGAAGCGCTCTTGAATACCAGCATCTCAGCTGTAAAGATGAGCACGGCCTCTCCAACCTGGTTTAGTGTTGTGCTTCGGACCTTGGCACTCCCCTGATTGGGCTTGGATCGCGACGGCAGTATCTCGACGATCTCGCTTTCGACGCGAAGCGTATCTCCTGGGCGCGTTGGCTTTGGCCACGTCAACTCCCCCACCCAGGCCAATAAGGCCGTTGGCGATAGGTAGGCCCCCCGGTCACTAAGAGCCGCATAGAGATAGCAAGCGTGTGCAACCCGCTTGGAGACAACCCCTTAAAGATCGTTGAGCGGGCGGCCACCTCGTCGAGGTGAAAGAGCTGCGGGTCAAACTCTGCGACGAACGATTTGATCCGCGCTGCATCCATATGATGTACACCGGAAGTGAAACGCTGGCCGATATACAGATCTTCCAAATAAAGCTGTATTGGCCCAGAACATTGTTGACTCACTACTCACGTGCTCCTCTCCAGAAATGGCGTCCAATATGCCATGGTTTCGTGTGTTGCCTCGCTCTCGGTGTTCGAAGACCACAGTAACTTCTACTTTGAGCGAGTATCTGGACGGTTCGTTGAACGGACCTGCACGCCGGCAAGTGGCGGGCAGGGTCTGATTCGTTACGAGACGCCATCCTCTTCTCGCATCAATTGCCAGGCTGACAGACAGGGGCGGGAGCATGGCGGCCAACGAACGTATCGGACCACAAAGCGGCGAGGACATAGGTCAACAGTGCTGTGGGATGCAGATTCACATCATGGCCGGTTCCCGGGATGACGGCCGTCCGCAAACAAGCCTGCGGGCTGTAATACGGGCTCTCCGAGGCCGCCAGGGTTGCCGCGCTCATGCAGTTGGCGCCGCCTTCCGATCCTTGTGCCGTACAGAACAGGAGATCCTTCTGGCCATCGATCAGCAAGACAGGGACATCGATGCTGCTTGCAAAATTTAGGGGACTGCCGGGACCGCTTGCCAGCGTACCCTGAAGTTCCGTGGCGGTAGTGGTTTGCTTTGTTGCCTCGTCCAGGGCAATTACAGCCGGATCAGCCGTCGCGACGTCGTAGAACAGAGCGCCCCGCGTGCCGGGCATGGTCGTCAGATAACCGGCATCGAGCCCGGAATTGGCAAAGCGCGGATCGTTTATTGCCGGATATACATCGGTCAGCGCCAGTTGTAAGCCGGTTGCATTGTAGGAATGAGCGATGCCGGTGAGGATGACGCCGTCAACATCGTGGTATTCGCCGGCTTCCTGCCACGAGGTGAAGGAGCCGAGGGAATGACCAATTAGAACAACACGTTGGAAAGCGGTTCCGCCAATCCGTCCGCTACGCAGCGCCTGAACCACCTGATGTGCTACGAAGGCGTCCGAAGCAACGGAGATTTCCGTGCTGGACGGATGGGAACTCTGGCCATTACCGATCCGATCATAGTC
>DASQPD010000187.1:0-57765 GCA_035644135.1 Pyrinomonadaceae bacterium
CCGGTGAAGGCTGGGTTGGTAAGATCGGCCAAAGACTATCACTGGTCGAGCTTTCGCTCTTTTTATTCGCAGGGTGATGAGCCGCTTGCAGTAGATCATGATTGGTGGTGGCCGGAAGATTCAGAGAAGTTGTCAGCAGCAGTGAAGAGGTTGGGCTGGTATGGTTTTCACAAAAGAAAAAAGAGTGACTGATTGATTCAATGATGTGCCTGTTCAATCTTGAGCGGGGGCGCGCGCAGCATCTTGAGTGTCACGATGGTTGAGTGTGCGCTTGCCCCCTTCCCGACCTGCGAATTTGCGAAGGTTGTGTGACTGTTTTTGAAGTTGAATGGCTAGGTTACTTGAGCGGGGGCGCGCGCTGCCAGGTTGAGTGTAACCATTCATGCGAGTGCGCTTCTCCCCTTCATCACTTGCGAATTTAGAATCACATCAATTGCTCGCGGAGCTTGCGCAGGAGCTCCTTGGCGTCTTCAGGCGACAAGCTCTCCGGATCAGTTTCTCGAATTTCATCAACAACTTTTTGATTCACCAGATCAAAGAGCGACGCTTGGGCTGCGCGTTTTCTTCTCCCGGCCTGCCGGGCAGCGGTTTCCACCGCCGCCTGCGCTAACGATGACATGGACGCTTCGGGCGGTGTTTCACTCGCCGCAGCACCGGCTGCCGCTGCGCGTGGTTCCGGCGAGCGCTCAGCCGGCCGCACAGCTATCTCATTCTCATCCTCAAAGACATCCAATTCGTACCGCTCCAAACGGGCCAACACCTCCCGCGCATTGGCCAGCACGACCGGCGGCAGCCCCGCGAGCCTGGCTACTTCTATTCCGTACGACTTCGAAGCTCGACCCCGCTCCAGTCGATGCAAAAATACGACCTCGCCTTCCCGCTCAGTCGCGGTGATCTGATAGTTCTGCCCGCCTGGAAGCCTCTCCGCCAACTCTGTAAGCTCGTGATAATGAGTTGCAAACAGCGTCTTGGCAGCGTGCTCGGCAGAGTCGTGGAGAAATTCCGCCACCGCCCAGGCGATCGACAAGCCGTCAAAAGTAGCGGTGCCGCGACCGATCTCATCCAACAGCACCAGCGATCGCGGCGTCGCACTGTGCAGGATCGCCGCCGTCTCTGTCATCTCGACCATGAAAGTTGAACGACCGCGAGTCAGATCATCCGAAGCACCGACCCTGGTCCAGATGCGATCCAGCAGAGGCAAGCGAACCCGCTCTGCCGGCACAAAGCTGCCCATCTGCGCCAACAGGCAGATGATGGCAGTCTGGCGCAGGACTGTGCTTTTGCCTCCCATGTTTGGTCCGGTGATGATCAAGAGTCGCTCGGTTGAGTTGTTCAGATAGACGCTGTTAGGCACAAAGGGAACGTCGTTGAAGACTTCTATTACGGGATGCCGGCCCTGAATGATTTCGATCTCATCGCCATCATGCATAACCGGTCGCGTATAACGCCGGCGAGCGGCCGTCTCAGCCAGCGAGCAGAGCGCATCCAACGCCGCCAGTGCTCGCGCGGTCGCCTGGATCTGGCGGGTCATCGTGGCAATTTGCCGGCAAACGTCCGTGAAGAGTTCCGTTTCCAGTTGAATGATCCGCTCTTCCGCACCGAGCACCTTCTTTTCCCAGTCGCGGAGTTCTGCCGTGGTAAATCTTTCTGCGTTAGCCAGCGTCTGCCGGCGCTCATAATCCGCGGGAACACGACTGGCATTCGCTTTCGAGACCTCGAGGAAATATCCGAATACTCCGTTGTATCTGATTCGCAGATTGCCGATGCCGCTCCGGATCCTCTCGGTGGCTTCCAGGGCGGCAATTATCTGTTTCGCATTGCGACTGGTGGAACGAAGATCATCCAACTCTGCAGAGTAGCCCTCGCGAATGGTGTCGCCATCGCTCAGCTTTAACGGTGGATCCTCGTTGATAGCCTTAGTGAGTATCTCTCGCAGTTCCGGCAGTTCGTCTGTGCTCTCATATAGAACTTGCAACAACGACGATTGGTGTTCGCCGAGGAGCGTGCGAATGGCCGGCACCCGGGTCACTGAACGCAACAGCGCATTCAAATCCCTGGGCGTGGCCGAGCCGAGATTGATTCTTCCAGTAAGCCTCTCGAGGTCCGATACATCCTTCAAAAGCGCACGGAGTTTATCGCGATTGATTTGCGAAGCGAGTAGATCCGAAACAGCAGCAAGGCGCGAATCCACTTCACCGCGTTTGACGGATGGGCGCAGCAACCACGAACGCAGCAGCCGCGCACCCATTCCCGTGACTGTTTGATCGATTACGTCCAGGAGCGATCGACCCGCGCCTCCAGCAAGCGATTCCACCAGTTCAAGATTCCGCACAGTGACGCTATCCAGGACCAGGTGGTCCTGCGCTTCGAAATAAACCAGGTCAGTGACGTGGGCAGCGGCGGCGCGCTGGGTTTCGCGAGCATAACGCAGGGAAGCTCCGGCAGCTCGCACCGCTTCATCCTTGCGCTCGAGGCCGTATCCAGCCAGGGAGTGAACGCCAAATTGTTCGCGCAAGAGCGCGGCACAGTCCTCTCGTTGCCAGAGCCAGTCGTCCAGCGGCGTCAGAGTCGTATTCAGATTTGAGGAAGTCGCGGTCGATTGCGAGTTTGTTACTTCGGAGTGATCTTTGTGATCGCTCACGAGCGGCAGCGGGGCAGTATGGGCCTTTCCCGTCAGGCCGCTTTTGACAAGAGGCGCCAGAGAGGCTGGGAAAAGCAGCTCGCGCGGTGCATATGACTCGAGATCGGCGAGGATTCGCGTCCAACCGTCTGCACCCTGAGATTGGGTGGCTTGAAACTCACCCGTGGAGACATCGAGAAAGGCTGCGCCAACATTTTCTCCGCTGCTGCAAATGGCCGCCAGAAAGACTGGCTCCCGGGAATCAAGTAATTGCGGATCGATAGGAGTGCCGGGCGTGACAATCCGCACGACTTCACGACGGACGAGCTTTTTGGTTTTCCCGGCATCCTCAGTTTGTTCGCAGATTGCTACGCGATAGCCCTTGCGAACGAGTCGAGCAATGTAATTACCGGCGGAGTGGTGGGGCACACCACACATGGGAACAGGATCGCCGCGTTCTTTGTGTCGCGCGGTAAGAGTGATCTGGAGTTCACGCGAACCTACGATGGCGTCGTCGAAAAAGAGTTCATAAAAGTCGCCGAGGCGAAAGAACAAGAGGGTCCCCGGATGCTGGTCCTTCAATTCCTGGTACTGCCGGAGCATGGGGGTAGGCGCTGGTGTTGTCATTGAGATGGCTCTGAGACCGTTTGCCGGTGAATGGTAAACGGTAAATCGTAAATGGTAAATCGTAAATGGTGAAATCGTAAATGGTGAAGCGTAAATCGTAAGGTAAGGAACGCTTCTTCTTGGAGTGCGGCGCCTTAGTCACCACTTTTCGACTGAGGGGGCTCAAGCAAAATAGAAAAGCGCTGATAAGGCGCCGCACTCCAAGGAGTCATTACCGTTCCGAGTGAATATATGATAATTTCCAGCCCCAACTTCGCGAATAAGGACAGCGGCCAGACACTGACCCCAGGAATGGTGCGGGGGTTCTACCTGATCTGGCTCAGCGAAATTAGACGTGACGAATTCGCCGAAATCAGAGAACTCAGCGGCAGCCAACCTGTTGACTCGCTCTCTTCACGAGCATGTACAGACCTTTCAGTTACTGCTGCAAGATTCGATCCCCGAGATTCAACAGTCTGGTGAAGCGATCCTTCGGGCACTGCAAGCAGGTCACAAGATCCTGCTTTGCGGCAACGGCGGCAGCGCCGCTGACGCCCAACATATCGCGGCGGAGTTGGTGGGTCGTTACGAACAGGAGCGACGTTCATGGCCGGCGATTGCCTTAACCACGGACACTTCCGCTCTCACCGCGCTCAGCAATGACTATGGGTACGACGAAGTGTTTGCCCGGCAGGTGTCGGGACTCGCCGCCCCAGGCGACGTTTTGATTGCCATCAGCACCAGCGGCAAATCGGCAAACGTCATCCGGGCAGCAGAGCAGGCAAAGGCCCTTGGCTGTAAGACAATAGCGTTAACGGGCGCCGGCGCCGAACCGCTCGCCTCCGTTTGTGACCTGGCGGTAATTGTCCCTGCCGATAAAACATCCCGCGTCCAGGAGGCTCACATAGCTATCGGTCATCTCTGGTGCGAGATGGTCGATAATCCTTGACATAACTTACTGATGCAATTAGGCTCTCAGCCCTGAGTCAAAGCTTTTTGCCCAGCTCAAATTGCATTGGGTAACCGCCAGGGCGAGGCGCCAAACGACATAGCAGCCGGATACGGACTTTTGAGTCCGTGCTCCGATCAGTTGATGAAAATCAGTTGTTGAATAACTGCGCAGAGTGAAGTCTGTGCCAATGTCTGAATTGCGGCCCTGCCAAACACAGCGTTGAGGGTGCGGGCGACAAACCTTCTTTCCCGCCGCAAGCAGTCCAACTAACCTATAGATGTTTCCCCAAAAGAATCCCATCGTCGCCCCGGTAGACTCAAAAACCTACCCTTTAGGCGAGAAGCCTGAACAATCGTCCAATAATCACGCGTTGGCGCTTGTTGCCCTGAGCCACTCGACGCTCGAGCAACGTCTGTACTCAGCAATGCTTTCCGCCGGCGACGAAAACGGCACTCAATCTTTCACAGCGCGGCGCTTGATGAATCTGACCGGTATTCGAAGTCTCAGCACAATTCGTCGTGGGCTGGAGGGATTGCTGACCAAATTCAGCATCGAGCGGAACAAGAAAACAAATGGCGGCGCGGTGCGCGAGCTGGGCGCCTGTTACACCGCTTTTGCGCCAGAGCAGATTATTGCTCGTCGTCACGAGCGCGGCATGAGCAGTCAAGAGGGCCAGGAGGGACACCACGCGTTTGAACGAGCAATTGCGCGCGTGGCAGAAAACAAACATTTGAGTCGGCGCGAGGCGCAGGTAGCGCTATGTTGCGTCGAGGGTTTGACTAACGCGGAGATCGGCAACCGCCTGGATGTGAGCGAGCAGACGGTGAAGTTTCACCTGCGTCATATCTTCGTCAAGTTCGGTGTTAAGAGGCGTGCGGAACTGATCTCGAGGCTTTTGATGTGACTCTCTCTGTGTGCTCCGTGTCTCCGTGGTTTGACCTTTAACCACTGAGACACGGAGAGCACAGAGGAATTGACAATCCGATGCTGCCTTGCAAGAGAGGCTTCCCCACGGGGTTCTGTGTGTGGCCACTTCCGTTTCTTAATCAGGAAGAACATGCAAGGGCAGAGGTGTCTTTATTCGGAGGCAGGAATGGCAGTTAAGAAAGACAAGGACAAAAAGAAACGGCGCAAGAAGAAAACAGCTCTGGTGATTTGTCGCGATCGAAAACAGTTCTGGACCACGCAGGCACAGTTCTGGCAGTGGGCGAGGGAAGGCGTCATCACCAAGACCGGGGATCAACCGCTGACCGGCTTATTCAAACGCGAACACGAGGAGTTAATGGTGCTGCTGAGCAATACTGTGCTGAACCTGGCCCATCCAAATCACATGAGGGAAGCATTGTTGTCGCGCCGTGTCGGAATGTCGGGAAAATGAGCAAGTGAGGAATTATTTATGTCCACGCGCTTGGCAATCACCAATCATAATCCACGAATGAACACGAAATTTCGTGTGATTTCGTGGATCCGTCTTTTTGCTCGACAAACACGAAGTCCGGAATTGATTCTCGGTGCGCTAATTTTAACTGCGCCGCTATCGGTCGCAGTCGCTCAACAAGCCGGCGCAGTCAACCAGAACTCCGCAACCCCGGCGCCAACAGTGAGTGCGCCGGCGTCCCGGGTGGAAGATCGTTATCGCATCGGCTCTGGCGACGTCTTGGACATTCGCATCCTTAATCGTCCCAACCTGTCGCGCGAAGCAGTACGCGTCGAGGGGAGCGGAATGATTCGCATGCCCCTGATTGAGACGGAGATCCGAGCTGCTTGTTTGACTGAAGGCGAATTGGCCGGAGAGATCAGGACTCGGTATCTGAAGTTCTATCGCAATCCGCAAGTGGATGTTTTTATTAAGGAGTATCACTCGCGACAGGTCGCAATCATCGGCGCAGTTACTGATCAAAGCCGCTTTGAGCTACAGCGCCGAGTCCGACTGCTGGAGCTGCTAACGTACGCAAAGGGACCGACGGCAAAGGCTGGTCAGACAATCAACATAGTTCATTCGCCGCCGGCGCTTATGTGCGACAAAGCCGAAGATGAGACCGCTGACGTGACGGCGGCCTTCTCGAGCTATAGACTCAGCGATACCTTGCAGGGAAATCCTAAAGCTAATCCCTTTCTCGTGCCGGGAGATATCGTTACCATTCCGGAAGCAGACCAGGTTTACGTCGTCGGCAATGTTTTTACGCCACTCACCATTCCGCTGAGAGAGCCGATCACATTGTCGCGGGCGATTGCCATGGCCGGCGGCACAAAACAAGACACGAATAAAGATAAGGTCAGGATTGTCAGGCAAGAGCCGGGCAGCGCAACAAGGCAGGAGCTAATCGTGGATCTATCGGCCATTGAAAAGAAGCGGGCCGACGATGTTGCCCTGATGCCAAATGACATCATCGACGTGCCTACTTCGGGCACGAAGAGTTTTATCCGGAGCTTGTTGGGGAGCGTCGCGCCGTCGGTGTCGCAACTCCCCGTACGAGTTATTCCGTGAAGCGATGATTGATATTTCGTGTGTTTTCGTGGATGCCGGTAAAGTTTTTCCTTGAATCGATATTTCGTGTGTTTTCGTGGATTCGTCTTTTGGCTTACTATAAAAAACTATCCACGAAAACACACGAAACTTTGCTTTTGCCAGCGAACCGTAACCTCTTGTAAGGTTGAGAAATGAAACCCTCTGGTGAATTAATCAGGCCGGAACCTGATGCTACCGCGATCGATAAACCGATCGAGTACCCCGGTCTGCCGCATTCTTACAACTACGGTGTCGATCCCAATGCTGAGAACGAGGTCCACCTGCTCGACTATTTGCGCGCAGTCCGCAAACGTCTCTGGCTGGTGATCGCGATTGTGATTCTCATTAGCACGCTGTCCCTGATCTACGTGGCGCGCAAGCCGGACGTTTACGAGGCCAATGCGCGCGTGCAGGTCGATCTCGAGAACCCGGCGGCCCTGGTCGGTAAAACTCCCTACTTTATCGGGCCGGCAAACGATCCGGTTTACTTCAACACACAGCTCCAGATTCTTACCAGCCCCGGGCTCATGCGCCGCGTCGTAAAGACCCTGGACCTCGAGCACAATCCTGACTTCTTCAAAGGTGACCCGACACAGAAGCGTTCCACCTGGCAAACCATCGCTCGCATGGCTGGCTTTGGCGGCAAAGATAAGCAGGATGCGACGCCCAAGCCAAATAATGAGCTGCCCCTGACAACTTCAGTGTCGACCGCCAACTCGCAGGAAGATCTAACAGAGGCCAAACGCCTTGCTCCCTATGTCGGAGCAATTCTCGCCGGACTAAAGGTTGAACCGGTAAAGGAGAATCGCGGTTACTACAAAGAGACTCGTTTGATCGATTTGTCCTTCCAGCACACCGACGCGCAGGTGGCCGCAAAGGTTGTAAACGCCATCGTCGATACCTATGTCTATTTCAACCTGGTCAAGAAAGGGGAAACCAACAACACCACCGCCGAATTCCTGCAAAAGCGGGTCGCCGACTTGCAGCAACAGATCCGCACCGATGAAGAACGCCTCGTGAACTACGCGAAGAATAACCAGATCATTTCGCTTGATCCCAATCAGAATACCGTGGTGGAACGACTCGCCGGCCTGAACAGACAACTACTGGATGCGGAAAACGAGCGAAAAATAGCTGAGGCGCAGTTCAATGCTGCCCGAGCACCGGGAGCTGCGGCTGCCCTCGCCGATGTTGATGCCAAGGAAGCAAACGACACCGAAGCGAAACTAGCGGACCTGCGGCAGAAGCGAGCACAGTTGCTGGTTGATGCTACGGACGAAGCGCCCGAGGTCAAGGAAATCAACCAACAGATCGCCGAACTGGATCGATCGTTGAAAGAGATTCGCAATCGCAAGAGCACGACCATCCTGACAAATCTGCAGACGAGATTTCAAAGCGCGCTGGAACGCGAGCAGGCGTTGCGCAAGTCTTTCGAACTGCAACGCGCCCAGACGCTGACTCAAAACGAAGCGGCCATCAACTACCGCATCATTCAGCAGGAAATCGAAACCAACAAGACCCTGCTCGACAACCTGCTGCAGCGATCAAAAGAGAACGATGTCGTGATGGCGGGAAAGATCAACAATATCTCCGTCGTCGATCACGGCCTGGCGCCTGAGGAGCCTATTGGACCAAACAGGGCCAGAACGGTGGTGATAGCGTTCATCCTATCTTTGGGACTGGGTGTGGGATTGGCGCTGTTCCTCGAGTATCTGGACGATACAGTCCATTCTACCGATGAAGTTGAGCGGCTCCTGCACTTACCGGCTTTGGCTGTCATCCCGACAGTAGGGGCGGGCCCGCGGCGCCGCCGCGTGCTCTCAGCGCCGGCGGGAGCACTGCAAAAGAGAAATGGAAACGGAGCGTCCGGCAATCCCGAGTTATTGACCAACGTGGACGGCAGTTCACCGTTGGCGGAGTCGTATCGCCACCTGCGAACGTCGGTGCTTTTGTCAACGGCGGGCCGGGCGCCGAAATCGCTGCTCGTGACTTCCAGCCTTCCGGGAGAAGGGAAGACCACGACCGCGGTCAACACGGCGATCAGCCTGGCCCAAACCGGAGCTACCGTGGTGATCATCGACGCTGATATGCGAAGGCCGCGGCTGCAATCAATCTTTGATCTGCGAGACAAGGCGGGGCTGAGTTCTATTCTATCGAATGACTGTACCGAGGCTGAGATGCTGGCGCTGGTACTGAAGGACGGAAGCACAGGTTTGAGCATTCTGACGTCGGGGCCGATTCCTCCAAATCCGGCAGAGCTGCTGGGATCCGATCAAATGAGGCGCCTGATTGCTACGCTTCAGAAACATTTCACACACGTGGTAGTGGACTCGCCGCCGGTAACTTCGTTTACGGACGGAGTGCTGGTCTCCACGATGGTGGATGGCGTCCTGCTGGTGGTGCATGGTGGCCGGAGTTCGCGTCACATCGTGCGGCGTTCGCGACAACTCTTGCAGGATGTTGGCGCAAAGATCTTCGGCGTGGTCCTCAACAACGTCAGCCTCCAATCTCACGATTATTACTACTACCAGCGCTACTACAGTCAGAGATACTACAAGAAAGATGCGGGTGAACCGGCCGCCTCCTAAACATTTGAATTGTCGGTTCTATTCGTGTGATTTCGTGATCCCAGAGAATTCAACGCTTCGCATTTATTCGTGTTATTTCGTGGATTGTTGTCTTCGCTCACAACAAGACAGATCCACTAAAACACACGAACAACCGGCGTTTCGCAATCCGAAATCACTCACATAATGAAAGCCTTAATCACGGGTATCACCGGACAAGACGGATCTTACCTGGCTGAATTGTTACTTTCGAAGGGCTATGAAGTGCATGGCATTATTCGCCGCGCCTCGAGCTTTAATACGGCCCGGATCGATCATTTGTATGCCGATCCGCATATAAACGGTGTGCGACTGTTCCTGCATTACGGCGACATCTCGGACTCTACCAACCTGATAAAACTGCTCTATCGCATCCAACCCGACGATGTCTATCATCTGGCCGCGCAAAGTCATGTTCGCGTCAGCTTCGATATTCCGGAATACACGGGCGATGTTACCGGGTTGAGCACAATCAGGATTCTCGAGGCCATCCGGGAAACCGGACTCAAGTCTCGTTTCTATCAGGCGAGTAGCTCAGAGATGTTCGGGATGGCCCGCGAGTCTCCACAGTCAGAGACGACACCTTTCTACCCGCGTTCGCCTTACGGGGTGGCCAAGGTTTATGCCCATTGGTCCACCGTAAACTATCGTGAAAGTTACGGTATGTTTGCCTGCAACGGCATCCTCTTCAATCACGAGAGTCCGCGGCGAGGCGAGACATTTGTGACGCGAAAAGTTACGCGCGCTGTCGCTCAAATCAAGATTGGCCGGCAAGACAAACTCTATCTGGGGAACCTCGATGCCAGGCGTGACTGGGGTTACGCCCGCGAATACGTCGAGGCGATGTGGTTAATGCTGCAACAGGATGTGCCCGAAGATTACGTGATCGCGACCGGCGAGGTGCATTCAGTGCGAGAGTTCGTTAACGAGGCTTTTGGTTGCGTGGATTTGGATTGGCATGACTACGTGGAGATCGATCCCAAGTATTACCGCCCCTCGGAGGTGGATATGCTGGTTGGCGATGCGAGCAAAGCCAAACGAAAGCTCGGCTGGGAACCGCAAACCACGTTTAAAGACCTGGTGCGGTTGATGGTCGACGCAGATCTAGAGGCAGCCGGCGTGCAGAGATCTCGTCATGCGGTTTAATGCTCTTCGTGTTAATTTGTTTTTGTTCGTGTAATTTCGTGGACAAGGTCAAAGTCAGCATCCACTAAGTCACACGAAAACGACGAAATTACACGAAGAGTCATTCAAGAACCACACAAACTCTTCTTTGACCTTTCCTTACTCCCGAATACTTGTAACTGGTGGCGCGGGTTTTTTGGGCCGGCAGGTAGTCAAGAAGCTCGAAGCAGAGCAAGGCGTCGAAGTCTTCGTTCCGCGCAGCCACGAATACAACCTCGTGGACATGTCCGGCGTAAAGAAACTCTTCGCCGGCTTCCACCCCGACCTGGTAATTCATCTGGCTGCGGTGGTCGGCGGCATCGGGGCCAACCAGAAAAATCCCGGACGCTTTTTCTACGAGAACCTGATGATGGGCGCGCAACTGATGGAACAAGCACGCCTCAATGAAGTGAGGAAGTTTGTCGCTGTCGGTACGGTTTGCGCCTATCCCAAGTTTACCCCCACACCGTTTCGCGAAGAGGACCTGTGGAACGGCTATCCGGAAGAGACAAACGCGCCTTACGGTTTGGCAAAAAAGATGATGCTGGTCCAGGCGCAGAGCTACCGCAGTCAATATGCGTTTAATGCAATCTTCCTGTTACCTGCCAATCTCTACGGACCGGGCGACAACTTTAATCCGGAGAGCTCGCACGTCATTCCGGCACTGATCCGCAAATGCATCGAGGCCCGCGAACAGCAGGCTCCGTTTGTGGAAGTGTGGGGCACGGGCAAGGCTTCGCGAGAGTTTCTTTATGTCGACGATTGTGCCGCGGGAATTCTCGCCGCGGCGGCGCAATATGACGAGGCTGAACCGGTAAATCTCGGCACGGGGAGTGAGATCACGATTGCCGAGCTTGTCACAATCATTGCCCGCCTGACGGGATTCACGGGTGAGATTCGTTGGCAGACTGATAAGCCCGACGGCCAGCCGCGGCGTCGGCTGGACGTCTCGCGCGCGTACGAGAAATTCGCGTTCCGCGCCGAGACGCCGTTGGAAGAGGGGTTAAAGCTGACGATCGATTCGTACGAAGCCAGCCGACTGCACCCACGAGAATTAGCCGTGGATAAACGCAGATAACGCAGATCAGAAAGTGATCCACAAAACGGAGCCAGACCTAGATTTCCTTTGGTTAGATTTTGCGCGACGCAACGGCAGCTGAATAGCGATGAACTTTTCCGGCATCTCAAATCGAACTTTACTGGGTAGGATGCTCCGGCAACCTCTGAGGCTGATTCCAAACGAAACGCCAATGGTGATCTTGCAGGGTAGGCTCCGCGGAAAAAGATGGCTTGCGGGATCGCACACGCACGGTTGCTGGCTCGGTAGTTATGAAAACCAGAAGAGGCTAGCAATAGAAAGGGTTCTGACAGAAGGAAGTACCTTCCTCGATGTTGGAGCTAACGCGGGATTCTACACCCTTCTCGCTTCGGTGATCGTTGGCCCAACAGGTAGAGTAATTGCGTTTGAACCCTTGCCAACAAATCTTGATTATTTGCGTAAGCACCTGCGGCTGAACTCAACAACAAACGTAACCGTCGTTGAAGCGGCCGTCTCAGATAGAAGTGGTGCTGCAAGTTTTGACGCAGGTCCAACGAGCGCCATGGGACATCTCTCTTCTGAGGGCACGCTTCAAGTCGAAACTGTCTCGCTGGATGATCTCTTGTCCAAGAATAGAATTCCGCCACCCGACTGCATCAAGATCGATGTTGAAGGTGGAGAGGCGCTTGTTCTGCAAGGCGCGCGGTGGATCTTAGAAAATGTGAAGCCAACGATTTTTCTCTCTACACATGGTACTGAGCTGCATCGAGAGTGTTGTGCGCTGTTGCGAGCTTATGACTATGAGTTGACGGCTATAGACAACAGTGACGGTGAGCAGAGTGATGAAATTATCGCAGTCTTTGGATCGAAGTCAGGATGAAAAACGCTTAGACCTTCTCGCATCCAAAGTTGGCACCTACTGAAGGACATTCGCAAAGGTGAGTAGCGTGACAAGGCTACGTCGAAAGCACATGGATCTTGGGCAGAATCAATTGCCGTTGCACCTCTCGATTCTTAACTGGTATGGACAGTAAATGCTTCGCTCTCTAATCTTTCGAACCCTTCTTACGAACGGCGGCATCACCGTTTTGTCTTTGGCGAATTCCGTTCTTCTCTCACGGTGGCTGGGCCCAACGGGCCGGGGAGAGGTGGCCGCGGCAATGCTCTGGCCCATCCTCCTCGTTTACTTAAGCAGCATGGGCCTCATTATTTCGAGTGTGTATTTTACCTCGCTATCTGATTCCAAACCGCAGATCGTTTTTAATACCGCAATAGTTTTTGGGTTGATACTTAGTGCTGTAGCGCTACCAATCGGTTATTTGGCCTTGCCCGCTCTTTTAAAAAGTCAATCTTCCCAAGTCATATCACTTAGCCGACTGTTCCTACTAGTTATCCCCATCTCTTTGATTGCGCAACTCGGGACCGGCGTGCTACAGGGCCGCCTACAAATAGTCGAACTTAACTGGCTGCGAACCCTCATTCCGCTTGGGTACCTAATGGGGACACTGGTGCTCATCATACTCGGCCGTTTACTACTAATCAATATTCTAATCTTGCACTTATTGCTCAATACGATCGTGTTGTTTGGCACGCTTAAAGTTCTCGCAAAGTCGAGTATTTATCTTGGACTCCACACTAATGCCGACCTTGCAACGAGAATGCTAAAGTACGGCGTGACCGTTCATGTGGGGAATATATCGGGGCTAGCAAATGTCAATCTTGCGCAGGTCTTTATGGCGGCTTGGCTTTCTCCCGCTTATTTAGGTCTTTACGTGGTTGCCGTAAGCGCCGCCGGGCTTTCACAGGCTTTTTCGCAAGCTGTGCAGACCGTTGCAATCCCAAGTATTACCCAGAAGGAATCCAAGGCTGAGCGCGTCGCAATTCTGCAACGCATATTTCGCCAGTACTGGATGATTAGTCTAGTGATAGCTTTGGCAGTTGGGATTTTGTTACCAGTGGGAATACCACTTGTGTTTGGCATCGGCTTTAAAAGTTCAATTTGGCCAGCTGAAGTGTTGCTTCTTGGCTCGGTTATTGTGGGCGCCAAACTGGTGCTTGCAGGAGGAGCTCAGGCTCTAGGAGATCCATGGTTATCCAGCAAAGCGCAGCTTTATGCTTTCCTAGCCACAATAATTGCGCTCTATTTTCTCTTGCCGGCAGCGGGAATTATGGGCGCCGCCGTTGCAACGACTATTGCTTATTCCACGGAACTTGCCGTCGTGATCCACGGTCTACGCCGCGTGCACTCGATTTCTCCGTTAGAGTTGTTCCGGTTCAATCCGACGGATCTAAGGAGCACTCTATCTTCCATTGGCGTGCTAAAGGCCTATGGCAAGCGCTTCGCTGCAAACGGCCTCAATTGATGCTTCTTCCCAACGAATCGTGGTCGCTAGCCGATTTAACGAAAGAGATCGCAGTCAGTATAAGGAATCCTGCGTGGTTGGCTTCCTTGGCGGACGCATTAATGTTGATAACAAGAGAAGTGCTAGAAAAGGTAAATCCGATTCAGCGAGACTTTCTTTGGAAGTAGGGGTGGGGCCACTGCTTACATGGGCGATGCAGACAAGACCATGGAGGATTTGAATGAGGATGCGTCATGTCGCACGCAATATAATATTGACTTTGAACTACTTGCATCCCGCGGCTATTGCCCTAGCGATGCGGAGCGGACCTGTGGCTACTAGGCATTACTTGTCTGAAATCTATCGGTGCAGCAAGACCGACGCCGGTTTGTACCTGCCAATGGTCACGCTAGAAGAAATAGCTCCAATTTCAACCGAGTTCAAAGTTTCTCGTCCATGGGATTGGGGTGGGTCAATGTCAATTACTGAAATCAGCTCTATATGTCATCTGGTGGCGGCACGTGCTCCGCGCAAAGTATTGGAGATAGGTTCATTTAGGGGATTCACGACGCTTAATCTTGCGATCAATTCGCCCGAGGGCGAAATTCATACGCTAGACTTGCCGCTGGATGTAAACCCAGCCACTACAGAATTTGAGTCCAATGACTTAGAGATTATCAACGCGCGGGGTGATTATTACTATGAAGGTCGAAAGGAAGCAGCACGTATTCATCAACACTACGGCGATACCGCTACGTTCGACTACAACAAGATTGGCATGGGAGTCGATTTTTGTCTGATAGACGCCGCACACTCTTACCAGTATGTCCGCAATGATACTGCGCGAGTACTGCCTTTAATGACCGACAACAGCCTCATGTTATGGCACGACTATGGGCGAAATGACTTTCTCGCTGCCCCAGATCATAAGTGGGGGGTTACTCGATTTCTACATGAGATTGCAGATGTGGGGGTGAGAATCTTGCGGGGCACATCACTAGGTGTCCTTGTACTCACAAACGGTACGCGGGAAAGACTCGCGAACCACCTACATCCAAGTATTATCTCTTGATCATGACTAGAGACTCGAGAATGGACCATCAGAAAACCTTTTACGTGGGAGCCATCAAACTACCAACCTATGCAGTTACCAGTTCGATCGTTTCTGAAACCCTCTGCTAAATTTATCAATAATGAGTGATCTCGAGGCAAATCTGCGGTCGGTCATTTTTTGCCCAAGCCCAATGGGTATTTTTGAGCAAAGCTTGTCACTGCAGGAACGCGGTTGGCTTGGCAGTATGGTCATCGATTATTATTGTGATCTCTCGCAACCGCCTTACAAATGGCTCCCGGAGAGTAGGTTAAGAAAATATCTCGGAAAAAGATACCACCCTGGCCTTGATTCAAGATCCGTAAGAACTTATCCCACTCAAGCGGTTAGAGCACGGTTACGTACGCGGCTCGCGCGTAATGAAAAAGATCGTACTCTCAACGTGTTCTGGCACAATTCGCAGGTTGATCGATGGGTGGCATCGCGCTTGTCAGAATTGGGTAACCTGGCATTTGGCTATGAAGGTGCTAGTTTGCAAACCTTTCGGAGGGCAAAACAGCTCGGCCTCCCATGCGTTCTTTACCAGCCAATAGCTTGTGCAGAGAAGGCGTTAACATTACTTGGTGAAGAGGCGCGGCTCTTTCCGGCGGTGGCTGACACACTGCGCTATAACTGGTTTCCAGATGACGAGGTGGAACTCAGGCGCGAGGAGCGTCGGCTCGCCGATGCCGTACTGTGCGCAAGCACGTTTACCAAGCAATCGCTGGTCGAGGTTGGCATTGACCCAGGGAAAGTATTTGTCGAGCCTTATGGAGTAGACCAGACGATCTTCGCTCCTTCAAAAGAAAAATTTCGCCAATTCTCCGTGATTTGGGCCAGCTCTTATACGCAGACCAAGGGTATTGGCTATTTGCTGGAAGCGTTGGCACGTAGTCCTGTTCCCGGAATTGAACTGGTCCTTGCAGGTTATCCTTTCGGCAAAGATGCGATCGCTTCTTATGAAGACCGCGTGCGTGTTCGTCGCGTCGGTCACGTAAGCCGAGAGGAGCTGGCGCAGATTATGCGCCGCTGTCACGTGCATGTCTTTCCAACTCTAATTGACGGCTTCGGTCGCAATATAATTGAAGCCATGGCTTCCGGTCTGCCTGTGATTACGACAGCCAACTGCGCGGGGCCCGACCTGATCGAAGATGGCGTAACAGGATTTCTTGTGCCCATTCGGGATGTGGATGCAATCTCCGAAAAACTTGCTTGGATTAATGATCATCCGTACGAAGCAATTGAAATTGGGATGCGGGCCCGCGATCGGGTCGCGAGTTTGACGCAGGCTGACTACCGGCGTCGGTTTGCTGATCGCATCCGCGGGATTTGGAAGCTTTTCACTGAAGCTTGATTAGTGCACCCAGGATCGGAGCATATCGAATTGTGAATTCAGCTCTTGTGAGAGTTGAGCGGTAAGTAGAATAACGCATTATCCCGAATTATCCCGAATATTCCATTTGTCTCGAAGCGAGGAAATCCGTTTAAGTATTCAGGGCTCAGTGCTGCGTAACTGCAAATTCAATTCCCGGATCAATGCATGAAGAAAGTACTTGTCACAGGAGGTGCAGGTTTCATCGGCTCTCATACCGTTGACCTGCTTCTGCAGCGCGGCTACGAGGTACGGGTTCTTGATAACCTCCAACCGCGTGTCCATCGAATTGGCAAACCGGAATATGTACCGCCTGAGGTAGATTTTGTTCGAGGAGATGTGGTTAACCGCGATGATCTGGAGCGCTCCCTGCGCGATATTGATAAAGTAATTCACCTGGCTGCATATCAAGATTACCTTCCTGACTTCAGCACCTTCATCCACACCAACACCGAAAGCACAGCGCTTCTGTTTGAGTTAATCGTTGAAAAGCACTACCCAGTTGAAAAGATAGTCTTTGCATCCTCGCAGTCAGTCTCCGGTGAAGGAAAATACGAGTGCTCTGAACATGGCGTGATTTACCCGCGACCTCGGACCATAAGGCAACTCCAGGCAGGCGACTGGGAAGTCATGTGTCCCGTATGTGACGAGGCGATGAGGCCAGCACTGATTGATGAAAATACGATCAGCCCGCACACGGCTTATGCCATCTCCAAGTACGCCATCGAAATGCTCGCTCACAGCCTGGGCCAACGATACGAGATCCCTACAGTGTGTATGCGCTACACCTACGTTCAGGGAACTCGCAACTCCTTTTACAATGCCTACTCCGGCATCGCCCGGCGTTTTGCTCTCCGACTGCTCCACGGGCTGCCTCCGGTCTGTTATGAGGACGGAAAACAGCTGAGGGATTACGTAAACGTCAAAGACGTAGCTAGCGCTAATGTGCTGGTTCTGGAGGATTCGAGAGCCGATTATGAGGTTTTCAACGTCGGCGGAGGAAGAGCGGTAACGGTTTTGGAGTTCGCCCGAATCATGATTAAGGAGTTCAGTAATACTATTGAGCCTCTCGTGCCAGGGGAATTCAGAATCGGAGACACACGGCACACGATCTCTGATAACTCGAAGTTGAATGCACTAGGTTGGCAGCCTATCACTCCAGTTGAACAAAATGTGACGGAATACTTATCTTGGATTAAAGAACAGGCTGGAACTAGAGAATACTTGGATGAGGCCGACCGAGTAATGCGGGAGCAAGCGGTTTTGCAGACCGTTGCGAAGGCGTGAAACAAGCAACGTGCATTGCTGGATATCCAGCTCGCATGGTCCAGCACAAGTTGATGCACCCACGTGCGAATCATAATAAAGCGGAAGTATGGCTACTTTGGGGCAGCGCACCTATGAACTTCTGACCCGCATGCGACCGGCTCCGGTTGCTGTTGCACTTAAGAAGGTTCTAAGGATCAAGCGTCATATCGTCGAGACAAAGATCGGAAGATTCTGTGTTGATCCCGCGTCCGCGTTTGGTGTCATCCTTGCTCAACATGGTGAGTATGAGCCTCAGATGAGTCGTACATTAGAGCGGATTCTGTGTACAGGTTCCACGTTTATAGATATTGGTGCAAATGAGGGCTACTTCACAGTGCTAGGTTCAAAAATCGTGGGGGTGGGCGGCAAAGTCATCGCAGTTGAGCCGCAGCAACGTCTCAAAGCCATACTTTTTGAGAATTTCAAGTTGAATAATTTAAGTAATGTGTCGCTAATTCAGAGCGCTATCTCGGACAATAGTGGTAGAGCCGTCCTTAACCTCTCGGCAGATACCAACACAGGTGCATCCGGGTTCGTACGCGCAACTAAATACAAATTACCAACTGAAATGACGGAAACAATTACCTTAAGCGAATTATTTTCTAGAATCGAAGTCGGGCGAGCAGATCTAATAAAGATGGACATAGAAGGAGCGGAATACGACGCTATTCTAGGTTCCCCTCAGATCTTTAGGGACCATCGAGTGCGAGCCATTGCCCTTGAGGTACATGTTAGCATTTTAGAAAAACGGGGCGTGAAGGCGGAAAAGATATTTAGCTTCCTAAAAGGATATGGCTATACAGTTGATAACAGCTTTTCGACTTTAGTGTATGTAGCTCCCACCTGTAGCTCTGCTGCTTGGGATTGAAGAGAAATACTAGTCAACAAGTCATATATCACCGGGAACGGGTGAGTCGAGGATGAAAGTTCAGCGCAAACAAAGGTTACTCTTACCGCGCAAGGCGATGTTGCTTGCGGCCGGGAAGGGAACCCGCCTTCACCCGGTTACTGACGCGATATGTAAGTGCATGATTACGATTGGGCAAAAGCCGGTTCTGGAACACAATATCGAATGGCTCCGGCAGCATGGCGTGACCGACGTGATAATCAATTTGCATTACCTGCCTGAGACAATAAAGAACTACTTCGGCGACGGTCACAAGTGGGAGATGAACATAAGCTACTCTTATGAACCCGAGCTCCTTGGCAGCGCCGGCGCGGTTCGTAACGTGTCCCACTTCTTTGATGGTCCTTTCTTTGTCTGGTACGGAGACAACTTGAGCAATTGTCGCCTGGACAGCATGTGGCAACTACATCTGAATCGAGGCGGCATAGCAACCATCGCCTTGCACCAGCGGGAAGACCCTGCTCAAAGCGGTATTGTGGCGCTCGATGAAAATGATCGCATCACGAGATTTCTGGAAAAGCCCGCCCGCGATGAGATCTTCTCCCATTGGGTAAGCGCCGGAATTTTTGTATTCGAACCTCAGATCCTTGAGATGATCCCTCCTAACGTCGCCTCTGATTTCGGCAGAGATATCTTTCCGTCCCTTTTGAAGGAAGACATGGAACTCTATGGCTATCGGATGGCGGAACAGGAAAATCTCTGGTGGATCGATACGCCAGGGGACTTGCGGTCGGTCAGAGCTCTGTTCAATCGCCCTCGAAATTGGACCCTAATGATATCCCACCAAGGCAAACATGATGCTACCCCACAAAAGCACTCCCGCATCAGAAAATCGACTGTATGGTACCCATCGGACATCCAGTCGCCAATTTGGCCATCTGCCCGCGCTAGACGGATTGCGAGGTATCGCAATACTTGCCGTCATGACCTTCCATGTGGGCAGCCACACGATCGTGGGAGGGCATCTAGGTGTTGATCTGTTTTTTGTATTAAGCGGATTTCTAATCACATCTTTACTTGTTCAAGAGTGGAACCAGTTCGGCGCTATCAACTTAAGGCTCTTTTATATTCGTCGCGCATTACGGCTATTTCCGGCGCTCTTTGCGGTGATCGTTGTTTGTTCCATCTACAGCGATTTGTTCGCGACTTCCACAGAACAATCAATGTTGCACAAAGGCGTCTTCTACTCGATGTTCTATTCTTCCAATTGGTATCAAGCTTTTAATGGAATGGGCACGCTAGGCATCCTAAGCCATACATGGTCTCTTTCAATTGAAGAACAGTTCTATATTTTGTGGCCACCACTACTAGCTTACCTATTGCGACTCAAGTGTAAGCATTGGCGTGTGCTTATGGCGCTTACCGTCACGATCATATTCATCGCGTTGAATCGTGCCGTTCTTTGGCAGGGCCAACTATCATTTGCGCGAGTTTATGCAAGTCTGGACACGCGAGCTGACGCTATCCTATTAGGTTGTTTGCTCGGATTGCTCACTTCTTGGAAATTGCTACCAATGTTGAGCAGAAGAATCACATTGGTACTATCGATTAGCCTTTGTCTGCTACTCACAATAATGTTTCTGTTTTGCTCGAACTATGCAGGGTACATGTATCGCGGAGGTCTAGCCGGCTTCGCAGCAGCTGCAGCCACATTTGTGTACCTGTTACTGACTTGGATGCCTCGATTCATAACGACTATTTTAGAGTTTTCGCCCCTGGCTTGGATAGGACGTCTCTCGTACGGGCTGTATTTATGGCACATTCCAATCTTTAACTTTTGTTACAACCCAAGTCACCCACTGCCGCTCAGGCTGCTCACGGCCTTTGGAGTGACCTTCGCGACTGCCACTGTTTGCTATTACCTCATTGAACGACCGTGCCTAAGGTTCAAGCGCCGATTTTACAGTGTGCCTCGGGATGCGCAACTTTCTTCTCAACTGAATGGAATGCCCATGTTGGAATAGGGTCATAACAACCTCATCAATTCCGTTGATCCTTTAAACTTCAAAAAGTAGATATGATAATCACACGCGCACCTTATCGTATTTCTCTTGGAGGTGGAGGAACCGATCTTCCCTCGTACTACTTGAAGCACGGCGGCTTCATTCTTAGCGCCGCTATAAATAAGTACCTTTACATTTATGTCAATAGACCGGCGGCAGATGATTTTATTCGTCTGAAGTATTCGCGATCAGAGCAAGTTCGGAACCCGGATGAGATCGAGCATGACTTGGTGCGACCGGCTTTGAAAGAATTGAGTCTGGGTGCGAGTCTCGAGATAGCCTCGATGGCCGATGTGCCGTCCGGAAGTGGTCTGGGCTCGTCGGGAACCTATCTGGTTGCGCTGCTTACGGCCCTGCATGAATTGAAGCGTGAGAAGATACCTACACAGGCTCTGGCAGAACAGGCTTGCCACATCGAAATGGACCTCGCCGGTCATGCAGCGGGCAAACACGATCCTTACCTGGCAGCTTTTGGTGGCATCACCTGCCTGGACATCGACACGGAAGGTCGCGTTAAGGTTTCCCCGCTCGACATCTCGGTAACAACAGCCGAGGACTTTCGCAGCAACGTCCTGGTTTTCTACACCGGCATCACACGCAGCAGCGCGCACATTCTCGAGTCACAGCGACGCGAGACAGAGCAGGGCAACGGTGCAGTAGTTGATAGTCTGCACCACACAAAAGAGCTTGGCTATCGTGTTAAGGAAGCACTCGAACAGGGTGATCTGGAACGTTTTGGACTCTTGTTGGACGAGCACTGGCAAAACAAGAAAAGACGCTCGCAAGAGATCAGCGATGTGCGGCTCGACGAGTGTTATGACGCCGTTAAAGCTTGTGGCGGACTCGGCGGCAAAGTGATGGGAGCCGGTGGCGGTGGCTTCTTTATGTTTTACTGCCCCAGCCACTCGCGAACAAAAGTTCGGCAGGCTCTATGTGAGAGAGGGTTGCGCGAGATGCCTTACGATTTCGATTTTGAAGGGGCGAAAGTGCTCGTGAATTTTTAGCCAGTTCGTGTAACAGGTGACAATTTCTTGTTTTTTGTGAGCAATTTTTTGCGAATAAACAAATCAATCCACGAAATCACACGAATCGAAAAACAAACTCACACGAATGTCCCTCAATTATTTCGTGTTATTTCGTGGATCATGTCTTAGGTTGCGTCGGCTCTTCTGCGATGTGTAATTTGGTGGACCGTATTGTCTCCTACCCATCACGCGACCATCTCAAACCAATCTGACTTTTTGAACCTATGGGACAATACGTGAATTCAGATGCTTGCCGGGCGGTTTTCCTCGATCGCGATGGGGTCATCAATCGGATGCACTTCAATCCCGAGTTTGGACTCGTTGATTCGCCTGCGAATCCGGATCAATTTGTTCTCTGTCCAGGCGCCGGCGAAGCAATTGCGAGTCTGAAAGCGGTGGGGTTCCTCGTTATCGTGATTTCAAATCAACCAGGCATCGCTAAAGGTAAATTTACGCCCGCATTGCTCGAAGCAATGGAGACGAAGATGGTAACGGGCATCAGGGACGGTGGTGGAAGCGTCGATGCCATTTACAACTGCCTGCATCACCCCGAAGCTGTAGTACCGCAGTACCGCACTAAGTGCGACTGTCGCAAGCCTCAGCCGGGCCTGCTGCTGAAGGCTGCGCGCGAATGGAACATCGACCTGCCCCGTTCCTATCTGGTTGGCGACGGCGTCACAGATATTGCGGCCGGTCGCGCCGTAAACTTAACCACGATCTTTCTGAACGTGCAGAAGTGCTTTAACTGCGCGAGCCTCGCTGAACACCAGGTCTGGCCGGATTATCTCGTGAGTGACCTCAGCGAGGCTGCGACAGTAATTCGCAGCCTCGAGGTCGGAGATCCAGGATCCATTGCAAAGTATGTTTTGAAATGCGCGGAAGTATGAACGAGTCTGCCCTGAATTATTCGGCCCAATACCTCCGGGAAGCCGCCGAAATTCTTAACCGGATGGATCTGCGGGCAATCGAGCGCACAGTTGAACTGCTCGTCCAGCTTCGGGATCGCTCCGGCCGGCTGTTTTTTCTTGGCGTTGGCGGAGGCGCCGGCAATGCCTCACATGCAGTAAACGATTTCCGCAAGATCGCCGGCATTGAGGCGTACACTCCGACCGACAACGTGTCGGAGCTAACCGCGCGCATCAACGATGATGGGTGGGAGACATCCTTTGCCAACTGGCTTCGCGGTAGTCGTCTTTCAGCCGCCGATATGGTCTTTGTCTTCTCTGTTGGTGGCGGCGATCTGCAACGCAACATCAGCGTCAACCTGGTCAGAGCGTTGCAGCATGCGAAAGAAGTGGGAGCGAAAGTTTGCGGGGTTGTCGGAAGAGACGGCGGCTATACCTCGCAGGTGGCGGACGAATGCATTCTCGTTCCCGTAGTCAACGACGCCACCGTCACAGCGCACACTGAGTCTTTCCAGGCCGTTGTCTGGCATCTCCTCGTATCCCATCCCAGGCTGAGGTTTACGGAAATGAAGTGGGAGTCCACTCGGTAGCCTCAATTCGAAAAGAGTAACAACTCTATGGCGATCTTTCTCGATACCCCTGATCTGAAAGAGATCAAGCGATTTCACCGCATGGGTGTTATTCGTGGTGTAACGACCAATCCCACTCTGCTGCTCAAGCAAGGCGTAACCGGCGGCCTGCGGGAACTCGAAGCACTGTCGAAGGATATTGCGAAGACGATTGCGCCGCTGCCACTCTCAGTCGAGGTAACCAGCAACGAACCTGAGCTGATGAAACAGCAAGCGCGAGCCTTCTCGAGCTGGGCGGACAACATAGTGGTAAAAGTGACTGTGCACGGCCCGGATGGAGAACTCGAAAACATGGAGGTTATTCACGAGCTTGAAACCCAACACGACATCCGAGTCAACGTTACGGCCATGATGAGCGCGCAGCAATGCCTTCTGGCGGCAATGGCGGGTGCTACTTACGTTTCGATCTTTGCCGGCCGGGTAAATAACATGGGCTACAACGCGTGTGGCGAGATCGCCCGTCTGCGCAAGTTATTGGATCAATTTGATCTGAAGGCGAACATAATTGCCGGTTCAACGCGCGAGGTTCTTAACGTCGTTGAGTGGCTGGAAGCCGGCGCGCACATAGTGACGGTTTTACCACACCTGCTCGAGGGGATGCTGGTCCATCCCTACAGCAAAGAGACAGTACAAATGTTCTTGAGTGATGCAGCTAAGGCCGAGGCCTTGCTAAAGGAAGATTAGTCAAGCTAAATGTTCGAAACTCTTTACCAGGACATTCCGACCGCGTTGTTTGTTGACCTGGTAGTCTTAGCTGTTTGTTCTATCGCATTACTGCGTTATGGGCGGCTTGCGCATTCCCATCCCGCCATGACCTACCTGGTCTTTCATGCTCTGGTTGTACCATTGCGTTTGTTCGCCGTATGGGCTGGGGCCGAAACGTTGTTTGCGGAATGGTACTTCTTCGAAGCAGTTACCGAGGCTGAACTTGCCAGGGCGGCGATCCTCTTTGATTTGACGTTGATCATTATGACCATCGCCTGGATTAGAGCCTCGGCGGTCGATGCTAAGAAACAGCGTGCCCAAGTTAAGAATCCGAAGGAAGGTGTACTCCTATCCTTGCCACATATTTGGGCGGTGGTATTGATTGCTTTGCCTATCGGCATTGCCGGGTTGTTGTTGATGGGTAAGATCCCAGGCCTCGAGAGACCAGAGATGGACCTGGGAGCATGGGAAGAATCGAGTTGGCTCGTAATAACAATGACCTGGTCCGGTCTCGCGATTGTGGCGTTAATCTACTGGTATGGCTTGCGCTGGTGGTTGTTAGCACCGACGTGCGTTTACCTCACTATTATCGCCCTCCAGGGTTACTCGCGTTTCCGGTTTGTCATTCCCCTAATTTTGCTGGCCCAAATCTATTTAGATAGACGAGGGAAAAGATGGCCCACCCCTATGGTGCTGGCGGTTATGGCTGGTGTTTTTGTCATCTTTTTCCCGCTAAAGCAGATAGGCAGGATGACCCAAACCGGAGCCAGCCTCACTGAAATCAGGACTACCTCATCCGAAATCATTGATGAAGCGATGGCTGGTAAACATGGGGACCAGGAACTCCTGGACCAGTTTGCTTCGTCTCTTACGCTTATTGATAGGGCCGGCAAGTTTTATTACGGCTCCCCATATCTGGTGCTTGCTACATCGCCCATACCTCGCCAGTGGTGGGCTGAAAAGCCAGGGCTTGCAGACTTTATGAGAGAGTTTTCGACCCCAGGGCGTCCCATGTTTGAGATGGGCATGGTAATGAGTTTTGTCGGCGATTTTTATCTGAACTTCGGTTACATCGGCATAATTGTACTGTCGTATCTATTCGCATACACACTTGCGCGCATCTACTTTCGGGCCTATCGAGCAAATTACTTTTCTGTTTTGCGGTTTGCATATCTCCTGGTAGCTTGCAATTTGATTCAGATATACCGCGACGGTCTAATGTCAATAATCATATTCACATGCGTTAACATGATGCCACTCGCCGCCATCGTAGCCCTTCACTACATCGGCGGGCGAAGGCGAGTTCGTCCGTACATTCGCCTGCCTTATTATCAAAACTTAAAGCCAACGAACCAGGTCGAATGATTCAACTCACAGTCTGGATGAATATGCCTTCGTTTTACCAGGCTGACTTCTTCAGGAGCTTGCTTGCCTCTGAAGAAATCGATCTACAGGTGATTTATGCCAGGAGATTACCCGCAGATCGCTTGCAACTCGGATGGGAAGACGATTTACATGGTTATCCTTACAAATTCCTGAGTCCGAGGCGGAGGGAAATCGACGCGATAAAACTCGCATGGTCGCAGTCCGATCGCATCCACATTGTCAACGGCATATTTGGAGAACCTTCATTTACCTTTACGTGTGCAGCTTTGGCGTTGCGGGGTAGCACATATCTGATCCACTCAGAGGCCTCTGATCCATCCACGCCCCGCAGCCTCGCGAGAAGAATGGCAAAGTCAGCATTAGGTTCCATACTAACCCGACGTGCCGCGGGAGTTTTGTCCATATCTCGTCTGGCTGAAGATTTTTACAGGTCGTTGAAAGTCCCCGAAGAGAAGATTTATGCATTTGGTTACTTCAGACACAACGGTCGGGCGATAAACTCCCCTTCTCCTTCGAAAGACAACAACAGAATTGAGATCATCTATATTGGCCAGCTCGTTAGGCGCAAGGGAATTGATATTCTGCTCGAAGCCCTTCGGCCGCTATTTGCGCAACATCGTAATCTGTTTTTGACTATCGTGGGTACTGGCGAGATGCAAACCGCGCTTCAGGCGCAAGTGGAAGCTCTCGGCCTTGATGGCCGCGTTTTGTTCGAGGGAGCAATAAATTCTGATAGTGTTCCGGCCCGCCTCGCTGGGGCTGATCTTTTGGTCTTGCCTTCGCGCTGGGATGGCTGGGGCCTGGTCGTGAATGAAGCTTTTTCTGCCGGCGTTCCGGTTGTCGTATCGGATCGTTGTGGCGCTGCCGATCTTGTTCGGCAGGGAATTAATGGCTATGTATTTCGCAACGAGAGTGTGGCGGAACTGCGTGCTTGCCTGAGTGCTTTCTTAGATGCCAAAACCAACCGGCCACAGCTCGAAGCGAGTGCGCTTGGAACGGCAAGTTCGATCTCAACCGAGGCCGTGGCGCCTTATCTGATCAACTGCCTGAAGCACATCACAGGCTTGGTGAAGGAAAAGCCGCTGCCACCGTGGTTGTCCAAAGCCGTCACACTATGAGAATTCTGTATATAGCTGACGCCCGCAGCGCAATCGCGCAAAACTGGATCGGACACTTCGTCGACCGCGGCCATGACGTCCATGTTATTTCGTCTTATCTCTGCTCGCCATCCGTAATAGCGGGAGCAAAGCTTTACCAATTTCCGATCGCGTTTTCGCAGCTTGCCCGCGTAAACCACAACGGAACAGTCGGCTCGCAAGCGAATGGTTCGCCGGCCAACCGGGTACTGGCGACCTTGCGCACTGGTGGACCATCAACGCTTTTCAGGAAAATGCTTCCCTGGCTTGGTTCCCTGGAAATTGGGCGCCACGCGGAAGCTGCTCGCGCCCAGATTAACCAAATCTCACCAGATATCGTCCATGCGATGCGCATCCCATTCGAAGGCATACTTGGCGCACTCGCAACACCACAACAGATACCGCTATTGGTTTCGGTGTGGGGCAATGATTTCACATTGTTTGCTAAGGGTTATCCGTTGATAGCGCGGCAGACTCGCCAATGCCTCCAACGATCTCAAGCTTTGCACTGCGACTGTCAACGCGATCTCAAACTCGCGCGGCAAACGTGGTCATTTCCCTCAGACCGGCCGACGATGGTGTTGCCTGGCGCTGGTGGTATCCAAACTTCAATGTTTCATTCAGGTGAGCCTGACCCAGCTGTCAGGCGCCGCTTGAATATTCCCAATCATGCACCGGTCATAATCAACCCGCGAGGTTTGCGCGCATACGTGCGCAACGAAACTTTTTTTCAGGCCTTGCCAAGAGTCCTACGCGAGTTTCCTGGGGCTATCTTCATTTGCACCGGCATGCAGGGTATTCCGATAGTGCACAAGTGGCTGCGGCGCCTGGACATTGAAAAGAGCGTAAGACTGCTGCCATCGGTACCTCGATCGGAAATGGCCGAGCTGTTTCGGCTCGCCACGGTCACAGTTTCACCGAGCCTTCACGACGGCACGCCTAATACGTTGCTCGAGGCAATGGCGTGTGGATGTTTTCCTGTGGCTGGAGATATCGAATCAGTTCGCGAGTGGATTACTGATGGGGTCAACGGATTGCTCTGTGATCCTGCTAACGCTGATTCGCTGGCCCAGGCAATGGTTCAGGCTATCACCAATGAATCACTCCGTGACAAGGCGCGGGAACACAACCAGCATTTGGTGGCCGAACGAGCCAACTACGATACGGTAATGAAGCGGGCCGAGCAGTTTTATCTCGAAGTTGCTCACCCTCTCAAGGCCGCGCTTACAGCTTAGATTATGTGTGGTATCACAGGCTCGATTAACTGGGCCGACAGCGAAACGCTTCACCGCATGAATAGTGTTCAGGCGCATCGCGGGCCTGACGACCAGGGTGTGTGGGAGACACTTCTGCCGGATGGCGCATTGGTAGGGTTAGGCTCGCGACGTCTATCGATTCTCGACCTATCGGCCGCTGGTCACATGCCCATGTCAACGCCGGATGGGCGGCTGACTATCGTATACAACGGAGAGGTTTACAATTATCCCGCGCTTCGTCGCGACCTTGAGGCTCGCGGTTACTGCTTTCGTTCGCGGAGTGACACCGAAGCAGTGCTGTACTTATACGAAGCATTCGGACCCGCGAGTGTCACACGCTTGAATGGCATGTTCGCCTTCGCCATTTTTGACAATGAGCGAAAAGAGCTGTTTCTCGCTCGCGATCACTTTGGCATTAAGCCCCTCTATTACTCTCAGAGGGGCAGCCAGTTAGCCTTCGCTTCTGAGATGAAGGCTCTCCTCGAGATCCACGATTTGCCGCGCCGGATGAATCTCGCGGCGCTCAATCAATACATGACTTTTCTGTGGGTTCCGGAGCCGCTAACGATCCTCCAAGACATATTCAAGCTACCCGCCGGTCACTATGCGCTTTATCACAATGGTGAATTGCGAATCGAAGAATATTGGGACCTGACATTTCCTCCGGCCGATTACTCTTTCCATACGGACGAACATGAGCTCGTATCAGAGCTTCACGGGCGTTTAATTGCCTCGGTGGAATCGCAGATGCTCAGCGACGTGCCGTTGGGAAGTTTTCTGAGCGCCGGCCTGGACTCGAGCAGCATCGTGGCGTCAATGGCTAAAGTCTGTGCAACGCCTGCGCGAACTTACACCGTCGCTTTTCCGCCCAAATACCGCAGAGGAGAAGTGACGCTGGACGACACGGGTGTTGCCAGGCGCACGGCGGAACATTTTGGCTGCGAACATACAGAGATCCTGGTTGAACCTGATGTTGTCGATCTGTTGCCTCGACTCATCTGGCACATGGATGAGCCGGTTGCAGATCCTGCGATCATCGCTGCTTACCTGATCAACCGCGAAGCGAGGAAAGACGTAACAGTCCTTCTTTCGGGGGTGGGGGGTGATGAGCTCTTCGCCGGCTATCGCAAGCATGCAGCATATGAACTGGCCCAAAAGTACCAGCGAATTCCCGCCGCCGTGCGCGCGAACGTCGTGGAGCCTCTAGTGATGGCATTGCCGTCTTTCCGGGGAACCCCGGCGAAGGGACATATCAGGCTCGCGAAGAAAATGGCGCGCTCAGGTTCACTTTCTCCGCGTGAGTACTTCTTAATGAATAGTACTTACGTAACCGATGAAGAGAAGGAATGGCTTTACGCGCCATCACTTCACGAGAGTCTCAATAGCAACGGCACCTCATCACGGCACATGGACTATTTCGATCGAGTCAGCGGAGCGGATTTCGTGAATCAGATGCTCTATCTCGACACCAAAATTTTCATGACGAGTTTGAATCTCAATTACAACGACAAGATGAGCATGGCTTCATCGGTTGAGGTAAGGGTGCCGTTTCTGAATTGGGAGCTTGCCGACTGGGTGGCCTGGAACGTGCCACCTGGCTTAAAACTGAACCAGGGCACAACCAAATACATTTTGCGTGAAGCGATGAAGCCTATGCTGCCGGCTGAAGTGCTTGAACAGAAGAAGGCAGGATTTGGCGCCCCAGCTGATTACTGGCTCGCTAATGACTTGCGAGTCATGGTTGGCGATCTCCTGAACGAGCAGAAGGTGAAGGAACGTAGTCTTTTTGCACCCAAACGTGTAGCGAGAATGGTTAGGCAGCAGCGCACTGGTCGACGAGATTGGTCCATGCAGATATGGCAGCTGTTAACGCTCGAGCTATGGCAGCAAGCTTTTCTCGACTAACACCAGTTCTAAATGGAGGTGCTAATCACGCAATCGGAAACGCTTAAGTGGAGGGTCAAGCAACACTGGGAACAGGAGGCTTGCGGCGAGCGCTATGGCGACGAATCGAACCGCCTGCGGTTCTTTGACTCAATCTCGAAAGCTCGCTATGAGCTCGAGCCTTACCTCGCGCCGTTTGCAGCTTTTCCGTGTGCCGAGGGCAAAACGGTTTTGGAGATTGGCGTCGGAGCCGGCGCCGACTTTCAGAACTGGTGCTCTTACGCTCGTCACGCGACGGGAGTTGATTTGACTGAGAAGGCGATCGCCTTAACAAGCGAGCGACTACAGGTAAATTCCATCCCGCCTGAGAGATTTACTTTGCGGACTGCAGACGCGGAAGCCTTGCCCTTCAATTCGGACAGTTTCGACCAGGTGTATTCATGGGGAGTTCTGCATCACACTCCCGACACGCCGAAGGCATTTCGAGAGGTGTTACGAGTTCTGAAACCCGGCGGAGCTGTGAAGGCGATGATCTATCACGTGCCGTCATGGGGTGGCTTGATGCTCTACCTCCGTTGGGGACTCGCTCGCGGCAAACCGGGCATGACCCTCAAGGAAGCCATCTTTTGCAGTTTAGAAAGCCCCGGAACGAAGGCCTATAGTTTGGATGAAGCTCAGGATCTCCTTCAGGAGACTGGATTCGAACAGATTCAGTTGTCTTTAAAACTAAGCCCCGGTGATTTGCTAACCATCAAGCCCAGCAAGAAATACGCGTCCCCAGTGTTCAAACTGATCTGGCGCATCTATCCACGCTGGTTGGTCCGTCTTTTGGGTGAACGCTATGGCCTCAGCTTGCTGATTGAAGCCAGGAAACCTGCATCCCCAACATTCAAAACGCATGCTGATCCTCGGACTTAACATGTTTCATGGAGACGCTTCGGCGGCTCTAATTCAGGATGGCGAAGTTGTATTTGCCATCGCTGAAGAGCGGCTTAACCGCGTGAAACACTATGGAGGTATCCCCACTCTCTCTATTCAAGCATGCCTCGATTCCGTTGGCGCAAAACTTTCGGATCTCGATCACGTAGCTGTAGGCCGGGACAAGGACGCTAATCTCGCCAAAAAGATTCAATATGCTCTGGCAAATCCGACGAAGCTTCTCAATTTCATGAAAATCCGCAACCGCAGAGAAGCAATGAACGACCTGCGCACGTTATTGGCCGGCGCCCTGGATGCAGACCCGGCGCAAATCCGATTTCAGGAGCATAATGTTGAGCATCATATTGCTCACATCGCCAGCGCCTTTTACTGCTCACCTTGGAATGAATCAGCCGGTTTTAGCTACGACGGTTCAGGTGACTTCGTTTCCGCTATGTTTGCTCGTTGCGCAGGCACCGAGATTGAAGTCCTGGAACGCGTCTTCCTCCCGCATTCGCTCGGTAGCTTCTACACGATGCTTTGTGGGTTTCTCGGTTACCGGAAGTACGGCGACGAAGGAAAAGTTATGGGCCTCGCGCCTTATGGCGACGATACTTACTATGAACAAGTGTCTAAGATCGCGTCGCCCGAAGGCAGCGCTTTCAAGCTCAACCTGGATTATTTCATGCCGCTGGGAAGCAACAACGGCATGCAGATCGCAGACGATGGCACGGTCAGACTTGCGCGTCATTTCAGCAATAAAATGGTCGAGCTCTTCGGAGAGCCTCGCGAGCCTTACGCCGAAATCACTCGTCGTGACAAGAACCTGGCGCGTGCCATGCAGCGGCGCTTCGAAGAGATCTTCGTGCACTTGCTTAATGAACTTCACAAGCGGGTGCCGGTTGAAAACTTGACGATGGCCGGCGGTTGCGCCCTGAATAGCGTAGCCAACGGCAAGATATTTTCCCAGACTCCGTTTCTTCGCACCTGGATTCAACCCGCCGCAGGGGATGAAGGGCTCGCAATTGGTGCGGCGCTCTACGCCTACCACTCAGTCCTCAAGCAGCCGCGCAAATACGTAATGACGAATCCATTTTTGGGTCCTGAGTTCTCACAAACGCGCATTCGGTCCGCACTTGAATCTGCGAACCTGGAGTATCAAACATTGGATCGAGAGAGTTTGCTGGGAACGGTAGCCGATCAGATCGCCGCCGGCAAAGTTGTAGGTTGGTTTCAGGGAAGAATGGAATGGGGGCCGCGAGCGCTAGGCAACCGGTCGATCCTTGCACATCCAGGATTACCGGACATGAAAGACATCCTGAACGCGAGGATCAAACATCGTGAGAAGTTTCGGCCTTTCGCGCCTTCCATTCTCAGCGAGTATCAAACTGACTACTTCGAGCACGGTCATCCGTCGCCATTTATGCTGCACGTGTACGATATTCGGCCTGACAAACGCGAGAAGCTCTGCGCGGTTAATCATGTCGATAATACCGGCCGTCTGCAGAGCGTGTCGCGGGAAGAGAATGTTTTGTATTACGACTTGATCAAAGCGTTTCAGAAGCGCACGGGTTTGCCTGTCGTCTTGAACACCAGCTTTAACGAGGACGAACCAATCGTTTGCAGGCCTGAAGAAGCAATAGACTGCTACCTCAGGACTAAGATGGACGTGCTTGTAATCGGTGAGCAAATGGCGACGAAGAAAAGCGATCTTACTGGGGGAGTTGGAAATTCCCGTCGTCTCGAGAAGTAACCAAGATGCTCTGGTCCACAATCAAGGATTACGGATTGGCCTGGTCTTCAGCGCGTCTCGTCTATGAGCTTCAAAGCCGCAGTGGATTGCCTGCGCGCCGCTTCGGTCAACGTTCCTGGTCTAAAAGTGAATTATCGCTTTGGCTGTCGCCAGGAATCGGCTCGTCTCCTGCCGAATATGATCAACACTGGCGTGAAAACCGGCGACCATTCTTCTTTAAGTCAGCGGACCGTGCTGATTACTCCAATACCATGGCGCGCATGCTCGGCGAGCAGGGTATCAAAGCGCTAGTGACTCAGGCCGATCAGATATGCAATGGAGACTTCACCTATTTCTTCGCAAGGTCCGCGCACCTCGGGCGGATACCGGATTGGCATTTAAACCCTTTCACTGGCCAACGAAGCTCACCTGTTCGGCATTGGAGCACCATACCATCATTCTCCGCGGAAACGGGTGATATCAAATTTATCTGGGAGCCTGGACGCTTCGCATCGGCTTACACCTTGGCTCGAGCCTACTGGGCGACTTGCGATGAGAATTACGCCGAGGCCTTTTGGCGGTTGGCGGAAAGCTGGGGTGATTCGAACCCTCCTAATCATGGCGCTCACTGGAAATGCGGGCAGGAAATATCGCTGCGTCTGATGGCCTGGTGTTTTGCGCTTTACGCCGTTGCGGATTCACCCACTACCACCTGCGAACGTTTGGCGCGCCTGGTCGGTATGATTGCCGCCCAAACAAACCGGATAGCCGGCGATCACATTTACGCGCGACTACAACGAAACAACCATTCGATCAGTGAAGGGGTGGGTCTCTGGACTACGGGTCTGCTTTTCCCGGAGTTGCAGCAAGCAAGCCAGTGGCGCGAACAGGGTCGCGAGATATTGAATCGCGAGGCAACGAACCAGATCGCATTGGATGGCTCATACATTCAGAACTCGACGAATTACCACCGTCTGATGTTGCAGGACTACCTTTGGGCTTGCCGCCTGGGAGAGATATGCGGAGATCCTTTGCCGGATGCTTTACTGAAGCGCATCGAGCGTGCAGTTGAGTTCTTATATCAGTTGCAAGATAGCGAGACAGGACAAGTACCCTGTTATGGTCATAATGATGGCGCCCTGGTGCTGCCGCTCGGTTCTTGCGACTACGCCGACTTTCGCCCGGCGCTTGGCGCAGCCAATTATCTTGTTCACCAGTCCCGGTTGTATGACTCGGGACCATGGGACGAAGATCTGCTCTGGCTGTTTGGGCCAGAGGCTTTGCGAGCTCCCATTCGAACCGATTGCCGCAGCACTTTCGTAGCTCCTGAAGGCGGTTACTACACGCTCAGAGGTGAAAGAAGTCACGGATTTACCCGCTGTGCGACCTATAAATACCGGCCCGCCCAGGCGGATATGTTGCAGCTTGACTTGTGGTGGCGGGGAATCAATGTGGTCTGCGATCCGGGCACCTACCTGTACTATGCCGATCCGCCCTGGAACAACAATTTGAGGGGCACGATGGTGCACAGCACAATGACTGTTGGTTCCCAGGATCAAATGGTTCCTGGCCCACGGTTTATGTGGTTCGATTGGTTAAGGGCGGAGGTGCTTTCAAGGGAATGTTCATCCGCTGGGAACATCGAGTGGTTTCAGGGTCAACACGATGGCTACGCGCGCTTGAAACCGTCGGTAACTCACCGCCGCGCCGTGCTGCGCGCGGGAGATGATTTTTGGCTGGTCGTGGATGATCTTCTCGGCGAAGGGTCTCAGGATGCGGTCACGCAGTGGCTCCTTTGCCCGGGCAAAGCGGAACTAGACGAGGCTCAGAACCAGCTTAGATTGAGCTTACCAGTCGGGGAAGTTCAGCTTCATTGGCATACCTGGGGCTTCGAAGATATGAGCGCTGATATTTCATGTGGCGACGAGGCCACGGCGCCCCGTGGATGGCGCTCACGTTATTACGGGGTGCGAGAGCCAGCTTTGTCCTTTCAATTAGCTGGGCAGGGGCGATTGCCCTCCAGACTTGCATCAGTGTTCATTCTCGGACAACGGAATCCAGAGGTCCTTTTCGACGACAAAAAGATCGTGTTGACGACTGATGAGCAAACTCTTTCGGTCGTGCTTTCAGATCTGAACTCCGATCGCCTCTCGATAAAAGAAGCAAAGCTCAGGCAAGCGGAGAACATTGAGACCTTAATAGCATCGCCGTCAAAGTAACTGCCGCGATTTCACTCCGGAGGAGTGACATGTTTATAGACGTGAGACGCCACAAAACAGCCGGCATCGCGGGTACTATAAACATCTCACCCCCTAACCGGGGTAAAATCCGAAAACAAACCATTTTGTTATTAGAACTTCAGCTAGGACGCAGGTCCGCGTGAGAATTCTTTACCTTCACCAATACTTCGTGACTCGTGCTGGAATTGGCGGGACTCGCTCGTATGAGTTTTCTCGCTACCTCGTAAAACAGGGTCATCAGGTAACAATGGTGACTGCTTCAGGGAAATCGGGCACGAATGTAAGTCGTTCGGCGAGCAGCCAGGATATCGATGGAATTGATGTTGTCGAAGTTCCAGCCGGCTACTCCGATTACTTTCGCGGCACAACCTTGGGCCGATTTGCCCGCATCCTCGCCTTTTTCAAATTCGCTCTCGCCAGCAGCGTGACTGTGCTTCGCCTGCCGAAGCCAGATGTGGTCTTCGCCACTTCAACGCCCCTCACCATTGGTATACCGGCACTACTGGCCAGCAAGTACCACAGAGTGCCGTTAGTTTTCGAGGTTCGAGATCTATGGCCCGAAGCGCCAATTCAAATGGGAGTCCTGCGTAGTTCCTTTATGATTTGGTGCGCCCGCTGGCTGGAAAGAACGATTTACGCGAATTCGGCTCATGTCGTAGCGCTTTCGCCCGGCATGCGCGAAGGCATTATTGCCACCGGTGTCTCACCAACTTGCGTTTCGATGATTCCGAATGCATCGGATCTGGACGTCTTCTCACCTGCGGTTGACGGCGCCGCATGCCGCGACCGTTTGGGTTTGAATGGTCACTTCATCTGTTCTTATTTTGGTGCGATGGGGGAAGCCAACGACCTCACCCAGGTTGTAGAAGCTGCAGACTTGCTCGATAAACGCGGAGTGAATGATGTTCGATTCGTATTGCACGGGGCAGGGAAACGCCGGCCTGAGCTCGAAGCCTTTTGCCGAGATCGCAAGCTAACGAATGTGGTTTTCTCGGATCCGGTTCCGGACAAGCATGTTATTGCGAGTTTGGCGGCAGCGTCAGACGTGTGTATGACGATCTATAAGAACGTCTCGATTCTTTATACCTGCTCCCCCAATAAACTGTTTGACACGTTCGCGGCAGGCAGACCGGCAATAGTCAATTCCCCCGGATGGCTTAGGGAACTCGTTGAAGAGCACGAGGCCGGTTTGTATGTTCATCCGGATGATCCGGCGCACCTGGCAGAGCGCATACTCTTCCTACGGGATCACCCAGAGACTACCCAAGCATACGGGCGGAATGCACGACTCCTGGCTGAACAACACTTTGACCGAAATATTCTCGCAGCGCAGCTCCTGGCAATCTTTGAAGGTACGATTTCCTCGCGGTCTAATTCCGAATCATGATCGATTCCGAGCTCGACATTCCAAATCAGATCAGCGGAGTTTCACACACTCGAAACATCGACATTCACTCAATGCCCTGGTGGCGAAAGTCAGAACTATTTTGGGGCATCATTCGGGCCGCGGTCTTCTATCAAAAGGCGGGCTTCAAACGTTTCCCGATAATTCATCGTGGAGTTAGAGTCCTGGGCGGAAATGGAACGATCCAAATTGGTCATCTCAGTGAAATCCACGAACGAGTCGTTTTAGCAGCGAGCGCCGCGCCGAATCAGCCGGAGGCGAGACTGACGATCGGAGATTATACGAGCATTTGGTATGGAACAGTCATTAGTGCCCGCCATGAAATCAATATCGGCCAGCACTGCGCCATCTCCTGGAATTGCACGATCATCGATAACGACATGCATCAAATTGTCTATTCGGATCCGCTACATCAAACGGAAGTGAACCCGGCGGTCAAAATAGGCGATCACGTTTGGATCGGGGCGTCAGCAATTGTCCTCAAAGGCGTGACAATTGGCGACAATTCAGTTGTGGCCGCGGGCGCGATAGTGACCCGCGATGTTCCGAAGAACACGCTGGTCATGGGGACGCCGGCGAGACCGGTGCGAACAATATCCGGCTGGCGGTGAGTTCTAAAATGGAAAGCTCCTCGCAAATCTATCGGCGGATAGGAAAACGAGCCTTCGACCTGACTATGGTCATCGCATCTTTGCCGATAGTACTGCCACTTGTTGTCATTCTAGCTTTGCTGACGCGCTTTCGTTTTGGACTGCCGGTGCTGTTCCGACAGGAAAGGCTGGGATTAGCAGGACAGCCCTTCATAATTAGAAAATTCACGACGATGACGGACTCGCGAGATTCCGCAGGGAACCTCCTGCCTGATGCTCAGCGCCTCACGTCAACAGGAAGATTCATGAGAGCTACGAGCCTTGATGAACTTCCCGAGCTGCTGAATATTCTGCGCGGAGAAATGAGCTTTGTAGGGCCGCGGCCGCTCCACTCGCGCTACGGCGATCGCTACACCCCTCATCAGTTTCGACGTCATGAGGTGTTGCCGGGAATAACCGGATGGGCCCAGGTGAACGGGCGTAACGCGCTCTCATGGGAAGCTAAGTTTGATCTTGATGTCTGGTACGTTGACCACCAATCATTCTGGGTGGATTTAAAGATTATTGGCCGGACGATTCTGAAACTCGTCAGCCGCGAGGGAATAAGCCAGCCTGGTCAGGCAACCGCTGAAGAGTTTAAGGGAAGCTTGCGGAACGGCGCCTAAGCAGATGAAGCGAATAGTGATAATCGGGGCAGGTGGTCATGGTCGCGAGGTGTCGGACATTCTGCGCGCACAGACTGCCACGGAGATTGTGGGCTTTATCGATGACTGTAAAGAGATCCACGGAAATGAAGTTGATGGTTTGCCCGTTCTGGGCGATTGGTCCTGGTTCGACAGCGTACGGCCAGCAGAGTTTGCTGTTGTTTGCGCGGTCGGTTCGCCCCAGTTGTGTCGACGATTGATCCAGCGAGCCAAATCTCTGGGCTTAGGCTTTGCGAGCGCGATCTCGCAACTCGCATATGTTTCGCCGCTCGCGCGTTTGGGTGAGGGCATAACAGTTTTTCCGTTCGCAGTTATCAATCCGGGCGCGGTCGTTGAGAGCTTTAGTATTCTCAACCTCGCGTGCACTGTTAGTCACGACACGAAGATCGGTCGCTATTCAAACGTTAACCCGGGAGCTCACCTGGCTGGAAACGTGACTCTCGGTGAAGGTTGTTATGTCGGCATGGGCGCGAACGTGATTCAAGGGCGATCTATTGGTGAATGGAGCATCGTTGGAGCGGGAGCAGTCGTTACTGCCAATTTGCCGGCGAATGTAACTGCGGTCGGCGTGCCCGCTAAGATTGTTAAGACCAGGGAAGACAGATGGTATGACAAATAAACCGGCTATCCTGGGGAATACGCCAATGTTTGCCAATAAGGTAAATATAGTTCGGCCCGTGTTGCCGCAGTTCGCCGACCTGGCTGCCGATGCCCAGGAGGTTTTGCTCACTGGAATGGTTACCAAGGGCCGCCATCTGCGGGCGTTTGAGGAAGCAATCGCGCAACATCTGGGCGTTCGCCACGCTATAGCCGTGTCGAGTTGTACTACCGGATTAATGCTTACTTACAAGTGCTTGGGATTGACCGGCGCAGCCGTCGTACCGAGTTTCACTTTCATGGCTACCGTTAGTTCGCTCGTCTGGGCAGGACTTAAACCTGTGTTTGCGGATGTGGATTACCGCACGACGAATATCGACCCAGCTGCTGCAGAAGCGGCAATAACCCCAGACACAAGCGCCATTATCGCGGTACATAACTTTGGCAACCCGGCCGATTTGGAGGCACTAAAATCGTTGGCTGAACGAAATGGCCTCCCACTCATCTGCGATGCAGCGCACGGCTTTGGGTCCCTTTACAAAGGAGAACCTGTTGGCGGCCAGGCGGTGGCTCATGTCTTTAGTCTCAGTCCCACCAAGCTGCTCATCGCCGGCGAAGGCGGCATCGTTGCTACGAATGATGACGACCTTGCAGAAGGGATACGAATCGGCCGCGAGTATGGCAACGACGGCCACTATGGCAGCGCTTTCGCGGGTATCAATGCGCGCTTACCGGAGTTCAGCGCCCTAATGGGGCTTCACAGCTTGTTCCAGCTGGAAGAGGCGGCTCGGCGTCGTAACCATGCTGCAAAGCTTTATCGACAAGCGTTAAGTGAGATTCCAGGAATTGGGTTTCAGCAAGTGAGCGAGGGAAACAGAAATTCTTTTAAAGACTTTTCGATCACAATCGAAGAGGACCACTTTGGCGTCAGCCGAGACACCCTGGCGTCGGCACTGGAGGCCGAGAATATAGACACCAGAAATTATTACGATCCGCCAGTCCATCGGCATAGGGCTTACCGGCAATTCTCGCCACCGGCCGGCTCTCTGCCTAATACTGAGCTGCTCGCGACCCAAAGTCTAAGTCTGCCCATCTGGTCCAACATCAGTGATGAAATTGTCCTCGACATTTGCGAGGCAATTTCACGCATACAGCGGTTTGCAAGCGAAGTATCCAACGTAACGCAAGCTGTTAGCTTGCGTGCTGTTGCACCGAGCGCAAGCTAACAGCTTGCGTTACGTTGACCCTTTTGCAGTTGAGGAAAAAACCAATGCCCAGTCCTCCAGGTAGCTCTCCCAGGCAACAGAAGTTGCTTCGCGTTATCGCCGACGTATTTCTCATAAACGCTAGCGCTCTGTCGGCCCTGGTCTTGAGATTTCTTTATCTTATAGCGTTTGAACCGGCGCCAACCGACATTACTTACAATGCCCTTTTCTGGGTCGTCGTGAGCAAATACTTTCATTCTGCATGGCTGTTGACTGCGGTCTGTCTGGTCGTGTTTGCCCTGAGCGGCTTTTACACCCGAGGCCGTGCTTATCAGGGCCGCTACAAAGCGTTGGTGGTGACGCAGGCGGTCAGTCTTGCCTATCTGCTCTTTGGATTTATCGCTTACTTCCTTGGTGGAAAACTAAATGTACCGCGCGCGGCTTTGGTCCTCGCATGGGCAGTCAGCGTGGTTGTTTTCGTGCTCTCGCGGGTGTGGGCGTGGCTTTGGTCCAACTTGATTCGCGCTGAGATCAATCAAGAAAAGCAGGTCCCGCAAAAAGTCAGCCGCGTCCTTGTAATCGGAGGTGCAGGCTACATCGGATCGGCTCTTTTGCCAAAATTGCTTGCGAAAGGCTATCACGTCCGAATGCTCGATCTCTTAATTTATGGGACACAACCGATCGCGGATGTGATCAATCATCCCAATCTGGAAGTGATGCAGGCGGATTTTCGTCAGGTGGATAAGGTGGTTGAGGCAGTCCGAAACGTGGATGCGATTGTCCACCTTGGGGCTATTGTCGGAGATCCTGCCTGTGCCCTGGATGAAGAACTTACCATTGAAGTTAATTTGATGGCCACGCGCATGATTGCCGAGGTCGGGAAGGGAAGTAATGTAAGCCGTTTCATATTTGCCAGCACCTGCTCGGTGTATGGCGCTAACACTGAGATGCTCGACGAGCATTCCGCGCTGAATCCCATTTCAATTTACGCGCGCAGCAAGATAGCTTCGGAACGAGTATTAACGAGCATGGCGGCACCCGGTTTTGGACCAACGTCACTGCGCTTTGGAACAATTTATGGCCTTTCGGGTCGCACGCGTTTTGACCTGGTAGTGAACCTGTTGGCGGCACAAGCCAAGGTTGACCATCACATCACGATCTTCGGCGGCGACCAGTGGCGTCCTTTTGTCCATGTGAATGATGCCGCGGAAGCAGTTCTTATGACCTTGGAAGCGCCGCTGACGCTGGTGGGTAATCAGATCTTCAACGTCGGTTCCGACGAGCAAAATCACACGATCCAACAAGTAGGGGAGATTATCACCGGGCTGATTCCGGGAGTGAAACTGGTGAGCGAAGAATTTGATACCGATAAGCGTGACTATCGAGTTAGCTTTGCAAAGATCGTCAACACCCTCGGATTCAAACCTCAATGGACTGTTGAGGAGGGCGTGAAACAGGTCATCGAAGCGATGGATACTGGCCGCGTAAAGAATTACCGCGACGCGCAGCATAGCAATGTTAAGTTTCTGGGAGACGAAGGCGCCTCGCGTCTCATTCGCAGGCAAAACGGATGGGCGCACGAACTAATCAATGAGTCGGCTCAGGAAAATGAGGTAGCCGGGGCGCGGGTGCCAGCCCGTGATTTGAGACCTTTGCTCGCCGCAAAGGCCGAGTAATCTATCTATCGGTGACAGGCAACTGCTTAAGACTTTTCATTCAACGAAACTGTGGCGCCACTCTCGAGACTCAGTTGAGCCGCGAGAGTTGCCTCAGTGGAACACACGATTTCTTCAAAAGCGATTGGTGGCGAGCCCCCACTTGTTAAATATCGAATCCACGTCTGCACCTCTGTTTGATGACCTTTGTCAGCACGCAAGTGTGCCGTTCGCTTGATCGTTTTGGTCCGGCTATTGATCGTCAAGCCGCGATAGTTGTCCATCTTCGCTGACAATCCACCGCCAAACACTTCCAGCTGTTCTTTACTTGATGCCTTATTTCCGTTGGCGACGTAGGTCGCGGTTCCGAGCGAGCCATCGCTAAACTCTATCGTGATTAATAAATTGTCCCGGGAGTAACGCGCCATATCCGGCAACGCTCGGGTGGTCACATTCACTGGTTTCTGGCCCGCAAGATAGATCAGCAAATCTATAAAGTGACAAGCTTCGCCTAAGAGTCGCCCCCCGCCCTGTAACGGATCCTGAGTCCAATGATCGGCGGGTATAAACCCGGCGTTAATTCGATAGTGCAACATCAACGGTTCGTCTATATCTTCAAGATGTTGTTTAAGCTCTGCGATAAAAGGTGCGAAGCGCCGGTTGAAGCCAACCGTTAGCGAAGGATTCAGGACCTCTGATTCGGATGCGACTTCAACACTTCCACGGTTGGCGACTGCATAGGCCGAGATGATCGATCCCAGTTCATCCTTATTCAGACAGAGCGGCTTTTCAACAAAGACATGTTTTCGAGCTTGCAACGCTGCGATAACGTGGGGCGCATGCAGGTGATGACGACTGACAATGGCTATTGCGTTGATAGCCGGGTCCTGAAATATTTCATCCACGCTGCTGGTGCAGTAAGAGAATCGGAAACGTTCGGCGGTGGATTGAGCCCTGACTCCATTGCCACTGGCCAAACCCGAAAAGGTGACCTGTTCAGCATTCTTGAGCGCCGGCAGCAGCACGCCATTAGCGAAGTTTCCAGCGCCTACAACTCCCAGGCTTACCTGGCCCAACTTGGATGCAGAAACTTTTGGACCAGCGCCGTCATGAGCCAGGTCAGATTGCAGGTTTATTCTCGGGCTCAGGTCCGGCGTGCCCGAGTAAGTCACTAGCACTCCGAGAAATGCTTCCCCCGTTTTTCCCTGGATGAGGTCATACGCTCTGGCTGCATCAGCAATCGGAAAACGGTGGGTAATAAGACGCTGAACGTTAACTTTTCCATGCGCGATTAATTGAGCGAATGCTTCCATATTTCGCTGTTCGGTCCACCGCACATACCCATATGGATAGTCATTCCCTTTCTCTTCGTATTTGGAATCGTAACGCCCTGGACCATAGGACCGCGAGATTCGGAAATCCAATTCCTTCTCGTAGTAGATCTTCCGGGGAATCGTCATGCTGACTGATCCCACGGCAACGACAGTACCTTTCTCGCGGGTGACTTCGCCGGCGGATTCTACCGGCGCATTGCTTTTTGTATCCGCGGTTATCAATACAGCATCCACTCCATGGCCGGCAGATAGCTGATGACATGCCCGGGAGAATTCATCGCTCGTTTTTGTTGTTGCATCAGCCCCTAATTCTAATGCCAGGTCAGCACGTTGTGGCTGGATGTCCATGCCAACCACAATACATCCCGCAGCTTTTAGTATTTGCACTGTAAGCTGACCAATTAAGCCCAGACCAATGACGCCCACCACCTCACCGAGTTTTAGTTCGGCCAAGCGGACGCCCTGTAGAGCGATGGCTCCGAGGGTGACGAATGCTGCTGACTCGTAATCGACACCGCCAGGTAGCTTGATGCAAAGTGTCCGGGGAACTGTCACCACTTCTGCATGCACAGCATACCCACCGCCGGCACAGGCCACGCGGTCATCGATTGAGAACTCCGAAACTCCGGCGCTGACATCAATGACTCGACCGGCGCATGAATATCCTAAGGGAATTGCCTGGTCGAGCCGGTTTTGCACCGCCTCGATCGTAGTTAGCACTCCGTCACGTCTGGCTTTTTCAATCGTTTGGTGAACAAGATCAGGGCGGGAGCGGGCTTTTTGGTACAGATTCTTCTCTGCAAAGTCGACCGTGGTGCGTTCTGTGCCCGCGGACACGAGACTGGCGTAAGGCGCGACCAGAACGCCATTCTCAATCAGGTTTGGAACAGGAACATCGCGAACAGTTAGGTTGCCCGTTTTGAAAGACTGGATCACTTGTTTCATAGATTTTGGGCTGGAATGCGCTGCAGAGATACTGAGCCGGGTAGTGTAATGGTTTTTCGAAAACACTCAAAGTCCATATCGGAGAGGGTGGTGTCTTAACTTGAGAATCTCTGTGCTTGCTCCGTGTTCTCCGTGTCTCTGTGGTGAGTGTTTGCGGAGTACGTCACCACGGAGACATAGAGAACACAGAGGTTGCACATTCGTGTGACTTTGTTTTCGGTTCGTGTGATTTAGTGGATCGATTTGTTTACTCGCAAAAAAACCTGCTTAAGAAAAGAATAAAACGGTTGATTGCTTAAGAAATGCCTGAAGCCTCGGCAAAGTCAAAAGGCTATCTAATTGCGGCTGCACTGACTGGCGCCTGGCGCGAGTTCCCCCCATCGCCAAGGCTCTCAGCCGAAGAATTAGAGGGAATCGCTCCTTTGCTTCTAGGATCAGGCGCTGGGGCTTTGGCTTGGAATTCGTTGCGGACTTCTCACCTGCGAGACTCTCCGATTGCTGAACTCTTCCGCGAGGCATATCAGTTTTATAGCCTACAGTCATCCGTTCACGAGCTTCAGATTCAGGAAGTTTTCAAGCTCCTTCGCTCAGGCGGAGTGGAGCCGCTCTTGATAAAGGGTTGGGCCGTCGCTCAGTTATATCCGGATAAAGGTCTCAGGCCTTCCGGCGATATTGATATCTGCGTGCGGGCAGACCAGCGAACAGAAGCAGAGGCCTTACTAGGCAAGCCTGAAGCAGCGCATTTTTTAGTCGATTTAATCCATGAGGAAATTACTGAATTCGATCGCAATGGTCTGGATCAGTATTTTGACCGCTCGCAACTGGTTCGATTGGGTAACAGTGAGATAAGGGTGCCTTGCGCGGAAGATCATCTGCGATTGCTGTGTATTCACTTCCTTAAGCATGGCGGCTGCTTGCCCCGCTGGTTGTGCGACATCGCAGCAGCCGTGGAATCCAGCGGGCCTGAATTTGACTGGCCACTCTGTCTGAGCAGCCATCGCCGTGAAGGGGATTGGATTGGCTGCGCGATTTCCCTGGCTCACCGATTGTTAGAAGCGGATCTTAACGCTATTCCAAAACTAAACACGCAGGTACCGAAGTGGATCGTCCCAAGTGTGGTAAGCAGATGGGAGACACTCGAGTCAATGGGCTTGACGCATCAAAGGTATCTGGCGACTTTTCAAACACACGTGCGCCAACGACATAGAGTGCTGAAAGCAATCTATGATCGGTGGCCTAACCCGCTGGAAGCCACCATTCGGCTCAAGGCTCCGCTTAATGCTTTGCCGAGACTGCCATTCCAATTGGCGAATTGTTGGCTGCGCGCAACTGAGGTTCTAAAGAATTTCAGAGCCTCAAACTCGGGCCAGCAAAACCCACGCTGAGGTTTAGAAGGTTATATAAACTTGTTTGACGCGCGACTGTGAATACAGTACCGCGAGCGAAGCGACCGGATGCTACATTCAAGTTAACGTCCTGAATTGCTCTACCGGTCAGACTCTTAGCAAAGTTGCGTTTAGCATCCGGTCGCTTCGCTCGCGGTACTGTAAGAATGCTTCGACACCTCGGCGCGATAGGACTTTTTGTGCAAAGCCGTTCTCGATAAGGAGGAAGAGTGAGAATTCTCGTAACCGGCGGCGCCGGATTTATTGGCTCGCATCTCTGTGAACGACTGCTCCGTGAAGAGCATGAGGTGATTTGCCTTGACAATTTTTTCACGGGCCGTCGTGCAAACATCTTTCAACTGCTGGACAATCCCCGCTTCGAACTGCTGCGTCACGATGTGATTGAACCCATTCTGCTGGAAGTGGACCAGATTTATAACCTCGCCTGTCCCGCCTCTCCGATCCACTACCAGTACAATCCCGTCAAGACAGTGAAGACTAGCGTGATGGGAATGATAAACATGCTCGGGCTGGCAAAACGAGTGCGCGCGCGCATCCTTCAGGCTTCGACCTCAGAAGTTTATGGCGATCCACTGATCCATCCCCAACCGGAAGGTTATTGGGGAAATGTAAATCCTATTGGGCTCAGATCGTGCTATGACGAAGGCAAGCGCATAGCCGAAACGCTGATGATGGATTACCACCGCCAGAACAAAGTCGATACACGTATAGCCCGAATCTTTAACACCTATGGCCCCCGAATGTTGGAAAACGATGGACGCGTGGTCTCAAATTTTATAGTGCAGGCGTTGCGCGGCGAGCCGCTGTCGTTGTATGGGAAAGGTGAGCAGACTCGATCGTTCTGTTACGTAACTGATCTCGTTGAGGGACTGTTAGCTTTAATGAACACGGACGATATTCATGATCCCGTGAATTTGGGCAACCCAACCGAGTTTACAATCAAGGAGCTGGCTGAAGAGGTAGCGCGCATTTGCGGAGCGGAGTTTGAAATCCGTTATCTACCTTTGCCCGAAGACGATCCGAAGCAGCGCCAGCCAAATATCGAACGAGCAAAGACTTTACTTAATTGGCATCCAACGATTCAGCTGCGTGATGGACTCGAAAAAACCGTCGATTATTTTCGCCAGAGGATTAACGCGCCTGCAACAGCTGACACACCGGGCTAAGGCTAGGTTATAGATCGATTGCAGGAATCACCCAACTTACGCAAATTTGCAAGTCGGGAAGGGGGCAGTCGTTAGTTTGAAGGTTCGGTAAGTTCAAGGCGCCCCCGCTCAAGTTTCCGAGGCTTCATCATCGAATCAATCACTCAATGCAGTAAACCCAGAGGCTTAAGTGATAGGGATAAGCACTGGCATTCAAGCTTGAGCGGGGGCGCCTTGAACTTACCGAACCTTGAACCTAACGACTGCCCCCTTCCCGACCTGCGAATTTACGCAGCTTGAGTTGTCCCAATCCGCAGCTTCAAATCTTCAAGGCATCCTCAGAGTCTTACACAGTCTCTGCCCGTTGATGGCGTTTGGGACTTTTTGTGCAAAGCATGCCAGTGAACATGATCGACGTTGGATCCGAGACCAAACCTGAAGGAGCCCGTCTGCGTATTGCCAGGTTGCTCTCGCTGGCGATTTTCGGATCCTTGTTGTCGCTCATTGTCCTAACTGCAATTCCCTACGGCACCGCTGACGCCTGGTGGAGGGCGGTCTTTGTTTCCCTGGTTTTCCTGCTGGCCATCGGTTGGGTCGCGGAAGGTTGGCTTAGCGGATCATGGCGCACCGGTGGGCGCGACCTATTGTTGCCCCTCGTTGTCCTTGCAGGTTTTTCATTGCTGCAAACGATCTCGCTGGGCAGCGGAAGTGCCGGTGGAGTCTCACTTCCGTTTTGGAATGCGATCAGCGCTGACCCATATCAAACACGTTTCTTTGTACTGGAACTAATGGCCCTGGTCGTTGCTCTGGCGCTCTTTTTTCGCTATGCGGCCACCGAAACACGCATCAAGACGGTAATCTACGTAATCATTGCCGTCGCCGTTGTCAGCGCTCTGTTTGGCATACTCCGCCAAACTACCCAGCACCAGATTGGCTTTGGCTTGCCGTTAATCCAACCCAGTCAAGGATACGGTCAGTTCATAAACAAGAATCACTTCGCCTTCCTGATGGAAATGGCTTTTGGACTGGCCCTGGGCCTGATTCTCGGCGGCGGCATAGCGCGGGAAAGAGTACTAATTATTGTTGCCGCGTTGCTCCCCATTTGGGTCGGTCTGGTGCTGTCAAACTCGCGTGGTGGAATCCTGGCGATGCTGGCTCAACTTGTCATCGCGGTGCTGCTGGTCACCGCTGCCCGTCCGGAGCTTGGAAGAGTGGATAGTGGATGGATGAAAATCCCGGGCTCCCTGCCTGTAAGAATCGCCCTGGTGATCGTTCTCGTTATCGGTATGTCGATTGGAATTCTTTGGGTGGGAGGAGATCGTCTTGCCAGTAACATCGGATCGGTACGCAACGAATTTGATGCTTCTGTTGCGGCAAGCCGTGACGGCTCCAGTCGAAAAGAGGTTTGGCTGACAACCCTGCGCATGTTTCGGGACCATCCGATTGCCGGAATCGGCATGGGCGGTTATTGGATCGCCATCACTGCCTATCACGACGCCTCGGGAGTTCTGACCCCGCAGGAAGCGCACAACGAGTATCTGGAGTTGCTGTCCAGCGGTGGTCTGATCGGCCTGGCTATTGGCGCGTGGTTCGCCTCTGCGATGTTCAAGCGAGTGCATAGAAATCTGAGATCGACGAACAAATTTCAACGTGGAGTTACCTTTGCCGCCACGCTGGCCATCGCCGGCGTCGCCGTTCACAGCCTTTTCGATTTTGGCTTGCACATGATTGTTAATGCCCTGATCTTCGTCGCGTTGATCGCCATTGCCACACGTGAGGAAATCTCCGGTCGAGAAACGTGGGAATCGTAGTTATGCAAAAGTCACCGGCCAGACTAACCCTGGTTTTGCTCGTATCCGTCGCAGTTGTTTTTCACTGGGCGATTGCCTTTGTGCCTCAGGATATTGCCAGCGGCGGGTTTCAGGGACAGGACATCATGGGCGGCGCCGCCATTATTTTTAAGCGACCGGCGAGGGTGAAAGATCTTGTGGGTGGCGCGGCGATGCTGGTCGTCAAGCGACCGCAGCGGTCCCCAAGGACTACAGAGATTGCCAGAAATACCGGCCGCAGACCGCCACGACCGGGCGAGACTCCAACTCCTGCCCCCACTACCTCCGACAGCGACAAGGCTGAAGCCTACAAGGAACAGGGCAACACCTACTATGACGTAGGACAGTTCGATAAGGCAGTCGAGGCTTACCAGACCGCTCTGAAGTATGCGCCGAAAGATCCGATCATCTACAACAACCTCGGTGCAGCCTACTTCAGTCTGGGGAAAAATACGGAAGCAGCCGAGGCTTTCAGGCAGGCACTGGCGCTCAAGCCCAACGATGCGGACGCCTACTTCAATCTGGGGATAGCTTACGGGGCCTTGAACCGCGACCAGGACGCGCTCGAGGCATTCAAACAGGCCATCCGTTACAAACCTGATTGGGCCGAAGCGCACAACGCACTCGGTGATACTTATTTGAACCTGGGCCAGTTTGAAGAGGCGGCAAAAGCTTACGAGCAGACCGTGAAGCTACAGCCTGACAACGCTGGTGCGTTCAGCAATCTGGGGTACGCCTACGACCGGCTCGGCAACTTCCCGAAATCTATCGAAGCGCTTCAGCAGGCAGTCAAGCTCAAACCAGATGACGCTGTCTCTTATAACAACCTCGGCGCCAGTCTTTACAAAGCTGGTCGGTACAACGAGGCAATCGAGGCTTTCAGTAATTCCGTTAGACTCAAACCCGATGACGCGGAAAGTCTGAACAACCTCGGCGCGGCCTACTACATAGCGGAACAGTATCCCAAGGCGCTCGAGAGTTTCCTGAAAGCAACTGCGGCCAAACCCGATTTTCCTGAGGCCCATTACAATCTTGGCAATGCCTATTATCAACTGGGCAAATATCGCGAAGCGACAGCGGCATACAGCAAAGCCATCCAGTTGAAACCGGACTATGCCGAAGCGCGCACCAACCTCGGCAGTCTTTTGATATCGCTGGGGCAGTATCGCGAGTCAATAACTGAGCTGCAACAAGCAATCAAGCTAAAACCCGATAATCCAGTTTCCCATAACAATATCGGGTACGCCTATGTAAAGCTCGGAGAGACTCTGGACAAGGCGCAGGCAATGGAGAATTTTCAAAAAGCTGTCGAGTCATATAAAGAGGCGCTGCGGCTCAAGCCTGATTACGCCAAGGCGCTAAACAATCTGGGCTCGGTCTACAACAAGATGGGCATGTATCCGGAGGCCATTGAAAGTCTAACCAGGGCAATTCAGCTAAAAGCCGATTTTCCCGAAGCGCAGTACAATCTCGGCACTGCATACTACAATCGCGGCCAGTTCAATGAAGCGGTGGCGGCTTACCAAAAGGCCGTCAGTCAAAAGCCGGATTACGTGGATGCGTATAACAGCCTCGGGTCAGCACTCTACAAAGCGCAACAGTTTGATCAGGCCATCGAAGCCTACAAGAAGACTTTATCCCTCAAACCTGACAATCCTGAGACACACAACAATCTGGGAACGGTTTATTTTCGCACCAAGCGCTATCAGGAAGCCGCGGAATCGTTTAAGGCCGCCATTCGCTTGAAGCCAGACTATGCCGAGGCCCACTTCAATCTGGCGGTGGCATACATCGGGCTGAATGACCGGAAAGGGGCATTGGCGGAATACAACACGTTAAAGACACTGGACCCCAAATTGGCGGACGATTTCTTTAAGCGGTTCATAAAGAAGTGAAGGTTCTGAGTAAACAAATCGATCCACGAACTTACACGAACCGAAATCCAAACCACACGAAATGTGATCTATTTATTTCGTGTGATTTCGTGGATCATATCTTAAGTCGCCGCGACAATTACTGCTCGATACGACCGTTGCAACAAGCTGGCTTAGTGCTGGACAATTGGCAGGTCATACGCTTAGCCGGAGGGCCTCAATGAGTGGTCATAACAGGTTAATTTCGCTAATGAGGCCGGTAAATGGGCGGAAAATCATTGACCTTAACAGGGGAAGGGCAGTAAACTGGCGCGGAAATTAGGGCGGTAGTGTTTTTTGAGTCTCGCACGTTATCACTTAAAGGAAACCACGATGAGCAAAAGACAACGGAAGGCTTTAAGAGCAGTTGCCGCGTTTCTCATTCTCTCATTTGCGCAGGTCGGTATTCGTCTGAGCCACGCCGCTGAGAATTCAAGTGCGGCTCTGTTACCGATACCCCAGCAACTAATCGTTGCTCGCCTCGAGCGTGTCCGCGGAGCCGCAATAACCGTTAATGGCGGCGGGGTTACCGGCGGGGCGACCATCACTACCGCGTCAACAATCGAGACTGGCGCCGACACAGTGGCTACCGTAAATCTTGGTTCGCTGGGAACCCTGGACATTGCTCCGAATACCAGGTTGGAACTGACCTACGATGATCAGGGAAATGTTAAGGTCAAACTGATCAGTGGTTGTGCAGTCCTTCGCACGAAGAAGGGTAATGGTGAGATCACTACCGAAGCAGGCGCGAGCACTGGTCAAAACAAGAACAAAGGCATTCTGGATGTCTGCATTCCTCCCGGCGGCGGCAATCCGATAGTCAACCAGGGCGCGGCCGCAGCAGCAACGAGTTCAGGCGCCGCAGCCGGCGCAGCAGCTGGTGGTGGGGGATTGTGGGGCATCGGTACTGCCGCTGTAGTGTCTATTATCGCCGGCGCAGGGGGCGCAGTTATCATCGCCGCAGCCGCGACACACGGTGGCCAGGGAAATACGAGCGGCGGAACTTCCCTATAGCCTTTCCACATATTGGTTTCCACAAAAGCGTGTCCTTCCAACAAAAGGGCACGCTTTGATTTTGTGACAGCCTTAGAACACACCAACACTCCCGAGCTGTTTCGAGTTTCGACCGGCATTGGGCGAGGCATCATTGCTGTTATTGCGATCCTCGCTTGTCTGGCGGTTGCCTGGACGTCTGCGCACATCGCTCTGTCGCGACTCCTGGCAAAATATGCGACGATCGTCAACTCAGTGCCGGCTGCACAACAGGCCATAGTTCTGACTCCCGCCGATCCTGAAGCCCATCGGGCGCTCGCCTCTGCGTTGCGCCACGAGGATCAACTGCAAGCGGCTGCCAAAGAGAATGAGATAGCAGTGAGTCTGAGACCTAGAGATGATTTGCTCTGGTTGGATCTGGGAACTATCAAAGATGAACTCGACGACTCGCAGGGGGCACTCTTAGCTTTTAACGAATCGGTTCGCACTGCCCCGTTTTATGGCCATCCTCGCTGGCAGCGTGGCAACCTCCTGTTTCGTCTCGGTCGCTATGACGAAGCGTTTGCCGATTTGAGACAGGCGGCCAATAGCAATCGCGCGCTCCAGCCAAATCTCGTCGATCTCGCCTGGGCAGCCTCGAAAGGAGATCCCAGGCTTACGGAGAGCATCCTACAGATCGACAATGATCGAATGCGACTCTCCTATGCGCGATTGCTTGCCCGCAAGGGCAGGGGAGTCGAGGCTATGGAGCAGCTTCGCCTGGCCGGCCCCGTTTCAGATGAGGTGAGGAACGAAATGGTTCTGCAACTGATCGGACAAAAAAGCTTCAGAGAAGCATTCTTGATTTGGCGAAACGAAGCTGCCAGCAATGCCGGCAAGCAATTTGTGGCAGAAGTTTTTGATGGCGGCTTTGAAGGAACTTTGAGTCTGGATGAAAAAGCATTTGGCTGGCGCCCGGCACGAAGCGGCGAGCAGTTGACCCTCTCGGTGGACACCACGCAAAAGCAGAGCGGAAACAAGAGCCTGCTGATTCAATTCAACGGCAATTCAGATCCCGCGATGTCGCTTGTGGCCCAGTTGGTGTTGGTCGAGCCTTCTCGGCGTTACCGTTTGAATTTCAGCACGCGAACCGCCGACCTGGTGACTGGGGGACTGCCTGTCGTTACCATTACAGATGGCAAAACCGAGCAGTTGCTAGGCAAATCCACAACGGTAAGACAGGGGACAAACGAATGGGAAGCGCAGAGCATTGAGTTTGCGACTGGTCCAGACTCGAGTGCCGTATTCGTGACGTTGCGCCGCGAGAGCTGTGCATCTTCGCCTTGTCCCGTCTTCGGTCGTATTTGGCTGGACAGCTTTTCGATCGAGAGCGCAACGCCGCGATAGCAACAAACAAAACCGATCCACGAAATAACACGAAACGTTTTTGGAATTCACCAAATTTTACCACAATCGGCAATCGGCAATCGGCAATTGGAAATCCTTTCATGACTTTGCCAAGACTGCGAATTACTTCCACTTGAATGCAAAAGGTTGACCGCCTGGGCTGGGCGGCAGGCTTTTCTCTCAAGTCATACGGCGTGCGAATCGGAATTCGCGCGAATGATGCAGTGTGTCTCGAGCGCGTTTGCGAGCATCTGCCCCACGAGTGGGAAGTTGTCTCTTCGGCTGTCGTTGACCGCTTGTATTCGATCATTATTGGCGGGTCAGGGCTCCGGCCAAACGTTCGTCGCTTCAATATGCTTTATGGCGATCATGTGCGCCTGACCCGTTCACTCGACCCCAATGAAGTCTTCGATACCCTGGAATCCGATCTCCGTCTCTTTGTTGCCGAAGTTGCGCATCGCCGTGTGTTTGTTCATGCAGGTGTAGTGGGCTGGAAAGGAAAAGCGATAGTTATTCCCGGCCGCAGCTTCAGCGGAAAATCGACGTTGGTTGTCGAATTGATAAAGGCGGGCGCCACTTATTACTCGGACGAGTACGCTGTCCTGGATTCGCGAGGACGGGTTCATCCTTTTTTGAAACCACTCGAGATTCGCGACCCGGGAGATACGCGCCAGGCCAAGATTAGTATTACCGAACTAGGCGGGCGAGCGGGCACAAAACCCTTGCCGGTCGGGCTTGTCCTGGTCAGTCGTTTTCAGGAAGGGGCGAGATGGGGTCCGCGAAGGCTTTCTCCAGGAAAGGCAGTTTTGGAACTACTGGCCAATACAGTTTCCGCTCGCAGTAAACCAGAACAAGCACTGGCGACGCTGCGTCAAGTCGCTGCAACAGCGCAAGTATTCAAAGGAGTTAGAGGCCAGGCTAAAGATACCGCGAAGCTCATCCTCGATAAGATACAGCGGTAAACTTGCGCTACCCCTTGGAGTGCGGCGCCTGGTCGCCGCTTTTCTCGTTGGGACACACACTATACCGCGCACAACCTGAGTTATTCGGACCGCAACTTGATTTAATCGCACCACGAAAAGCGCCGACAAGGCAGCGCACTCCAAAGCCATTACTAATCACGACCAAGTATGCTATAAAGACGATGTCTCCCTTTTGAGTCGGTACCCGTTTACAGCTTTCTCAGATCCGCAGCTTTCCCAGTAGTTCCGTAAGCGTCAAATGAATACTCCTCGTGTAAAGTCTCCCGGTCTCCGCCGTCTGACCGCCCTGTTGCTCTCTATTCCATTGGCAGGTCCTACCTTTTTCCTGCAAACGACGGGCGCTGTCCCGCGAACGACCCTTCAGCAGCAACAGCAAAGCGAGCGCCTTTCCAGCGACACAAAGATGTACTCAGTCACTGCGGTGGCTTCGCCCCAGGGCGTCCTGATCAGATGGAAGACTAGTTTTGAACTCGATAACGTTGGTTTCAACATTTTTCGTGAACGCGCCGGCCTACGTATTCAGATCAACCGCGAGATTGTTCCGGGATCGGCATTTATTGTTGGGCAGAACGTCCCGTTGCGGGCCGGTTACTCGTATTCCTGGTTCGATTCAGGAGGCACCGCGGATTCGGTTTATTCGATTGAAGCACTGGCACTGAACGGTACGGTCAAGAGCTTTGGCAATATTCTTCCCACCTGGCAAGACAAGATACGCAACGAAGGAGCTTTGGTCGATTCGAACGCGCATTCGCTTAGCGGCTCGGTTCCCTCAGTCCAGAAAGAATATCCCACGGCGACTGGAGCACTGCTAAGCAGCGAAGGTTCGCGCGAGGATCAGTGGGTGATCGCTGCGCAAACGGCCTTAAAGATCGCGGTCAAGAAAGATGGGTGGTATCGCGTCACTCAACAGCAAATGGTTGCGGCGGGATTCGATCCAGTCGTGGATATTGCCAACCTGCAACTATTTCTGAACGCCAGGGAACTGGCGATCAGAACAAGCAGAACCACCGGCCAGTTTGCCAATGGCGATTTCATTGAGTTTTATGGGCAGGGAGTCGACACACCAACCACAGACAGCAATGTTTATTATCTGACTGCTGGCGCCACGACCGGCAAGCGGATTGCCGGCGGCGGCAAGCGGACACCTGACGTTTTGCGCTCAGAAGGTTCTTTACCTGGCCCGGTTAGTGGACCGTTCCCGTCACTGGAGTTCAACCCGTCCACGTGGTTCTGGTGGATTCCATCCCCAAATCCCTCTGCGCCAGGCCTCAATGCTCCAGCGGCGCGAAAACCGGTAGAGGCACTAAGCAGCAGTGCCGCAACCGCTCTTCCCGTTCAAGCGCCGGCAGAAACAGCTTCAATAGAAGTCGAGCGCATCCCCAAATCCACTCCTGCCGCGGACACTTTGCCCGTTAAGGCGACTCCGAGTGAAACAAAACCTCCTGCGGTACAGGAAGAAGTTCCGGCTGCTGCCAAAGTTACTAAGAAGAAATCGCGCAAAGGAAAGAAGAAACGCGTGGTGAAAAGAAGATTCGCCCACGCCGTGGCGGTACCGGTTGCCGGGGGAAACGCGTTGAGTTTTAGCTATACGGTGGAGCGCAAAGATCGACAGGTCTACTTCTCCTCATTAATAAACGGCGACACGGAAAACTACTTTGGCGCAGTGCTTACGACTCTGCCGGTGGACCAGGCTCTCACTATCCCTAATCCGGCAACCCTCTCCGGTGGCATTGCCCAGTTGCAAATAGCCTTGCAGGGAGCCAGCTCAACAAACCACGTGGTGAATGTCGAGTTTAATGGAGTGGCCGTGGGCACCCTTTCCTTCTTCGGTCAGGAAAATAAGGTGATGGCGTTCAATGTTCCGGCCGCTCAACTTCAGAACGGCGCCAATAACGTCCGTCTAATTCCGGCAGCAGGTTCCGGGCTCAGTATTGTGGATTACGTGCGCGTGACCTATCCGCACCTTTATATCGCTGATAGCGGCACTTTGCGCTTTACACTTGACGCTTCACAGTCGGCTAGGATTGACGGCTTTAATACGCAGAACATCCGTCTGATCGATTACACTGATCCGTTCGCAGTCAAAGTAATCAGACCTCTGGTTGAAGCAAACGGTGCGGGTTATACCGCTCAGGTTCCTTCGACCACCTCACAGCGCCTGTTTTACGCAATTCCCGAGAGTGATGCAGATCAATCGGCGACCCTGTCTCTGAACCAACCCTCGAATCTGAACGCCGGCAGTAACGGCGCGGACCTCCTAATCATTGCCCACCGCAGCCTGATTCCCAGTCTTGCTCCGTTGACGGCTCTGCGCACGAGTCAGGGGCTTATCGTCAAGGAAGTCGACGTGGAAGATACCTACGACGAGTTCAGTTTCGGCGCACATGGACCACAACCAATTAGAGACTTTCTGTCGTGGGCAAACACGCATTGGACTAAGGTTCCCCGATACATAATTTTTGCTGGTGACGCCAGCTCTGACCCTCGCAACTATCTGGGTTTCGGCAACCTCGATTTCGTGCCAACGAAACTAGTGGACGCCACTTTCTCAGAGACCGCTTCCGACGATTGGTTGTGTGATTTCAACAACGATGGCGCCGCGGACATCCCGGTGGGAAGATTGCCCGTAAGAACTCCCGCTGAGGCCAGCCTGGTCATTTCCAAGATCGTTAATTTTGCTCCGGCGAACACCCCGCAGACCGCGCTTTTGGTAGCGGATACCCAGGGAAGTTACTACTTCAACTTCGAGCAGGCCAATACGCAGGTGCAGACGTTGCTGCCCGCAAGCATGACCGTGCAGCGAGTTGATCGCCGCCTCGAGCCATCGGATGCTCAAGCGCGGGCCGACATCCTGGCTAAATTCAATGCCGGTCTGGCGCTGGTAAATTACTCCGGCCACGGCAACGTGGATACCTGGACAGGTGGTTCAATATTCACCACGGCAGACGCGGCGACGCTGACCAATGGCAACAGGCTGCCGTTTGTAGTGGTGATGGATTGCCTCAATGGCTACTTTCAGGATCCGCAGGTGCAGGGAATTGCCGAGGCCCTGATAAAAGCTCCAAATGGCGGGGCGGTTGCCGCTTTCGCCTCTTCAGGTTCCACTATTCCGGACGGGCAGCACGCGATGAGCACGCAGCTGTACACAACGTTGTACGGCTCGCAGTCGGTCGCCCTGGGCGACGCGATCAAGACTGCGAAGGCAGCAACGTTTGACATCGATGTGCGCCGCACCTGGGTCTTCTTCGGCGACCCTTCAATGAAGATCCGGTAATTCGGTTCAGCTCAAGTCAAGTAATCCATATCCGCAGATTACACAGATTACGCAGATTATGTAGATTAAGTTAAGGTGCTGGTCCACGCCATAAACCCGGAAAGCGCAAGACAGCTCTCTTACTTTTGATCTTTAATCTGCGTAATCTGTGGATCAAAATGAGGGAACAAACAATGCACACCGGACCACGCCATAAAAACCTGGTGGCGCAACACCGCTCTTTTACTTTTGATCTTTAATCTGCGTAATCTGTGTAATCTGTGGATCGTACGTATTCGTTAGCGATGCCTGAGAGTTCGATTATCCTGAGTCTCGAAACAGCGACCCGCCGTGGAAGTGTTTGCCTGACACGGGCAAATGAGCTATTAGCCTCAGCGGTTGGCGAGGACCTGACTTCCCATTCCAATACTCTCCTGAAGCAAATCGACCAGGTATTAGTGAGCAGCCGGTTCTCGTTGGAGGATGTAAGCCTTTTCGCCGCTGCCAGCGGTCCCGGAAGTTTCACCGGCCTCAGAATCGGGCTGGCCACCGTGAAGGGTCTGGCTGCGACGCTGGATCGCCCCTGCGCCGGCATCCCCACTCTTCAGGCTGTCGCCCGCGCGGGCGGCGTTTCAGCGGTGACGGTAGCGCTCCTGCCCGCTGGTCGAGGCGAATTGTTCGCGCAAAAGCTTGCCGTCATGCCTGACGGAACAGTTGTTGAGTTGGATCAACCGTCGCATATTTCGCCGGCGGAGCTTCTGAATAAATACGGCAACGAGCCAAGTATTCGCTGGTGTGGTGAAGGCGCCCAGGCTCGCAGTCTGTACCTACAGGAATTTGCTCAGGAACAGGGAATTTGCTTCACTGAGTTACAGAAGGCGGAGCAGGGACTAAAGCAAGACGGATGGACGCTGGCTCCAGCCGAACCGCTGTTGGCACGCCATGTCGCTGCGCTTGCTCAAGTGAGGCTGGAACAAGGCGAGACCGGCGACCCAAACTCTTTACTGGCATTCTACGTAAGGCCTTCGGACGCGGAATTAAAAAGCCATGGCCACAACGCAGCCGACAGTTGAACAAATCAAGCGGGAGTTTCTGATTTCGCGCATGACCGAGCACGATCTGCTCGAGGTGGTCGAGATTGAGGAGCAATCCGGGTTGAGCCGTTGGGGTTGGAGTGCTTACTACGCTGAGCTGCATGGCCCAAACCGTGAGTTCATGCTGGTGGCCCGCCCCCGACAGAAACAGGACCTCAGCATCAGCATTCTCGGCTACATTGTTGCCCGCTTCGTTGCAGGCGAGATTCACATTAATAATGTTGCTGTCAGGCAGGAATTTCGCAGGCAGGGTCTGGGAAGCATTTTGCTGAATCAAATCGTCCAAACTGCGAGGGTCGACGGCGGCATCGTGGCCTTTTTGGAGGTACGAGCGGGAAATCTTGCCGCGCAGGCCCTCTATGAAAGGTGTGGTTTTCGCCAGGTTGCGCGCCGCCCAAACTATTACTCAGCGCCAGTGGAGGACGCCCTGGTCATGAGTCTGAAACTCTAACTGGCACTTAGGTCAGGTTAGTTGCTTGATCTGATTTGTTAGTTGGGCTACCATTTTTCCGCGCGAACAAACTCTGGCGGTTTGAAAATCGCCTCTGCAAGAATCTTGCCAGTTCCATCGTCTGAAAGGAGACATGACCGAAATGGACATCGCAACGACGGATAGTTTGAAAGAAGAGCTGATGACTCGTGATCCCGAGTTTCGTGAGTTGGCACGAGAACACACTAGATACGAACAACGATTAAGTGAACTTTCAGCTCTTTCCTATCCGAGCGACGAAGAACAACTGGAGGAGATTACGCTCAAAAAGAAGAAGTTAGCTCTCAAGGACCAGATGTATTCCATTATGATGCAATACCGGAAAACACAGGCTTTAAGCCACTGATGCGACGGGGAAAGTTTCCCTATCTGACGAATAACTTTTGGGGACGTGACTGAAACAATGCACGTCCCCTTTTTGCCGAGAATAACCACTACTATTGGAGTTAGTAAAAGCAGTTGAGTATTGTTCGAGAAGGTTTTCCCTACATTCTGGCGCCCGCG